>CAYFUB010000801.1:0-2683 GCA_964346195.1 uncultured Pirellulales bacterium
TCGCACACGCTGAGCAGTTGAGGATTGATGTTACGCGACGGTCCCTGTAGAATTGGCCGAGTCCATCAGTGAAAGGATGAGCTATGTCCGGCTGCAAAATGAACGTGAAGCATCCGACATCGGATGGAACCGCCGCACTGAGGTGTTCTCGAAGAACCCGCAGGCAAGGCGGCACCATCATCAACGTCATTACGGCGGTGATCTTCTTCGGATTGCTCGCGCTGGGGATCCTTTGGATCATCAAGACGTTTGGCGAGGCCGGACAGCAGTACGCGACCACCATGATCAAGACCCAGGACAAGGCCGCCGGCCTGTCGTGCCAGATGAACCTGCGGTCCATCGGGCAGAACCTGCAGATGTACGCCATCAGCCACGAGGGCTTCCCGGCCAGCCAGCAGGAATTGATGAGCTTCAGCGGCAACTCGCGCGCGTTCCGCTGTCCCGATCCCAACGGCGGGGAATACATTTACATTCCCGGCCAGAGGGGCGACATGTCATCCGGGAACGTCCTCGTGTACGAGCCTGAACCCGTCCATAACGGGCGCTGCAACGTGCTGTTCCTCAGCGGGCAGACCGCCTCCCTCACCCCGGACGAGCTGGATCAAGCCCTGGAAGCCACCTTCGCCCGGCTCCGATAGACAAACCGCGTTTGCAGTGTGCCTGTAAGGGCATTCACAGAACGTGTCGCGGGCGTCCCGCCCGCGATTCGAAGGCGGGACGCCTTCGACAGAACTCGGCCGGGCCTGCAGCGCCGCTGCGCGTCGGGGATGGCCGTGACACGAACGCCTTACGGCGTCACTACAAACCGGGTGCCGGGTGCCGTGTCCACGCTGGCGTGGACATGCCTTGCTAACAAGCGAGCGCATGCTCACGCAAGCGTAAGCATGGCACCGCTGAAGATGTACAGGGAGGTTTACAGGTGTTCCAACGAAGTGACAACAGACGCCGCGTGCGATGTTGCGTGGTCGCATCGATCCTGACCATCTGCCTGCGCCCGCATGAAGCGATGGCTGAGCAGCAAAATGGCATGGTGCTCATTCCGGCGCAGCGAGTCATCGTCGGCACGAGCGACCAGGAACGGCTGGAGCTTGCTCAGCGTTTCGATTGCCATCCTACCTGGCTGGGTGATGACCTGTTGCAGCATGAGGTCGCACTGGCGGCATTCTGGATCGACCGGTTCCCGGTCACGAATGCCCAATACCTCGCCTTTGTCGAGGCGACTGGACGCCAGCGGCCTTCGTGGTGGAGCCGCTGGGGCAACACGTTCCCGACGGAATACGCCGAGCATCCGATCACCGGCGTCAGCGGGACCGATGTGGCCGCGTATGCGCAATGGGCCGGCAAGCGCCTGCCCAGCGCGGCGGAATGGGAGGCAGCCGTCGGCGCGAAGGACCGTGCCCCCTTCCCCTGGGGGCAGCACTGGCCGGGGCCGGTGCCGTTGCGCCGCCCGGCCCGCATTTTCTGGGAGCTGCCGGAGACGCGACCCGTGGGGACCGGCGCTGGCGGCCGCAGCACGGCGGGCGTCGAGGACTTTGGCGGGCAGGTCCTCGAATGGGTCGCCGACGTGCGGCCGCATCACGGTGTCCAGTTCCAATTGATGAAGGCCGCAAGCTGGCTCCATGAGGATCCGCTGAGTTTCCGGACCGCTTCGGGATGGTGGGCCTATGAAGGCTGGCGGTCCTCCTTCACAGGTTTCCGCTGCGCCCTGAACGCGGAATCGACGCCGCCTGCCGTGCCCGCATCGAAACCTCAGAACACGCTGTCCACGGCTGAGGCGAGAAAACAGCTTGCCGCCACAGGAACGCCCGGGCCGGTGACGCTGGCCGCTTCCGGCGGGACATCCCGACACCTGTCGATCTCCGTCCCCAGGTTCGGACACGAGAGCTTCGCGTTGTCCGCCCCGGAGACGATTATCTGGAACGGCGCGAGCGTGATGACCTGGCGCAAGACGCCGGAGATGACCTGGCGGACACGAACCGCCCGGCGTGCGACCTACGAGATGCGCTTCGATGAGCTGCGCGTCGAAGCGGAGTTCCTCGCCGGTGACGATTTCGTCGAACAGCACTTCACCGCAACCAACCTGACCGACAAGCCGGCGCGCTTCACAACGAGTTCGTGCTTCAGCCTCCAGAACCACCCGATGTTCTACGACTGCGAACAGCTCCGCACGTACGTGCTCACCGCTGACGGCAAGTTCACACCCATGCGCCGGCTCTCCCGCGGTGGCGATTGCGTTCGCTGGATCACCGGCCCGACGGGCCAGGAACTCGGCACGCCCCTGCGCTGGGCGGTCCTGGCCGTCGTGTCACGCGACGGCCGCCAAGTCATCGCCACCGGCCGGGCCGGCAACGCCACCGGCTTCTCCATCGCCACCAACGCCATGTTCACCTGCCTGCACGCCGACTCCACCGTTCAGGTCGAGGCAAAAGGAAGCACCACGACGCGTCAGTTCTTCTGGTTCCTCGAAGGCACCCTCGACGACCTGCTCCCACGCTGCCACCGTGACCTCGAATTGCCTTGAAACCGGGGCCACCTGTGATTCGTGCGACAATGATGGGCAGGCTGGGGGTGCGTGTCATGTTTGTAGGTAATACAGATATCTTGCCTAGTCTGTCATGTCGAGCGAAGCGTCAGCGCAGTCGAGACATCTGGCCGCGAAGGGAAGGTGCCTCTTGTCCATAGC
>CAYFUB010000802.1:0-5774 GCA_964346195.1 uncultured Pirellulales bacterium
GTTCTCGACAATCCTGTTCGGCCGCAACGAGTTGGCGAAGGTCGCAATCAGCAGGACCAGCCCGGCGTTGCCGAGGACCATGAGGAGCGAGGCGATCCTGCGTCTTTGGCTATGCCCGACGATCAGCTCCGACTCGCGGGTGGTGAACCCGGTGCCGGTGAAGCACGAGAGCGCCTGAAACTTGGCCTGCGACCAATGCAAGCCCGTCAACTGGAAAGCGATGGCGCCGATCCGCACGACGATGAATGAAACCGCCACGACAAGAATGAATAAAGCCGCGCTCATAGTCCTGCCTCCTGATCCGTCATACCGCCACTTTTACGTCGCCATCGACAATACGCACGAGAGGCAGGGCCGGTTGGGACAATTGCGGGAAGCTCAGCGCGGAGACAGTCGGCAGGCACCGTCCCACCGCTGCGACAGCCGGAGTATGGCGAAAACTTGAGCCTTCTCAGGGGGAACCGACACCGGCCCCAGGAGGCAATGGAAAATACTGTTCGAGGAAAATACCTACGCCGTTGAGGACCATGGCGACGGCCTTGGCCGCGAGGAAGATGTACAGTAGCCGGGCAATCATCACGCCGGCGTAGGGGCCGACCAGGGCCATCAAGGAATGGGCGTTCCGCGCGATCAGGAACACAAAGAGAAACGTTACCATGGCCGTGATAATCATCAGAACCTGCCCGATAGACTGGGTCGTGATGATCGTTACGGTGATCGCGCCGGGGCCGACCATGATCGGAAACGCGAGCGGAAAAACTGCCACCATCGCCTGGTCCTTCGAGCGCCGATATATCGCCCCGGTGGAGATGATGCCGCGCAGGGCGACGATGAACAGCAGGATGCCGCCCGCGATTTCCAGTTCGCCGACCGTCACATTGAACAAGTAGGCCAGGCTCCAACTCCCGACCAGCGCAAAGACAATCACGACGATCAGGGCCGTGAGAACGGCCAGATTCATTACGCGCCGGCGCTCGCGTTTTTCCAGTTCCCGGGTCAGATCGACATAGAGCGGGATATTGCCGATCGGATTGACGACCGCGAACAAGAGCAGACTGTGGTGGACGATCAGACCCAGCGGGCCTGCCCAGTCAGCGATCTCACCCCTGGGGAGCATTCCCATCGCCATAGGCTGTCACATCCTTTTCGCGTGCCGAACCTGTCAACCGTCCCGGGACGCTACCCTGCGGCATCGTCCTTCACACTGGACGGCGCGCTAATGGTGCGGCAGAATCCTTAACTTACACGTTGTCGGCATTCATCGCAACAGGTATGCATCCAGTTTGCCGAGCAAACGCAAGATTGCCCCGCAGAGGGGTGGCGTCGTCAAGGCCGAAGGCCCTGGCGATGGTCTTGCGTGCGACAGGAAAGCCATCGCCAGGCTGCGCTTGACGATGCCACCTATCATACGGATTATGGAAAATTCCTGCGCGGCACAGAGTCAGTCATCCTGAGGCGAAGCCGAAAGATCTGGCCTCCGGATGAGACGTTCCTCCCGTTCGTAACCCAGATCCTTCACTGCGCTGCGCTTCGTTCAGGATGACGCACGCGGCGCAAGAATTCTTCATAATCCGTATCATAAGAGACAACCGGCACCCGTGACGTGTCCGTGTTCGGGACGTTGCGATCACCCTGATCAGGTTCGGTATCTATCTTGAGAAATTCCGCGCGTGCGCAATCGGCCCAAGCTTACCCTACCTCGTTCGTCGGCGATTGGCGGACCAGATCCGCTGCACATCCTTCAGCAGGTCGGCACGGCCGGTCGATTGCAGATGCTCCGTGATGAGCTTCCTGTTCCGCTCGTGGTAGTACTGAAGCAGGGCGGCCTGCAGGCGTTTCTCGCCGCGGCCGCGCGGCACGTGGATCTTATGGCCGCGTGTGTCCCGGCCTGCGACGTACATTGCGGTCGATTGCGTCAGCGGGACGGGAACGAAGTCCTGCACCTGCCGCGGCTGCCAGGAACGTGAGACGAGGTATTCCGTCAGCTTCGTCGCGTGTTCGACGGTGCAGCCGGGGTGAGCGCTGATGAAGTACGGCACGAGGTAGAACTCCTTGCCCGCCCGGCGGCAGGCCTCATCGAATCGCCTCTCGAACTCCTCGAACGACTCGAACGAAGGTTTGCCCATCAGTCGCAGGACCTGGTCGCAGTAATGCTCGGGCGCCACTTTCAGATGCCCGCCCACGAAGTGCCTGACCAGCAGGTCGAGGTACTCCCGGCTTTGCAGAGCCAAGTCATGCCGGACGCCCGAGGCGACGTAAACGTGCCTTTTGCCCCGCGAGTCGCCCTTCCACCGGACGAACGCCTCCATCATCTCCATCAGAGGCTCGAAGTCGAGATTCAGGTTCCGGCACGGCGCCGGGGACACGCAACTGGCCCGTGAGCAGGTCTGCCCGGCGACACAACTCGTGCCGTACATGTTGGCCGTCGGCCCGCCGAGGTCGCTGATGGTTCCGCGAAAGCGCGGGTGCGATTCCAGCTTCTCTGCCTCGGCCAGCAGCGATTCGATGCTGCGGGAGGTAATCTCCTTGCCTGGATGAAAGTAGATCGAGCAGAACGAGCAGCCGCCGTAGCAGCCCCGGTGCGTGGTGATCGAGCACTCCACCGGCTCCAGGGCCGCGATCCCGCCCGAGCGTGTATACTGCGGATGCCACTGCCGCGTGAACGGCAGGTCATACAAAACGTCAAGCTCGGCCGTGGTCAGAGGCCTTGCCGACGGCATGACAACAACCGTGCCGGGGTCCTGATCCTGCACGACCGGTCGCCCCCCTCCGGCCGTTTGCGACTGGGTGGCAGCCTCAAGGCCGAAGGCCTCGGGGATGGCTGGACGGTCGGAGCGTGGAGCCATCCCCAAGCTGCGCTTGAGGCTGCCACCCTCCACAATTCGCAATCCGCAATCGGGCACGGCCAACCTCTCGTATTGCGTCTGGGCCGCCATGACCAGTTCCTGGTTCTCGCTCTGTTGCGTCAGCGCAGGCAGCCGCACCGCGTCGACCGGCACAGGTACATTGCGCACCACCCGGTACGCCGTGCCGGCGATATCAGTCAACGCGTCTATGGTCTCCCCGCGTTTCAGACGCCGGGCAATCTCGGCAATCGCCAACTCGCCCATTCCGAAAACCAGCATGTCCGCCTTGGCATCGACCAGCACCGACCGCATCATCTTGTCGGAGATGTAATCGTAGTGGACCAGCCTGCGCAGGCTGGCCTCCAGCCCGCCCAGAACGATGGGAACGTGGGGATAGGCCTCACGGGCGCGGGCCGCGTAGGTCAGCAATGGCCGAGCCGGACGCAGGCCCGTGGCTCCGCCGGGACTGTACACATCGGCCTGACGGCGGTGGCCCAGGGACGCATAATCGTTGAGCCGCGAATCGATGCAGCCCGAAGTTACCCCCCAAAAGAGCCGCGGCGGACCGAGCGCGCGAAACGCATCCACGCTCCGCCAATCCGGCTGGGGCAGAACGGCCACCTGGTAGCCCAGCTTCTCAAGCCAGCGGCCGATCAGGGCCACGCCGAACGAAGGGTGGTCCACGTAGGCGTCGCCGGTGACGAGAATCACATCCGCCTCGTCCCACCCCCGGCGGCGCATCTGATCCCGGCTCGTCGGCAGAAACTGTCTTGCATGGTCCAATTCCAACATTATAGGGTTCTACTCTATCATGGAACCAGGAATCCGCATAGGACGGACAAGAGCATCCAGCCATGCCTGTGCCTGATGTGAAGGCGCTGACCCCTTTATCGTGTCAAGCGGAGCACCAGCGCGGTCGAGACATCCGGCTATAGACAAAACACACCCCCTTTTTGCGGCCGGACTCCTCGATCGCGCTTGGAATGAGAAGGAATCAAGTACCGTCTCTACGCTCCCGACCGCAACATGCTCCATCAGTCGCAGTAACAGACATCACTCTGATACTTCAGCCACACCCTCTTGAGCTCTTCAAGCTCATCCATGTAGGCAAAGATGTCCCGGCTGCCCTGAATCACCCGGTCCTCATCGACCAGCACAGGGGCCTCCGTCCCTTTGGGCAACCGGTCGAATCCGTCGTCGGGCGACACAACAACCACCTCATAGGCCAGAGCCAGCTCATCCAGCGCCTCGCGGAGCATAAAACAGGTCTTGCAGTCCTCGGTTATGTAAAGCGTCATCGTACGGTTCCCTGCCAATTCTCTTCGCGCTCCACCGTACATCTTCTTTTAATACATACGCGAAACCGGCGTCGAACGTTCTTCGGACGTGCGTTCGATATCACTCGGCCGAGACAGGACTATCGGAGATCCGGCTTATTGCGGGTCGCTTGCGCTGCCACGGGAGAATCAGTGCGGCGAGCAAGAAGACCAGGGCCGCCAGGGTGCTGAAGACCAGCCACATGACAACCATTCCGGCAAGCAGGATAGCCCAGAGAATCATCTGGACCAGGGGCGCGGGCACCCGCCTGTGCGGGCCGTGGCGGCGCCAACGTCTGAGCTTCCACAGCGCAGCGAAGATCTCGCAGAGTCCGATGCCGAAGAGAATGACAATGCCGACGTATACGATTGCAGGCGGGCCTCCTGGGAGATCGCCGCGGATCGGCATGACTGCCCGACGAGTCAGGGCGAAGAGACTGGCGGCCTCGCCGAGGTACGGCGCGTCCGAGACGTTCGAGAGCACCCGGGGCACAAGTAGCGTCCCATCCGGCAGTGGCCAGCTTGCCACCAGCGCCTGCGCCGCCAGCTCGTGGGCGTGGTCCGCGCGCCCCATAGCGCGGGCCGCGCCGACGCCGAACGCACTGGCGGCGATTCCGTAGCCGCCGATCACGGGGCCGGCGTCCACGTCGCTCATGTTGAACCAGCCCAGGTCGACACCTCGGGGAAACTCCCGAAAGCCGGCGAACCAAGTCCCCTGCTGCCAGAACTGCCGCTCATATTTGGCATACCAATCGTCGGCCGTCTGCGGCCACAAATCCGGGGCCCAGATCAACATGAACGACAATCCCACGCCGCGGGCGCTGTCCTCCGCCCGCCCCGTTCTCGAGTCAACCACGTACGCGGGCAAGCCTGTATGCCCGTCGAGGCTCTCGCCCTGAAAGCCGCGGACCGCCCGCGCGACGAAGTCTGAGTGGTCTGTCCCGAGCACGGCGTCCGCCCGGCGAATTGCCGCAATCGCCGGGACGATATCTACGGGATAGCACTGGCCCGGATAGTCGTCGAGCAGCCCGTGCGGCGATTCATCGAGCTCCTGCGCCAGGGATTCGACCTGCCGGCGCAGAAGCGCCTCGTACTGCGGATTGCCCAGGAGCTTATGATAGCTGGTCAGTGCGCTGATCAGCAGCATGCGATAGAAGAGGTTCTCCTTTTCGAGGTAGTCGTCACCCCAGTGCTGTTTGACCCAGCCGGCGTGGTTCGGGTCGGCCACCAGGGCGGCAGCGGCCTCAATCGCCCCGTGCGCATACCGGCTCGGCGGCTCGGGGCATACGGTCGGATGATCCTGCGCCGCCTCCTGCAGAGCCTCGGTCGCCCACAAGTAGAACACGGAGCCAAATAGCGGCCACTCCGTTCCCGCGATGTTACTCGTGGTCAGCCCCGCCGCCCGGCCCGAGGCCACCCGCCGCCGGGCCCACCTCTCGTACCTCGGCGACAGGCTCCGATGCCAGCGAAACGCACACCGCGGAACTCCCTCGCCCCGCAGTCCCGGGTCGTCCAAATCCCGGACTATCATCGCGGCCGGCACGACAAAGACATATAGACTCAACACCACGGCGGCGGCCGTATTCGTATGGACGCAGACGCTGAGGGCCTT
>CAYFUB010000803.1:0-2038 GCA_964346195.1 uncultured Pirellulales bacterium
GCACAAGAGCAAAGCCTGGACGCACAGAGGTACTGCGGGACGGGAGAGCAAGGCCCGGACGCGCAGCGGCCCTCCGGGCCGGGGGCCACCATGACGGCGGCATCGCCCATGCCACTGGACTGCTGCGGCGCTCGGGGTGCTTGCCAGCAGAGCCCTACCCTCCGCAGCAGCAATACCAGACTACCGGCAATGCCCGGCCTCAGCAAGAGGCAAACCGAACGCCTCTACCATGCTATTGGCCCAAAGCGACAAATGCCGGGGGTTTGGGGGCAGAGCCCCCAAGGTGCTCGCGCGACGGAAGAATGGAATTGACTGACAGGAACGAACGACGAGATACGAAACATGATTGAAGTGAACAGACAAGGGGAAGTGTGGGTGTTCGCGGAGCAGCACGGCGGCAGGCTGGAGGAGACGCCGCTGGAGCTGATGAGCAAGGCGCGACATCTGGCGGATATGCTGAAGGTGAAACTGGCGACGGTGCTCCTCGGCGACGGCGTCAAGGAGCTATCCACGAAGCTCGTCCAGTACGGGGCCGACAAGGTGTACCTGGTGGAGCACCCATTCCTCGCCGGCTATCAGACCAATAGCTGCGCCCGGGTCATGCTGGACTTGATCCATAGGCACCAGCCGCAGATCGTGCTGTACGGCGCGACGGTGACGGGCCGGGACCTGGCGCCGCGGATTGCCAGTGCGGCCAAGGCGGGGCTCACCGCCGACTGCACGGACCTGCAAATCGGCAACCACCAGACCGCCAAGAACGGCGAGGTCCATAAGAACCTGCTGTTCCAGATTCGGCCGGCGTTCGGCGGCAATATCATTGCGACGATTATCAACTACGACCGCTGGCCGCAGATGGCGACCGTCCGCGAAGGCGTGATGCCCATGCCGGCCCCGGACGTGAAACGCCGCGGCGAGATCGTCGTGGAAAACGCCAGGCTGACCCGCGACGACCTGCCTGTCGAGATTCTCCAGGAGCACAAGCGACCGAAGAAGGTCGATCTCAAGGCGGCCCGCATTATTGTCGCGGGCGGCGCCGGCGTCGGGAGCAAAGAGAATTTCAAGCTGGTCTGGGACCTGGCGAATTGCCTGGGGGCGGCCCCGGCGGCGACGCGGGCGGCGGTCGATCTGGGCTTCATCGACCACGACCACCAGGTCGGCCAAACGGGGACGACGGTCCGGCCGAGCCTTTACATCGCCGTCGGTATCAGCGGCGCGATCCAGCACCAGGCAGGCATGGCCCAGAGCCAGAAAATCGTCGCCATCAATAACGACCCCGAGGCCCCCATCTTCACCGTCGCCCACTACAAAATCCTGGGCGACCTGAACGAAGTCGTGCCGAAGATGATCAAAGCCATCAAGGAGAAAGGCATTAGGGATTGATACCAACAGGGATATGTAGGTTGCGCTGACGTGTCATCCTGAGCGCAGCCAAGGATCTGGGCAATGAACGGGATATGCTCGTCAAAACGGGACACGGGCTTCTCATTCGCGGGCCAGATGCTTCGCTTCGCTCAGCATGACAGAGAAGAACCGCGTGTAACAGAGTAGACGGATACCAGGATTAACCAGAAGCGGCAGAACAGCAGGATAGACATGGGGAATTTCTACAGCGATAACGACGACATTCGGTTCCTCTTCAGGCATATCGACCTCGGGCAACTGGCACGGGCTTTCGAAGAGGACTTCCGGTTCGCACAAGAGTTCGATTACGCGCCGCACGATGAGCAAGAGGCGGTCCGCAACTACGAGATGGTGCTGGAGTCGCTCGGCGAGCTTTGCGCGGACTTCATCGCCCCGCGTGCGGAGGATGCGGACCGGACGGGCAACCGGCTCAACGCAGACGGCTCGGTGACGCGGCCGACGGGGATTCAGGAGGCCATCGAGAAGCTCGGCCAGGCGGAAGTCATGGGCTTCACGCTGCCCCACCGCTTCGGCGGCTTGAACTTCCCGAACCTCGTTTACTCGATGGCCATCGAGATTCTCGCGCGGGCCGACGCGTCGCTCATGAACATCTTCGGCCTTCAGGGCATCGCCGATA
>CAYFUB010000804.1:0-3196 GCA_964346195.1 uncultured Pirellulales bacterium
TCCTCAGCGATGGCACCGAATTCATCTGGTCCGTCGGCGTACCGAAAGACGATTAGGGACAGCGAGAGACCCTCATGGCGAGAGTGGCCAGCGGACGCCACTCTCGCTTTGCCTTTCCCTCCCCGCCGAAACCCCGCATAAGCGCCTCAGCCCAACATCGTACGGATTCGGAAGAATCTGTGCGCGGTACAGAGACTATGTCATCCTGAGGCGAGGCCGAAGGATTCGGCCGCCCAACCAGAGGTCTCTCCCACTCGCAGCCCAGATCCTTCCCTACGCTCAGGATGACGAGCATATCGCACGAGTCAATCATACCCAGTATCATCGGGTCTCACCTCAATTCGAAGGACCCTTCCTGAAAAAAGTCAAATTCTTGTGCCCCGGGCCATGACTCAATCGTGATAATAGGGAACAACGATCGTTGTGGTGAGAATAACGGCGTTCGCGAATGCTCGAAGATGAGTTGCTCAAATTGAGGTTCAAGGCCGGCCGCATAGACGCGCTGCAGCGCATCTATGAGAAGTACCGCGACTATCTGCTGACGCTGGCGATGGCGCTGCTGAACGACGCCGCCACGGCCGAGGACGTCGTGCACGATGTCTTCGTCTCATTCGCCCAGTCCGGCGCCAGGTTCCGCCTGCACGGCAGCCTGCGGGCCTACCTGGCCACCTGCGTGGTCAACCGCGTCCGCGACCGGATGCGGGCCCGCAAGCGCCAGGGGCAGACTCTGGACGAACAGACGGCTTTAGAGGATTTCGACCCGCCGGAGGGGCGCATCCTGTCCGACGAGCGGTCCCGGCTGGTAGCCCGCGCCCTGGCCCGGCTGCCGGACGAGCAGCGGGAGGTCATCGCACTGCACCTGAACGGACAACTGAAGCTCCGGGAGATCGCACGGCTTCAGAACGTCCCGCTCACAACGGTGCGCGGTCGGTATCGGCATGGGATCGACAGACTGCGGTCGATCTTGAATGGGAGGCTTTAGCATGAGACCGGCAGATGAAATAGAACGAATCGTCAAGACCGTGTCGTTCAAAGGTGGCCCGGCACTGGATGAGGGTATCTGGGCCGATACAACAAGGGCCTACAGTCCCCCTCCCGAGCATCGGCCACCTTCAAAGCAAAACGATGGAAGGAGAGCCATCATGGGCAAACCAGCCATAAGATACGCGACGGCAGCCGTGTTCCTCGTCAGTATTGCATCCGGTCTGCTGCTCGTCTTCGGTCCATTGCGCGCCACAAACAAGGCCTATGGCATGACCGATCTGTCCGCCTTGCTTGGAAGCGCACGAACACTCCACGTCCAGTCCACGTGCTGGCTGTACGACCCCGATCCGAACCGCCCCGAATTTGAGCAGGCGACGGTGATTCCCTGCGAGGTCTGGGTGGACGTGCCCAATCTGCGCACGCACTTCATTTCTTACATGTCGTGGAGCACGCCTGACGGCAAGAAAGGCCTGAATCGCGTGGAAGGCGTCCATGACCACCAAGTTGCCATGGACATCGACCATACAGAGAAGACGGTCCGTTTTAACAAAGTCAGTGTGGTGCAGAGACGCCTTGCCGTACGGGACCAGATCCAACGAAATCTCAACTACATCACGGAAGAGCAACTCGAGTACTTCGTGCGGGTGGGCCAGGAAACCATCAACGGCACTCTGTATGACATCTGGGAGCGCGAGGACACGGACATTCATCACCCAGATAGGCGGAAGAAGATTCGATGCTGGCTGGCGCCCGCCACGGGAGAATTGGGGCGGATTTATATCTGGCGAAAGACCGGTGACGAGAAATGGAGGCTCACCTGGTGTGCCGATCCGATCGAACGTGACGTGGATATCCCCGACTCGATCTTTGCCTTCGAAGCACCCCAAGACTACAAATACCAGAACACATTGGAGACGGCCTATGGCGGGGAGGGCCTGGGCCAGGGCTGGTATATGATGGGCGGCGCGCGCGTCAGTCCGGCCATCAACTTCACACTGGACGATGGCAGCGTCATTATGGCCTGGCACAGTGATGATCTCCAGGCTGATCGCTATCAGGAACAAGGGCACTTGTTCAAAGACCTCATTCCGGGAGGTGAATTGCCCAAGCTCCCAATGGTCGTCTACGGCCTCAAGACTGTGCCTCTGGAGTCGCATTCCCCGCCCGAGATCACCTACGTGGGCCGGCACCTGGCATTCACAAAGAAGGACCGCTGGTACTACGAGTGGGCCCTCTACGTTCCCAGCGGGCCTCTGCCTTCCTTCGTGCAACGGCCCCTGTATCGGATGCTTTGCCGATTCAACCTGGCCAACGACCAGCCGCCACGGGTGGGGAATCCATTGTCCGAGAACAAGATCGCGTCGAATGAATTCGACCTGTTCGTGCGCGAGGCAATGGCGGAACTGAGTGACGATGGCAGGGCACCGGAGCACGTGACCTATGAGAACGTGATGCGGTGGGCAAACGAGATTCGGGCCTCGCTCGCGAACTGACAAATCACTGACAGACCAGAAAGCCGGGCAGTGGAGGGTCCGGCTCTTTCTTTTGCGCGAATACAGTGGGAAAACGCGGATTTCCTGTATTGGAACGGCGGTCGTGTTCGTGATAATAGGGAAGAACGATCGTTCCGGAGAATACAGGCGACCGATGATCGAAGACGAACTACTGAAGGTGAGGTTCAAGCTCGGCAGCGAGGACGCCCTGCGCCGCATCTATGAGAAGTACCTCAATTACCTGCTCGGCGTGGCGATGGCGTTCCTCAACGATGCCCATGCGTCCGAAGACATAGTCCACGATGTCTTCGTGTCGCTGGCCCAGTCGGCGAGTCAGTTCCGCTTGCACGGCAACCTGAAGCATTACTTGGCCACCTGCGTCGCCAACCGGGCCCGCGACCGGCTGCGGGCGGGAAAACGTCATGGAGACCGGCCTGCTGTCACTGCCGAGCCTGAGGCGCCGTCCGACGTGCCGGAGCAGACGCTCATCTGCGCCGAGCGGGCACAACAGATTTACGCGGCCCTGGCTCAGCTTCCGGACGAGCAGCGGGAAGTCGTCGTGCTTCGGATCATGGCGGGAATGAGGTTCAAGCAGATCGCAGCGGCCCAGGAGGCCTCGTTCGTGGCCGTGCAGGCACGGTACCGGCGGGGCCTGGACAAGTTGCGGTCGATTCTGAATGGGAGACTCTAAGATGAAGCCAACAGAGAACATAGAAGAT
>CAYFUB010000805.1:0-4515 GCA_964346195.1 uncultured Pirellulales bacterium
AGAATTCACCACCCTTGATCTCAAATTCAGCCGCCGTAATCAGGTACTTACGGTTCTGGTCGTCGCGGGGATGGTTGGCGAGCGTAAAGGTGTATCCCGTGCGGATGCCACGGCAATCACTGACGGCCGCGGCCACCTCATATTGGGCCTGGAGCTCTTCGATCCGCTTTCTGGCATACCCGTGGCCGTCGCCGGCCTCGGTATATCTGCCGGGATAATCATAGACTTCAAAGGCCGCCGCCGCATGTGCCCGCTCCACCTTCGCCCTTGCCTGCAGGTCCTTTTGAGTATTTTTGAAATCGAAGTCGTTCAGGGCGTACGCACCAGGCTGAAGATGCGTCTCTACGCTCCAATCCGAGATACACTGTTCCGTCGCGGTTCCCTTGTCGGCGGGATGGTATTCGAGCTCCTCGAATTCGGGATAAGGGGTATGAGCGCTGGTGGAATCGGCCAGAACCAGCGTGTGTTTGCCGTTCTCGTGCTTGAAATAATAGTAAATCCCTTCCTGCTCCATGAGCCGGCTGACAAAATTGAAGTCCGTTTCACGGTATTGGGCACAGTACTCACGGGTGGAATAGCGGCCGCTCAGGGCCTCCTCGAAATTCGTCAGCCCATGCCTCTTGAAGACCTCCTTGATGATGTCGGGGACGGTCTTGTCCTGGAAGATCCGGCAGTCCGCCGTCCGGGTCAGGAACCACAACCACGGCACCACCGTCGCCCGGTAACGGGCCAGCCCGCCTGAGGCCGTTAGCTGAGTGAAGCGGCTGACGTAGCCGTTGAAATAGCGAGTCCCGCCGGCCAGGTCGTCAAGCCGGGCTGTCGCGTTTTTGCCGACGATGTCCTCGGCCTTGATCTGATAATCTTCACTCGCCAGCTCCAGTCGGTACTCGAACGGGCGCCCAAGCTGCTCGGTGCCCGACATACCCGTCAGCAAAAGAACGTCCTCGCCCAAAGGGGTCTCAACAGCCAGCTCCCGCTGCTTCTGGGTAAGTCTGTCAGCCATCTTGTAATCTCACTTCACCATCAACGACGGTTTGACTTTTACCTGACCCGACGCGTGCGTAAAGGCGAATGTTTCCCGGTCCTCCCTGTGGCACGCCTGTCAATCGAACAAATAAGTGAGCTCGCCATCTTTGACCTCCATGTGGACGCGGCGCGCCGTCCGGCCTTCCACCAGCCGAGTCAGCAGCTCCCGGCCTATTTCCGGAAGCAACGTGTTGGTCAGAATGGTATCCACCGTGCGGGCTCCGCTTTCGACCTCTGTGCACCGGCCGGCAATCAGGTCCACAAGCGCATCGTCATAGCTGAAGGGTATCTTGTGGTTTGCCTGCGTACGGCGTCTTATTCGATCCAACTGCAGGCGGATAATAAGCCGCAGAGTTTCGTCACTGATCGGATAATAGGGCACGACAACGAGACGCCCGAGAAGAGCGGCAGGAAAGACCTCGAGCAAGGGCTTGCGAAGGGCCTTGGATATACCTTCGGGATCGGGCATGAGCTTCGGGTCTTTGCACATGCCCATGATCAGGTCGGTGCCCACGTTGCTCGTAAGCAGAATGATGGTATTCTTGAAGTCGATCAGACGCCCTTCCGCATCTTCCATCTGGCCCTTGTCGAATACCTGGAAGAATATCTCGTGGACGTCGCGATGGGCCTTCTCGACCTCATCGAGCAGGACGATACTATAAGGACGCCGCCTCACCGCTTCCGTGAGAACGCCCCCCTCGCCGTAGCCCACGTAGCCCGGCGGCGACCCCTTGAGCGTCGAGACCGTATGGGCCTCCTGGAACTCGCTCATATTGATGGTGATCAGGTTCCCTTCGCCGCCATAAAGGGCTTCCGCCAGCGCCAGGGCCGTTTCGGTCTTGCCGACGCCGCTGGGCCCGACCAGGAACATTACGGCAATGGGCCGGTTCGGATTTTCTATCCGGGCCCGTGACGTCCTGATCCGCTTGGCAAGGGCCGCCAGCGCATGGTCCTGACCGATGACACGCTCTCGCAGCCTGTTCTCCAGATGAAGTACCGCCTGAATCTCATCCTTGATCATCCCTCCGACCGGGATACCCGTCCAATCGGCGACGACCGAGCTGACGGCCTGTGCATCGACGCACGGAAGAATCAGCGGCCTTTCCCCCTGCAGTTCGCGCAACTGCTGCTGGAGGGATTTGAGCCGGGCGAGCAATGCTTCCCGGTCAACCTGGGCTGCCGTGTCCGGGTCTTCGGCACCGGCACCTGCGGCTTCTTCTTCGGTCGCTTTGGTCTGGTCGATAGTGCCCTCCCCGGTCCGACGCAACTGGGCCCGAATCTCCAGAATGGCGTCGACCAGCGTCTTCTCGTTCGACCAGCGGTCCTCCAATTTCGCGCGTCTCTGACGTTCGGCGCCGAGCTTCTCGGTGATCTCGGACTCGCGCGTTGCGTGTTCCACGCCCGTGGCTGTCTCTCTGGCAATGATCTCCAGCTCGGTCTCCAGTGCTTCGATTCGGCGGCGGCAGTCATCCAGTTCGGGCGGGACCGCGTGCTGGCTTATCGCCACTCGTGCGCACGCCGTGTCGGTCAGGCTCACCGCCTTATCCGGCAGTTGACGCTCCGGTATATAGCGGTGCGAAAGACGAACCGCGGCATCCAGGGCCTCGTCCAGGATCTGGACTCGATGGTGCTGCTCCAGCTTCGAGGCGACGGCCCGCATCATCATGAGCGCTTTCTCCTCCTTGGGTTCGTCGACTTTTACGACCTGGAACCTGCGTGTCAGTGCGGGATCCTTTTCGATGTATCGCTTGTATTCCGCCCAGGTGGTGGCCGCGATCGTCCGCAGTGTGCCGCGCGCCAGTGCCGGCTTGAGCAGATTCGCCGCATCGCCCGTCCCTGCGGCCCCACCGGCCCCGACCAACGTATGGGCCTCGTCTATGAACAGGATAATGGGCTTGGGCGAACTTTGGACCTCCTCTATGACTTGGCGCAGCCGATTCTCGAACTCACCTTTCATGCTGGCGCCGGCCTGAAGCAAACCTACGTCCAGCACTCTCACTGACACGCCCTTGAGGGACGGCGGCACATCGCCCGCGGCTATCCGTTGTGCGAAACCTTCCACCACGGCCGTTTTGCCGACACCTGCTTCGCCGGTCAGAATCGGGTTGTTTTGCCGACGACGCATCAGGATGTCCACGATCTGCCGGATTTCCTCGTCACGCCCGATGATCGGGTCCATCTCTCCCGTGCGTGCCTTGTCGGTCAGATCCACCGAGAAGCGCGACAACGCCTCCTGTTTGCCCATGGCCGCAGGCGGCATCTCGCCGCTGCCGGCCTGCGTCTGAGGCCCCAGAGAGGTCCCATCGGCAGCCGAGAGCGATTCCTCCGGTGAGCCGGCGACGATTCGCGCGAAGTGGTCCGTTAGCTGCTCGATCTTGATCTTGTCGAATTCTTTGGAGATCCGCAGCAGTACGTTCCGGAGTCCACCGGTCTTAAGGATGCCCACAACCAAATGACCCGTACGAATCTGTGACTCACCGAACAGCAGGCTCCCGTAGACCCATCCGCGCTCCACCGCCTCCTCGAGATGGGCAGACAGGTCCGAAATCGATGTCGAACCCCGCGGCAGGCGGTCCAGTTCGGCGGTCATATCGGCCGCGAGTCTCGAAGGGTCCACCTCGAAGTGGCGTATCATGCGATGCAGGTCGGAATCGGGCAGCTTGAGGATCTGTTGCAGCCAGTGCACCAGCTCCACGTAGGGATTGCCGCGGAGCTTGCAGAACACGGTCGCACTTTCGATGGCTTTGTACCCCAGGCTGTTGAGCTTGCCGAACAGGGAAGCACGGTTTATCTCGGCCATGGTCTTGTCCTTTGCTACCTTTACACTACTGGCATATGACGCGGAGACCGTTGTGTCCCTTGGAACCCGTCAAAGAGAATACCTGACGCTCGTTAGGGCCTTGCCAACCATGTCTGTCCCGTACCGGCAAAACGTTGCCCCGGCCATTGTGCCTTCGGATCTACCGTGGAATCCAGACCATTCCAGCATTGGATAAAGTCCTTTATACACTCACTAGTACGTCCGTGTCAACTCTCTTCCTGGTCCGGATCGGGGCGGGGGCATGTCATGTTGGCAGGTAGATTCCGCGAAGACCCTCTCGAACTGTCATATTGACGGGAGGCCGAAGGCCAGAGCGGAAGCATGAAGCACCCCCCTCGGAAATTTGGTCGCGAACAAGAGGCGACTTTCCCCTCGCGGCCAGATGTCTCGACTGCGCCGGCGCTTCGCTCGACCTGACAAACCCACCAAGCTGCCCGCATTACCTGCAGACGCGACATGCGCCCGGCAGGACGAGTAAATGAAGAACCGAACGGCCTCCATCGCCCTTAGAGACTATCTCAAAACGACACCCTTACTTGTCATGGTGAACGAAGCGAAGGGGTCCCCAAACGCGAAGTAGTGCGTTTTGGGGCCCCGAACCATCTGGCCATCGAATGAGGGGTTTCTCAAGTGCGCAGCCCAGATTCTTCGCTTCGCTCAGAATGACA
>CAYFUB010000806.1:0-5014 GCA_964346195.1 uncultured Pirellulales bacterium
TTCGAATCTACGATTTACTATTGACGATTTACGATTGGTGATTGTCACGCGGCACAGGATATGGTGAGACGCGGGCCGCGTCAAATTCGAAATTCGAATATCGACAACTCCGCCAGCGGTGGATGCCGGTTGCCCGGTGTCGTTCCGGAAATCCGAAACAAGCACGAAAGCCCGAAGGACACAAATCCCAAACGACCCGCTCACTCGAGCCGTTTCGACCATTCCGATTTGGGCCATTCGAATTTGTTTCGGATTTCCGTCCTTCGTGCTTCGAGTTTCAAGGGACAGGCTCATCTTGTGGCATCAAATTGCGCTGTGGCAATAGATATGGCGCTCCGTTATACGATCTCGACGCTGGTGTCGATGATTTCGGCCAAGATGCTCGCCTTGTCGTGATTTCTGTATTCGTCCCAGAAGACACACTTCGGCTCGATGGCCGGGTCCACCCGGAACGCCCAATGGAACAGCCTAGCCGTGATCTCAATCCGCTTCGCGTGGTCCGGCTCATCCACGACCACGGCGACATCGATGTCGCTTTCTGCCGTAGCACGCCCCTTCGCATGAGACCCGTAGAGCAGCACCTTGCGAATCGGCAGGGACTCTTTGGCGGATTCGTAGAAGCGCAGCACCTTGTCACGGACTACATCTTCGACTTGATCCATCCAAAAAGCCCCCGCGTGAACTCCAGAATTTCACTTGCCTTCGTCTCCGTCAGAGCTTTCGCCAGTTCCTGGATATCCTCTGTATAGCGTGATTCGATGTAGTAGGAATTCAGCGTTTCAAGGGTCTCCAGCATGCGCTCGCCAATATCCTCCTTCCAGGGCAGTTCCGCCGCCAAACGGAGGAGATTGTGCGTATACGGCGGTGTCGTGCCGTGATACTCCACGTAACAGGCTTTCAACACTTTCTCGATTGCCTGCTGACACATGAACCCGACATATAGCAGCCGTTTCGCCTGAAGCATGGCCTGCGCTGTCGCCAGGTCATAATCCGCCAGCCGGAGCCAATTGTCCACTACCTTCTGAGTCACGTCCTTTTGCATCCGTCCTTGTGCCGACATGGCAATCAGGTTCTGGGAAATCGCCATCTTTGCGAATCCAAGCATGATCATTGTAACCTCGGGCCCAAACGGACGCAAATGCACAATCAATCTCTGCGCGACGAGTGGATTTCTGTTGACGGGCGGGGGAGTTTGCGGTAGGTTCGGGCCACGACCTTGAGAGTGAACGACGAGAGGATATGGCGCAAATCCCGGAAAACTCGACGGGCATCGAGAGCTGGCTCAAGCTGATTCGGGCCGAGGAGGTTGGGCCGGTCACGTTCGGCAGGCTGCTCCAGCGCTTCGGCTCGGTCGATGCGGTGCTTGGGGCCTCGGCGGGTCAACTGACGAAGGTCGAGGGGATCGGGTCCGTCACGGCCGAGCGCATCGCCGCCAGCCGGGACAGGTTCGACGCCGGCGCGGAGCTGGCACTGGCGGCCAGACTCGGGGTCCATGTAATTCATATGGAAGACCCGCGCTATCCGGCGGTGCTCAAGCAGATTTACGACCCGCCACCGGTGCTGTACGTCAAAGGCACGCTCGGGCGGGAGAACAACCTCGGCGTGGCCATTGTAGGCTCGCGGCGGTGCAGTCTCTACGGGCAGGAACAGGCTTCGCGACTGGCGCATCTGCTTGCGGCGGCAGGGTTTACAATTGTCTCGGGCATGGCGCGGGGGATCGATACGGCCGCCCACACGGGCGCGCTGGCCGCCGAGGGTCGGACCATCGCGGCGCAGGGTTGCGGCCTGGCGCGCGTCTTTCCGCCGGAGAATGCGAAGCTCTTTGAGCTCATAAGTGCTTCCGGGGCCTGTATTTCCGAGCTGCCGTTGCAGGCGGAGCCGCTGGCGGAGAATTTCCCGCCGCGTAACCGCATCATCTCGGGACTGTCTCTGGGCACGATTGTCATTGAGGCCGGTCTGCGCTCCGGGGCCCTGATCACCGCGAAAACCGCGTTGGAGAGCAATCGAGAGGTCATGGCCGTGCCGGGCAAGATCGATTCACCGCTGAGCCAGGGGCCGCACCAGCTCATCAAGCAGGGCGCAAAACTCGTCGAGAACGTCGAGGATGTCATGGAGGCGCTCGGCTACATCGGCGAGCAACTCAAGGAGCACACGGCACTGGCGGCCCGCGCGGCTACCGAGAAGGTCGAAACGCCGCTGTTCGAGGCGACCCGCTTCAACCTCAAAGGCCATGAAAAAACCGTTTATGACGTTCTTGGCAAAGAGCCGCTGCATATCGACCAGCTCATCGCGGATACGAACCTGCCGGCCGGGTCGGTCAATGCCGCCGCGGTGTCACTGCGTCTGAAGGGCCTCATCAAGCAGCTTCCCGGCAACCTGTTCACAAAACGCTAAGCCTCAACCCCTGCGACCGTTGCACGGGGCAAAGCGCCCTCGGGCCTGACAGGGTGCGTGAAAAGTGGCACGGGCATCTTGCCCGTGAGTTTCACGGGCGTCTCGCCCGTGGAAGGTGAACCTTCAGCAGGGCCAGGATGGCCCTGCGACTGGGCTCGGGGTCCCCAACGCATAATTCCGCGTTGGGGGGCCCTTCCCAAAACGCGAAGATCGCGTTTTGGGGACCTTCATGGGCAGGATGCCCATGCTACTTGGGACGCGCTTCTCACACACCCCCTAAGCGTTTTTTTCCCGTCACAAAGGGGCGTCAATCATTGACAATCGCAGGCGGCGCGGGTATTATCAGACTGTGCAACCTGTAGCGTAGCCCGTCCGCGGCGCGGAACACCGCTCCCGGTCCGAAGGACCGCTGTGCGGTCGAGCGTCAGGGTTGCGCCTCGGGGAGATGCCTCAGGCAATCTCATGGCCGGGCCTGTCGTGGGCAGGACGCCCAGGCTTCTGCAGGAGGGGACGCTCCGATGGAGGCACTACAGGCAGACTTGCAAGATCGCCACCCGCGGGGGCACAATCCACGTCTTTGCACAATCCGCCCGGACTGGCTCTCTTCGTCGGTGCGCGACGCGACGCGCTCGGCACAAGAGCCGGCCATGGTCCATATCGAACGGACCGCCTTCACTTTGATCGAGCTGCTGGTCGTGATCGCCGGCAACGCCATGCGGAGCTTCTGCATCAACCGGCACAACGGGCTCGTCAACGGCGTTTTCATCGATGTCTCGGGCCGGCCCATCGGGCTCAAGGAACTATGGGAGGTGCTGTGGCATCGGCAGTGGCTCAGGGATCGCGTCAACGCACGCACCCCAGTCTGGCCGGAATGGATGAACAATTTCAAGGACTACGTGTCACGGTGAGCAGACACGTTTTCCATCTTGCTGAGGAACAGGAGAATAGGACGGCGAGATTGTGAAAAAGGGAGGTTGAGAATGCGTAGAGGAACTGTAGCTCTGGTAACATCTGCCGCAGCCATCTTGACGGTATTTGCCGGCGCTGCCCGAGCCGATGCCGCCCCCGACGACGGCACTCCACTGAAGGCCTGGGATCCCAACCCGCCGGATGGCGCTATGGGCATCACACTTCCCCTGCTGATATGGAAAGCCGGGGCCACCGCCGTATGGTACAACGTGTACGTCGGAACAAACCCGAACCTCGGCCCGCTGGACCTCCTCTACACCTGGCCTCCCGTGAACCCATGGTTCATGCCTGAACTCGAGCCTGGCAGGACCTACTTTTGGAGAGTCGATTCCGTCGAGGCCGACGGCGTGACGATCCATCAGGGCGATGTCTGGCGCTTCACGATGCTCAGTCTCAATCCCGGTGTCAAGGCCCGATATTTCGAAGGCGTGTGGTGGGGCGGAGAGCCCGTGGAGACCCGCGTGGAGGATTCCATCGACCACGACTGGGGCGCCGGCGAGGTCGTGGCCGGTCTGAGCGATGGCGTCTCGGCCCGCTGGACGGCCAACTTCGAGGTGCCTGTCAGCGGGACCTACATTCTGACCACCATGAGCAACGATTCCGCCTGGCTGTGGCTCAACGGCCTGGTCCTGAACGATAACTGCTTCTTGTACCACCCGAGCGACGTCCCCATCGAGATATACCTCGAAACAGGCGACCTGTACGCCCTGAAGATGGAATGGAGACACAACAAAGGCGATGCTTTGGCACAGCTCTGGTGGGAGGGTCCGCTGATTCCCCGGCAGATCATCCCGGCCGGTCCGCTGCAGTTGCCGCTCAAGGCCGCCGGGCCTTGTCCGCCTCACAATGCCGTTAACGTGCCGCAATCGCTGAACCTGACGTGGCACGGGGGCGAGGCCGCCACCCACCACGATATCTACTTTGGCGCCGACGCCAACGCTGTGGCGAACGCCACGCCTGCGACCGCAGACATTCACCAGGGCCGACAGGCACGCGAACTGACGGTGTTCGGTCCCGGCGTCCTCGAATGGAACAGGACTTACTTCTGGCGCGTGGACGAGGTCAATGACACCGACCCCAACAACTCGTGGAAGGGCAACGTCTGGCGCTTCACGACGGCCGACTTCCTCGTCGTCGACGACTTTGAATACTACACCGACGAGGAAGGCTACGCCACGAGCATCTGGGAGGGTTGGATCGATAGTTCGAGCTGGCGGAAGTTCAGTTCCGTTGTTCCTGAGCCTCCGGGGCCCTGTGTGGAACGGAGGATCGTGCATAGCGGCAGGCAGTCCATGCCCTGGGACTACAACAACGTGCGTTCGCCTTGGTACAGCGAGATCTACCGAGAGTTCTCCCCCATTCAGAATTGGCTGATTAACGGGGTCGATACCCTGGTACTCTACGTCCGGGGCCTGGCAACGAACGCTCCTGTGCCTTTGTTCGTGGCAGTCTATGACAGCGCCAACAAGTCCGCTGTGGTGGTTCATCCCGACCCGCAAGTCGTGGTCTCCATGGAGTGGGTCGAGTGGAAGATCCCGCTCAGCACTCTTCCCGGCGTGAACCTGATGAAGATAAAGAGGCTGTCCATCGGCGCCGGCAGTTGGGTGAATCCGAGCCCCGGCGGCGCCGGCCGGATTTACATCGATGATAT
>CAYFUB010000807.1:0-9618 GCA_964346195.1 uncultured Pirellulales bacterium
AGGTCTGCTCACGTCTTGCTGCTTCATCGGCTCGACTCCTATTGCCCGTCTACCATCAGTAATCCTTGAACCGCCTCATCCATTCGGGCCAGTCACTTGCCTGGACGCCGCCGGCCTTGGTCCACGGCCCGGCCGTGTCGAAGTCATGACTCCATTTGAGTGTCCACAGTTGCTTGAGGCCAACCTTTTTAACGGACCAATCGAGAAAAAGACCATTCGTATGGCCGTCGTGACGGTCCACGCAAAATCGTGCCATCCCGCTGACTAATAAGCCTCTAGTCGGTTCGGGCGGCGGCCGATCTGTGTCACGTGGTCGACTGCCGGGCGTCGCACAGTCGAGAAATATGGGGATATTGCGTCTGCCTTTGAGGCGGAAGATATTGACGTTGCCGTGGCCCCTCTCCAGGCCAAATCTGGTAAGCCCGAAAACATTTGAGGAGAGCCATCCGTTCATCCCATAGCTACCGCGAAAGGGGGGCTCCGGCCTGAGGATCTCCCACGCCTCGAAGGTCGAGCCCAGCGCGATGTCCGCCCACCACACCTCTTCGCTGTCACTGGAGTACCGCACATGGAAAATGGAGCCCATGGCGCCTTTCATGCCACCGCGCCCGGGTCTGACGGCCGTGGGGCACAGGGCGATCCCTTCCGTGCGAATGCCGTAGGGCACACAGCTCCTATCGGGGTCGTTGCTCGGAGCTCCACCCCGCAGCAGCCAGGCGCCTGCACCGCCGCCTACGCTAAACGGGAAGCAGCCCTGATTGTCCTCGGCGTATTGCGCCAGGATCGGTGCCCACTGCCTCAGATTCGACCGGCAGACCAGCGCCTTGGCCTTGCGGCGGACGCTCTGGACAGCGGGCAGCAGAATCGCCAGCAGCAGGGCGATGACGGCGATGACGACCAGCAGCTCAATGAGCGTGAAACCATTTGGATCTACGATTGCCGATTTGCGATTTGGGTATCACCCGGCGGGTAGCTCTCCTCCCTGGTTTTCGACTCTCTTGCGAAGCTCATGACTTGCACTCCGCTGAATCCTTCGGACATCGACCGACACGGGCGTTTTTGCCCATCGGGCGTCGATGCCATCTCCGAAAAATTCTCTCCGGCCGCCCGCGCCAAGGCCCGCGCAACACAGCCGCCCGCAAATCAAGGAAGCGACCTCACAGATATATTCGCAGTTCGTATTATGACGTGCCGCCGGAAGCAGTGCAAGTGAAAAAGGGGAGCTTCGCGCGGACTCGGGCGCCCATCCAACCGGCTCCGGCGACACCCTTACGGACCGGACCTCGGCGAGCCGCAGTCCGTGCCGCCGGCAACAGAACGGCAGGCAGTCCCAGCGTTATGACACAAGTCCTTGGAGACTATCTCCAAACGGCACTCCGACTTGTCATGGTGAGCGAAGCGAACCATCCGGCCCGCGAATGAGAGGTTTCTCAGGTTCTCTGCCCAGATTCTTCGCTTCGCTCAGAATGACGCCGCCGTTTTGAGATTGTTTCTTGGGAACAGGAAATAGGCCAGCGGTTTTGCGGAAAATGTGTGCCGGCGCGCGGTCCTGCCTCCAGATCAAATCGGATATGCTATTCTTGACTTCTTGACGGCCGATGCAAAACCGGATAAGAAACTCGGACCCGTCGTGCGGGCCGCGGGTGGCGTAACGCACGACACGTGACGCGCGACGAAGCATGGAGTGCAGATATGACGAATGACCGGTTGGCGACGGCCCTTCACAGGACCTCGGTTGCCTATTTCTCGATGGAGATTGGCTTGCAGTCCGACATGCCCACATACAGCGGCGGCTTGGGCATCCTGGCGGGCGACACCGTGCGCACGGCGGCGGATATGGAAGTGCCCATGGTGGCGCTAACGCTGCTGCCTCGCAAGGGCTACTTCTATCAGGAGTTCGACCCCTCCGGCCACCAGATCGAGAAGCCCGATCTGTGGAATGTCAAGGATTACCTCAGAGAGCTCGAGGCCCGCGTCACAGTCACGATCGAGAAGAGAGAGGTCAAGGTCCGGGCGTGGCAATATGACGTCGTGGGAACGACCGGCTTCGTCGTTCCCGTGCTGTTCCTGGACACGCATATGGCGGGCAATGACGACCGGGACCGGGATTTGAGCCATTACCTGTACGGCGGTGACCGGCGCTACCGATTGTGCCAGGAATACGTGCTCGGCGTGGCGGGCGTGCGCATGCTGCGGACGCTCGGATACGAGCACATCGACCGCTTTCACCTGAACGAGGGACATGCTGCGTTTCTGATTCTCCAACTGTTCGACGAGGAGTTGAGCCGGGCGGGTGGAAGGCGGATCAAGCCCCAGCACGTAGAGAGCGTGCGCCGGAAATGCGTATTCACGACGCATACGCCGGTGGCGGCCGGCCATGACCGGTTCCCCATGAGGCTGGTGCGTAAGGTCGTCGGCCGGCACAGGATTTGGGACATCCAGAAGCAGTTGAGCGGCGACGGCGATACGCTGAACATGACGTATCTGGCCCTGAATTTCAGCCATTACGTCAACGGCGTCTCCAAGCAGCACGGCAAAACGTCGCAGGAAATGTTCAATTCCTATCTTGTGGACGCGATCACCAATGGCGTCCACGCGGCCACGTGGACGGCCCAGCCGTTCCGCAAGCTGCTGGATCACTACATCCCCGCCTGGCGCGCGGACAACTTCAGTATCCGCTACGCCCTGAATCTGCCACTGGAGGACCTTTGGGGCGCGCACACAAAATGTAAGTCGAAACTGATCAGCTATATCGCCAGGGAGGATGGAGCGAAGCTCGATCCGGAGGTCTTCACGATCGGCTTCGGCCGGCGGTCGACCGCCTACAAGCGGGCCGATCTGATCCTCCGGGACCCCCGTCGGCTCAAGCGGATCGCCTCCAACGCCGGGCCGTTCCAGATCGTCTTTGCCGGCAAGGCACATCCGCAGGATGAGGCCGGCAAGCGGCTGATCAAGCAGATCTTCAGCGCCAAAAGACGACTCGAACCTAAAGTGCACATTGTCTACCTGCTCAACTACGATATCGATGTGGCGAAGGTCATGATCCCCGGCGTAGACCTGTGGCTCAATACCCCACAGCCGCCGCATGAGGCCTCCGGGACCAGCGGCATGAAGGCCGCTCTCAACGGCGTCCCTTCGCTGAGCATTCTCGACGGCTGGTGGATCGAGGGCTGCGTCGAGAACCTCACCGGCTGGGCCATCGGCAGTCTCAAGGGGCGAAGGAGCAAGAGGGCCAATACCTCCGCGAAAGACGCGTTGGCTCTGTACGACAAGCTGGAGAACGTCATCATCCCCATGTTCTACAACAACCGGCAGCAGTACCTTCGTATCATGCTTTTCGCGCTGGCGCTCAACGGCTCGTTTTTCAACACCCAGAGAATGCTCCAGGAGTATCTCCTGAAAGCCTATATGCAATGAGCAGTATGAAGTTTGAAGTTTCAGGTTTGAAGAACACTTCACACTTCGAATTTGACACTTGAAACTGGGACTTCTTTCGCGAGTATGGCATGGACGTCCTCTCGACGGCGTTTCTGCTGTTTCTGGTACTTGACCCGATCGGGAACATCCCTGTATTTCTTTCCATTCTCCAGAATGTGCCTGCGGAACGACGACGGCGTGTTCTCATTCGGGAATTGCTCGTCGCGCTGGTCGTGCTGGTCGTCTTTCTTTTCCTGGGCCGGTACATCCTCGCGGTCCTGCAGATTTCACAGGGCTCGCTGGGCGCGGCGGGCGGCATCATCCTGTTTCTGATCGCCTTGCGGATGGTGTTCCCGGCTCCCAAGGGGGCCTTCAGCGAGGAGAGCGACGGTGAGCCGTTCATCGTCCCATTGGCGATCCCGCTGATCGCCGGCCCCGCCGCCATGGCCACCCTGATGCTGCCTATGGCCCGCACGCCCGGTAAGTGGCCCCAGTGGCTGGCCGCTCTGCTGCTGGCCTGGACCATCTCCGGCGCCATTCTGCTGATGGCGAGCCAACTGGCCCGGCTGCTCGGCGGAAGGACGCTCGTGGCAATCGAGCGGCTCATGGGGTTGATTCTGACGGCCGTGGCCGTCGAGATGCTCATTCAAGGCATCACCCAGGCTTACCAGAAGGTGGTGCAAACTCCATAACAGCGCCACACACATCAGGAGAAATTCTCAGGCGCCTTCACGGTGTCATCCTGAGCCCAAAGCCGAGGATTCTGTGAATTGGAGCCCCGCAAGGGGTCGGTTCGTTTCCTTGTCACATCTTGTTCGTTCTAATCATGCCTCGCTTCGCTCAGTATGATAAAGGGCGATTACCCCGTCGCGAAATTCAGTCGCACGTCAATGCGCCAAATAAAACACTTGGCAAAACCATCGAATAGGAATATAATGAGTGGTTTGTGCAGAGATGCTCGGTGTGAGTTTCACATGGGTCGTTCTTGACATGATACTGACGCAAATACTACAGCCGACGTGTATCAAGGTCCCGCTGGAAAGTAAAGACAAGTATTCGGTAATCACGGAACTGGTAGACCTTCTCGCCGAGAACAGGCTGATCCAGGATCGGGAAGCGGCCCTGGACGCGGTGTTCACGCGAGAAAGGACGCGGAGCACGGGAATCGGCTCCGGTATCGCCATTCCTCACGGCAAATGCGGCGGGGTCAAGGAACTCGTGATGGCGCTGGGAATCGCCCGCGAGCCAATTCCCTTCGAAAGCGTGGACGGCAAGCCCGTGTCCATCGTGATTTTGCTCGTTTCGCCCCAGGATCAGACGGGCCCGCACATCCAGGCTCTGGCGCGGATCAGCCGGCTCCTGCTTGATGAGGAATTCAAGAACGCCCTGGAGCGGGCGTCATCCGCCCAAGCTGCCTGCGAGCTCTTGAGCAACCGCGAGAGCAAATAGGCGTCCCGGCGCCGGACGGCTTCAGTTTTTCTCCCAGAGGATCAGGCCCAGTTCATAGGGGTTGCCCTGATCCGGGTAATTCGGCAGGATTCTGACCGCCACGCCGTGCTGGCCGGTTGCCCGGCATTCCAGGCATCCCAGGAACCAATGCTCGCCGTCGTCTCCCGCCCGTTGTTCGTGTGTCATCGGAACCGCGAAGCCCTCCCGGATGTTGCCCCAGGAATCGGTCGGACCGTGGTAAAGCTGGACCGAGACGTCGTCGGGCCTGATTGGCCCGAGCCTGACGAGTGCCCGTATGGTCAGTTCCGATCCTACCTTCAACTGGGGTTGCCGCGGGTTCAATTGCTCCCCGCCGTTACCGTTCTTGACGTCCATCGTCACTTCCTTGACGGCGAACTCCGACCACCTCTGACGGATCTCCGACTTCCACCGGGCAAAGGCCCTGGCCTTATCCATGTTGTCGGAAGTGAAATGGCGATAACGTGCCCCGGCCAGACCGTAAAAGCGCCGCGCGTACTCCGCCAGCATCCGATGCGTATTGAAGCGCGGGGCAATCCGTTTGATGGATGTCTTCATTCTCTGAATCCACCCGCGAGGCAGATTGTCGGCTGACCGGGCGAAGAACAGCGGTATGACCTCGTTCTCCAAGACGTTGTACAGGGATTGCGACTCGACCGAATCCTGATAATCCGGGTCGTCGTAGTTTTCCCCGGCGCCGATGACCCAGCCGCCTTCCGGCACGTGACCCTCGCACCACCACCCATCGAGCGTACTCATGTTGAGAACGCCGTTGACCGCCGCTTTCATCCCGCTGGTGCCGCTGGCCTCCATGGGCCGTCGCGGCGTATTCAGCCAGACATCCACGCCGCGAACGAGGAATCGCGCCACGTCGATATCGTAGTCCTCCAGAAAGACGATCCGCCGCCGGACGTTTTCCTGGCAGGCGAAATGAACGATGTGACGGATGATCTCTTTGCCGGCGTTGTCCCTGGGATGCGCTTTGCCGGCAAAGAGAATCTGCACGGGTCGTTCCGTGTTGTTGACAAGCCGAACCAGCCGCTCCGCGTCCCGCAGCAGCAGGTCGCCGCGCTTGTAGGCCACGAACCGCCGCGCAAAGCCGATGGTCAGCGCCTCCGGGTCCAACACCTCCTCGGCCCGCCGCAACTCGCCCTGGCACGTGCCGCGACGCTGCATCTGGGCCATGAGGCGCTTGCGTGCGAAAACGATCAACTGGTCCTTGCAACGCTGATGGGCGCTCCACAACTCCTCGTCCGGAATCTGGTCCACCTGCTCCCACACGGATTTGTCGAAGAGCGCGTCGGACCAGGCGGGCCCAAGATATCGCTCGTACAAGCCGCCCATCTCATCCGACAGCCAGCTCCTCAGGTGAATCCCATTCGTTATGGACGTGATCGGCACCTCCCGCGCGGGCACGCCCGGCCACAGGGAACCCCAGACCTCGCGCGAGATCTGCCCGTGCAACCTGCTGACGCCGTTGAGATGACTACTCAACTTGATGGCCAGCACCGGCATTTTGAAAGGCTCATTGTCATCGTCAGGGAGCATGCGGCCCAGCGACAGGAATTGCCGGCGATTGATGCCGAGATGGGGGAAGTAGTCGCCGAAGTACTTATCCATCAGCTCGACGTCGAATTCGTCCAGGCCCGCCTTGACAATCGTGTGGGTCGTGAAAATATTGCCCGATCTTGTGGCCTCGACGGCCTCGTCGAAGGTCATATTGGTCGTGCTTCTGAGCTGCCGGATACGCTGCAGCGCCATGAAGGCGGCATGTCCCTCGTTCATGTGACAGACCGTCGGAACGATATTCATGGCGGCCAGCGCCTTGAGGCCCCCGATGCCGAGCAGAATTTCCTGGCGGATACGCAACTCGCGGTCACCACCATAAAGGCTGCTCGTGATCATGCGATCGCCGGGCGAATTGGCCGGGATGTTGGTGTCCAGGAGGTACAGCTTCAGCCGACCCACGGCGATGGCCCATATCTGCGCCTGCACGGAACGGCCCGGGTATTCCACACTGATCGTCAGTGGTCTGCCGCTGGATTTGCGCACCAGCTCGGCGGGCATATTGAACAGATCGTTCTCGACGTACGCCTCCTGCTGCCACCCGTCGATGTTCAGGTACTGGCGGAAATAGCCTTTCTGATACATCAGGCCGATCCCGACAATGGGAATGCCGATATCCGAGGCGCTCTTGAGATGGTCGCCGGCGAGGATGCCCAGGCCGCCGGCGTAGATCGGCAGGCATTCGTGGAGTCCGAACTCCGCGCTGAAGTAGGCGATGACCAGCTCGGAAGCGCCCGGATAAACCTTCTCGAACCAGGTGGGCGCGCTGAGGTATCCCTGAAGGGTCTCCGTCGCCCGCCGCAATTCATTCAGGAAGCTTTCGTTGGTGGCCAGAGCCTCCAGCCGCGACTGTGAAACCGTGCCAAGCAGTTTGACCGGATTGTGGCCGCAGGCCGCCCACAGGGTCGGGTCGATGCGCTTGAATAGATCGATAAACTGAGGATTCCAGGACCAGAACAGGTTCCGGGCCAGAGCCTCCAATTCCATTAGTGATTCGGGGACCGCCGGCAGAACGGTGAAGCTACGCACACTCGGCATTTGAACTCCTCACAACCCAACATCCCTATGCGAAGACGCCACGTGGAGCAAAGCACGCCTCTGGCCTCTCATCGGCAATTCCAACAAGCTGCTTAACTCCAAATGGAACAAGGGTTTGCAGATTGCGGCGGGACCGCAGGTCCCATAGACAGGGCCTGAACAGATGAGCCAACCAATAAAAAAGGCCTGCACGCACAGGCCTTTTTTCTGTATGCTAGCTCACCTCCACCTGTGCCGTGAGAAGGGCGATTGAAGGGAACCCATGACTTTCAAGTGGGTGATCGTTGCTTGCGTCCGAAAGTCCTATCGCGCAGGCATTTCCGGTCCGACAAGGCCTGATCTCCCTCAGTACGGGTATCGGTTCCTTCAAATACACGCCCGTAACACGAACACTGCAGGGGTCAGCCCGCAATCTTTCATATACCAAATCCCTGACCTTCCGTCAAGGAAATAAGGCCCGATCAAACGAAGGACAAAGGCGACGCATGCCTTCATCCCTTACGATGTTATCGGCGTCAGGCGGGATTTCTCTACAGACAAAAATGTCGCTGCTCCGCTGGGGGCCGTGGGTGCGGCAATCCACCCGTCGCCTGAGGCCTGGAATGCCGCATCAGATCATGACGCAACGCATTGTGGTCAGGCCGGAAACGCCCGGTCGGGCCGCCCCCTTCTGCCATTCCGAGCGCAGTCGAGGAATCTGCCTGCGCATGACGCCCGTCCAGTGTTCGCGGCCGGATGTCTCGATTTCGCGCATGGGAGACTCGCCCCTCGCGGTGCCGTGTCCACGCTAGCATGGACATATTCCATTCAAAAGGAAGAACATGCTCACGCGAGCGTAAGCATGGCGCCCGGCACGACCTGGCGGGCAGCGCAAATCACGATACGTCACACGGTGCGCAACTCGGCCCCTACGGCCCGGTTCAGGCTCTCGATAACGGCCGACTGATAGCGGTCCACCGTATCGTGCGTCAACGTGCCATCCTCATCGCGGAAACGCAGGGACAATGTCACACTCTTTCGGCCCGGCGTGATAGTCCTGCCGCGATAGACGTCGACGAACTGGATGTCCTCCAGCTCGGCCGGCGCGCTGCTTTGCACGGCCTGCGCGATATCCGCCCAGCGTATTTCCTCCGCCACAAGAATCGAAAGGTCGCGCTCGATGGCCGGAAAACGGGGGATCGGCTTGATCCGAACCGGCCCCCCTTTCAGGTTCATCAGCTCCGTGAAATCCAGCTCGGCCCCGCACGGCGTCACTTCCTTGAAATCGAACTTCGCCCGAACCGCGTCCGAGAACACGCCCGCGTCACCGATGCTCCGACCATCCACCGTCACGCGCGCTCCCACCTGCGCCCACGTCACCTCCGTCGGCACGAATTCCACCTCCGCCGTCCGGCTGATGTCCCGGACCAATCCCTCCACGGCAGCCCGCAAACGCCTCAGGTCGCCATCCACCACGAGCGCGAGCTTCGTACGCTCGCGCGGCAACGAATTCCGGACGCCGCTCGGGACAAACGTGTCGCCGATTTCATAGATGCGGCACGGCAGGTTCTTCGCATTGACGTTCGTCTTCAGCACCTCGAGCAGCGAGCCCAAGAGGGTCTGACGCAGCAGATTGGCACCCTTGCGCGTGACATCACGCACGGACAGATGCTCCGCCCCCCCGGCGGCGACGAACAGGTCCGCCGTCGCCCGCTCCACGAAGCCGACGGTGACCGTCTCATAGAAACCGCAAGCATTCAGGAAGGCACCCGCGGCCTCGGCCAGTTTCTGCCGCGCGTCGGCGGGCGTCGCCTCGATCTGTATTCTCCGGCGCGTCGGTACCTTATCGTACCCGTGCACCCGGGCAACCTCCTCGATGAGATCCACCTCGCGGCCGATGTCACTGCGCCACGTGGGTACGATACAGACGACAGAGCCGTCCTGCAGACGCGGCTGGAAATGGAGCGCCGACAGAATCCGTAGTACTTCACTCTGCGGCACCTCAGTGCCCAGCAATTTGCCCAGCCGGGACAGTCTCATGGTCACTTCCCGGGGCTGCGACGGGCGCGGATAGGCGTCCACCAGGCCCCGGGCCACCCGGCCGCCGGCGAGCTGCACGATAAGCTGCGTCGTTCGCTGCGACGCCCAGTC
>CAYFUB010000808.1:0-4208 GCA_964346195.1 uncultured Pirellulales bacterium
CGGCGGCCGGTGACGAGTTCGAACGTCGGGCTGCGCCCTTTGGCCCGCAAGGCCGCCGGCTCATCGATCGTCAGAAGTCTTCCCTCGTGCAAAAGCGCCAGCCGGTCGCAGTAGGCGGCCTCGTCCATGTAGGGAGTCGTGATCAGGATCGTTTTGCCTTCCTCGCGCAGGCGCCTCAACATCAGCCACAACTCCCGCCGGGAGAGGGGATCCACTCCCAGGCTCAATTCATCGAGCAGCAGCAGCGGCGGCTCATGGATCAGATTCGTGCACAACGAGAGCTTTTTCTGCATCCCGCCCGAGAGCCGGCCGGCACGACGCTCGGTGAATGGAGTCAGGCCGGCCATCGCCAGCAGCCGCCGGCGACGCTCGGCGAAAGCTGGCGCCGGCACATCCCGAATCCGGGCCGCAAAGGTGAGATTCTCCTCGAGCGTCAATGTGCGATAGAGCGTGAAGCCCTGTGCCATGTAGCCAATTCGCGAGGTGACCGCCGACGACTGCCGCACGGTATCGTAACCGAGCACTCGGCAATTCCCTTCGGTCGGATTGAGGATGGCGGCCAGTATTTGCATGAGCGTTGTCTTACCCGCCCCATCGGGACCCAGCACGCCGAAAATCTCGCCGGCAGGGACCTCGAAGGCGATCCCCGAGAGGACGCGCCGCCGGTCGGTCCCCCGACCGAAAGACCGGCCCAGATCCCTGACCTGGATAACCGTTGCGCCGGCTGCGTTTTCCATGGACTACTCCGGAACGACGAGGCGATCGGGCCAGGGAGCCCCGGGATCCCACTTGATCCATGCGTCGGCCGGCATCCCCGGGTGCAGGAAACCCTCTTCATTCTCGATTGCCAGCGTCACACCGAACACGATCCGTACCCGCTCTTCGGGCATGTGAATGTCGCGCGGCGTGAACTGAGCCTGCTGATCGACCCGCTGCACGTGGGCATCGAAGAGGCGATCCGGGAACGCATCGACACGAACCCGGGCCGGAGCGCCGAGCTTCATCTTGCCGAGATCACGCTCCGGAATGTAGACCCGCAGCTCCAACCGCGTGAGGTCGACGAGAACGGCGATCAGGCGTCCCACCGTGGCCAGCTCTCCCTCTTCAATGCCTTTGACCAGGACGGTGGCACCGAGTGGGGCCCGAATCTCGGTCTTCTCCAGTTGGAGTTGAAGCAGTTCGATCTGCTCGTCGGCTGCCTTGAGACGGGATTCGGCCTGGGCGGCCTGGGCTTCGAACACGTCGGCCTGGCTCTGGGCCTCGCGTTGACGGTCCTCGGCAGCCTCAAGGTTCTCTTTCGTGGCGGCTCCCTGTGCCTGGAGATTCTGCCAGCGCTCCAGGTTCGTCTGAGCCGTTCCAAGGTGGTGTCGAGCCATTTTCAACTGAGCTTTCAGGGCTCTGAGTCCGTCTTCAAGCGCTGCCCGCGCGGCACGGGCTTCGGCCAACTGGGCCTTATAGGTGGATGGGTCGATCTGGACAAGCAGGTCGCCGGATTGGACCTTCGATCCTTCACGGAGTGGTGCGTCGACGACCCGGCCCGCAACTTCCGCGCTGACACGGACCTCGGTCCCCTCGATCCGGCCATTCGCGTAGATGAGCCCCTCCGGCAGGGGCTCCGGAGTCAGCCACTGATAGGCGAGCCAGGAACCCGCCGCCAGGGCAGCGAGAACAAGCGGCGTCAGAATCCATCTGCGGAGGGCCATGAGTATTCGCTCTCCTTGGGAGACCTGCGTACATCGGGGCAGCCTCCCGAACAACCTCCCTTCATTCCTGTTTTATTGCTTCCCGCTCACCTTCGCGAGCCAGCGACCAAGCCCTCACAGGGCCGGCACCGGGGGGTGTCATGACACGCCCATCGTGAATTCGTCGCCGTTACTCCAGGACTGCCAGCAGGTCCTTCATCTTGGCGGTCGCCAGGCCGATGCATCGATCCGCCGCACCGTAGTACATCCACAACTCGTCGCCACGGACGAGCGCGCCCGTAGGGAATACGACGTTCGGAACGATCCCGGCCAGCTCGTAGGGAGCCGCCGCCTGGAAGATGAAGCCCGAGGAGCGGGCGATCATTTTGTGGGGCATCTCCTTGTTCAGCAAGGCCATCCCCACGCGGTAGAGCAGACCGCCGCCGTACCCTTTGACACCGTGATAGATCAGCAGCCAGCCGCGGTCGGTGAGAATGGGAGGCGGCCCGGCGCCGACCTTCACGGCATCCCAGGCGGGTCCGCTGCCTTCCTGGAGCACGCAGTGCGGCTCGCCCCAGCGGATCAGGTCCCGCGAATAGGCCGACCAGATGTGCTGATATCCGCCGGCATCGGGCCGGTGCAGGATAGCGTATTCGCCGTTGAACCGGCGCGGGAAGAGCACGCCGTCCTTGTCGTTCGTCGCCCCCAGAAGCGAAATCCGTTCGATGTTCTTCAGATCGGTGCTCTTGGCAATCCCCACGGCCGGACCCATCGGCGAATAAGCGACATAGGTGATGTACCAGCACCCGTCCTCGGAAATACGCGTGATACGGGCATCTTCACAGCCCCACTCTTCATAGCGCCACTCGTCCAGCCCGTGACGAAGTACGGGTTCCGGGTCGATCTGCCAGTCCGTGACGCCGTTACGGCTGCGCGCCAGGTAGATGTCGGAAAGACCGTCCACATCCTCGACCCGGATTAACAAAACTACTTCGCCGTCCCGTTCGGCGGCCCCGGGATTCAGGACGGCAACCGCCCGAAACGGCAGATCCGCCGGAGACAGAATGGGATTTTCCGACGACCGTTGAAAGATTTCCTTTGCAGGCATCGTTTGCCTCCAGAATCGTTGGCAATCTCTGGGTCCGAATCGAGGAGCAAAAATCCTCCCGGCCACATCCGACGACACGACCACTCAGGGTTGGCTCGGATGATGCTGCTCGTGGTCGGTCTGTGTTCCTGCTTGTGCCGTGGACTGGCCACCCTGCATCATCTAGTGCATCGTCTGCTGCATCCGGCCCATGTCCACTTGCAGTTCCACCTCCTTGACCTTATTGAGTTGGTCGTAGACGAGCCAGCCCGCGATGATCGGCTCCGAAGCCGAACCACGGATTCATCAGGAAACCAAGCCAGTACCACTCCACTCCTTTCCTCCTTTGTAGCAGGCCCGCAGGCTCACAGGTCTTTCTTCATCTCGTCGAACTGCTCCTTGGTGATCTCACCCCGGGCGTAGCGCCTCTTCAGAATGTCCAAAGCAGTCTCACGGGGCGTTTGTCCGAAGCCGCCCGGCCCCAGGCCCTTGACCAGAAAGTAGATCAACACACCCACGACTACCAGCAGGAAAAGCCCCATGAAAATGCCCCCACTCCAGGGACCCATCATATGCCCGTAGCCATTCATATGATCGCCGTCCATGTAGTTGGCATCACCGCTGCGGGCCAGGACGGCAACCGGCCACATACCAATGGCTGCAAGAAGCCAGAGTTTCCCGATCATCACGTCAATCCTTTCACTCGACGGAGGCAAGAACACTCTCCAGTTTCGCCTCGATCTCTTCGGCAATCGTCTTCAGGTCCGGGTTGTCGACCATCTGCATGGCCACCGTCGGCCTGATGACCGAGACGGCGGTCTTGCCGTCCTTCTCGTACACGATCACGTTGCACGGGAGCAGCAATCCGACATCCTCTTCGGCGAGGATCGCCCGGTGGGCGCTGGCCGGATGGCAAGCTCCGAGAATCACGTATTGCCTGAAGTCGATACCCAGCTTCTCCTTGAACTTCTCCTTCACGTCGATGGTGGTCAACACGCCGAAGCCCTGGTCCTTCAGCCGGGCGGTAACCTCATCCACCGTGTCCTTGAAGGGCTTGTCCACCTGCCTGCTGAACCCATACGCGATCATCTCTCCACCTCTTCGTCGTTTCCGAAACCAGACCCTCGAAAGGGCAAAGCCGCGGCCCGGCGTGCCGTGGCGCCATATCCAACCGCAGACCACAGTAAACTTGCTCTCCGCTCGCAGCGTTATGGCTGCTGCCCCTGGCCGCCGCGTCCCCCTCATTCCATATCAGTGCTTGGACTCCGATGCGGGTACATCGCTGTGGTCCGCTGGTTGTTGCGTAATCCTCCAAATCACCAGAACCACAAGCACCGTCAGCGCCAAGGCGATGAGAAAGGCCAAGAGCATCGGCCAATCCGATCCTTCCGCGAGCCTGTCGAGCCATGCACTTGCCGCCGCCAGCGTGATGATGAACA
>CAYFUB010000809.1:0-12588 GCA_964346195.1 uncultured Pirellulales bacterium
AACCACGAAGGACACGAAGAGCACGAAGAAAACCGGGAACTGAGAACTGCCAACCGACAACTGCTCTTCAACCGCGAACTACGCGAACCACGCGAAAAATGATGTCCCACCACAGAGGCACAGAGGACACGGAGAAAAAAACGGCTCAACCATGTCATTGCGAGGAGCACAGCGACGCGGCAATCTCCCGAGCGACGAGATACGCCCTGCGGCCGGACTCCGAATTCAAACTCCAAACTTGACACTTGCGGCCCGGCCGCCCGCTTTTTCAATCATCAATCGTAAATCATCGATCATCAATCAAAGGGCCTTCGGCCGGTATAAGGATCACCCTCGCACCAAGCCACGCCCTGAGCGCAGCCGAATGGGACGCCAAGAACGCCAAGAGAACGAACTCAAAACGCTTTTAACCTTCGCGCTCTCTGCGTCCCCCGGGAAATCTTCGCGGTGCCCGCTGGCTAGTCCGCCTAAGGCTTAATTCCGGGCCTGACCCCGGCCTCTTAATTCCGGGTCTGACCCCGGCCTCTGCCCTTCATCCCGAGCGGATTCTCCCTATCAGGCAGCCCCTTGGTGGTCTTCGTTTGTCTTGGTCGCGCAGTGCATAATTGCGGGCGTTCCATGGTGCGGGGTCCCTCGATGCAGCGGTGGCAATGAAAAGGCGGCGCAGGGTGAGTTACGGCCATGGCATGGTGACGGTCCCACTTGACTGTGGCCTGCGCTTGCCAGGAGAGTGGACTCACGATATAATATGTGTGTCGGTTCTACATTGAACGGCCTTGTTTCCGGAGATTGTGAACACATGCGTCCCGTCTTGCGTCTGCTCTGTCTTCTTGCGCTATCCGGCCCTCTCATGGCCGATGATGTCCCGCCGGGCGGTGTGCCGGTGCTGCCCGATGACGCGGCACTCGCGATGTCCCTGCAGGGAGGCGGGATCGCCGTTCGGTCCATCGTTCACGTCGACGGGATGCCGTTCGAATGGGCGGTTCAGAGCCAGACCCTCATTATGCCGGCCCAAACATGGGATGCGCAGTTCAGCATCAGCACCATCGTCCCCATCGCCAAAGGGGACGTATTGCTGGCGGCGTTCTGGGCAAGGGGAGTTGAATCGCGTGGTGAGACCGGGGAGGCCTTCTCGGAGTTCATCTTCGAGCGGAGCCGCGACCCATGGACAAAGTCCGCCACGTATCCCATCGTCGTGGGGAACGAATGGAAGCAGTTCTTCGTCCCCTTCCAGTGCGTGGAGGACTATCGAATCGCAGAGGCCTCCGTCAAGTTCCGCCTGGGCTATGAGCCGCAGACCATCCGGATCGGCGGATTGGAGGTCCTGAATTACGGGCGAAGCATCGATATCAGGGACCTGCCGCGAAACACGATTTCGTATCGGGGGATGGAGCCCGACGCCGCCTGGCGTGCGACGGCCGCGCAGATGATCGACCGCCATCGCAAAGGGGACATTCACGTGGTTGTCACGGACGAGCAGCACCATCCGGTCGCTGGCGCACAGGTCGAGGTGCAGATGACGCGGCATGCCTATCGGTTCGGTTCCGCCGTAGATGCCCGGGCCCTGCTCAGCAGCACCCGCGACGGTTCTCAGTACCGTCAGGTCGTCCAGCGGTATTTCAACCGCGTAGTCATGGAAAACGACCTCAAGTGGCCGCCGTGGGAGACCTGGGACCGGCAGAGGACGCTGGAGGCGCTCGACATGCTGAGAGACTGGGGAATCGAGATCCGCGGGCACAATCTCGTCTGGCCCTCCTGGACGCATCTGCCGGCCGACCTCGAAGCGAATCAGCACGACCCCGAGTATCTCCGGCGTCGCGCTCTGGACCACATAGCCGACGAAGCCGGGACGCTGGCGGGCCGGCTCGTGGACTGGGATGTCATCAACGAGAATTACTGGAATCACGACCTGATGGACATCCTCGGCAATGGCGCCATGATCGACTGGTTCAAGAAGACCCACGAATCCGACCCGCGCGCCAGGCTCTATCTCAATGACAACAACATCATCTCCGCCGGTGGGTCGGATGTCGCACATCGCAACCATTATCTCTGGACGGCCCGGTTCCTGCTCGACAACGGCGCGCCCCTCCACGGCCTGGGGACGCAGTGCCACTTCGGGTCCAACCCCACGCCCCCGCAACGGATCTGGTCCATCCTCGATGAGTTGGACGACCTGGGGCTCGAGATCCAGTGCACGGAATTCGATATTTCCTCGGATGACACCGAGTACCAGGCCAACTACACGCGTGATTTCATGACGGCCTATTTCGCGCATCCCTCGACCGTCGGCATTCTGATGTGGGGGTTCTGGGAAGGCAAGCATTGGCGTCCCGAAGCGGCCCTCTGGGACAGGCATTGGGACCTGCGACCGCACGGGCGCGTGTGGGTCGAGCTGGTCACGCAAACCTGGTGGACCGATGAAACCACGATAACGGACGTTTCCGGCCGGGCGTCGGTGCGCGGTTTCCTGGGCGATTACACGATCGCCGTCTGTCATGAGGGGCAGACCATGCAAGTCGATTTCAGTCACCGGTCCGACCCGACGACCGTCAACGTCACAGGCTGGGAGGTCGCCGTCCAGCAGGGCGAGTGAGGCTGACGGCACTACTCGTCACGATCTTGCGTTTCCTTCCGGGTCACATCGACCTGCCACGGCCCCTTTGTCGTCTTGCCGGCCGTCAGAGTCGCTTTCAAAGTCGCGTTGCCCTTTCCCAGGCGGACCGTCTGGAAGAGAATGGGCTCCTGTCCGGCCGAGAACGGCTGCTTCCACTCATCGTCGCCAATCCCCAGGACGGCATCGCCCGCTTCCTTTTCTGGATGGAGCCGCAGGGAAATCTCCTGGCTGCCGGACTCGGCCACATACGGAAGCCAGTGTCCGTTCGAGTCCTCGGCCCAGGGTCGTCCCTTCTCGTGACGACAGTCCTGACGGGGCAGGGTCACCGGATTCTCATGGGACATTCCCACGTAGATGCGGGGCGGCGCGTAGTTGTCCGGCTGGGTGTGGCTGACATCCCGAGACCATGCTTCATAGGCTCTCTTGAGTTCCGTCACCTGGAACCCCGGTACCTAACCCCGGTACCCGTACCTACCGTGCCCAGGGACCGCCACCGGTTTTCTTCGTGGAACGTGACGAGGTTTGGTTCTGGGGACGCTGTTTCCACAAGGGATTATTCTTCAGCGTCTCGCGTATCCGCTCCTTCATCTGCTCGGCACTCAGACCGGCGTAGGCACGCGAGAGTTCCTCGCGCCGCTTTCGCATGAAGGCCACGGCATCAAACGTCTTCTTCATCATCGGAGGACACCATACTCAATTCAAGCCCGAGATAAGTAAGCTGTCCCCGGAACTCCGCCAGAGGTTCGCAATTGCGCCGATTTCCGCAGATTAACCGCGAAGCACGTGGCTGGAGAATCAACTCGCGCTGAGACGCCGGGAACGCCGAGAATGGAGGATGTAATAGCTGAAAGAAGCGAAAGAATGCCAAAAGATGACACGCGCGGCAAACTTACGCGCGACGCTTCACGCTTCCCGCACGACGAACTGGTCATCCGCAGACCCCGTCCCGAGCGCAGCCGAAGGATCAACGGCGATTTCCGCAGATTCTCAACTGAGAACTGAGAACCAGGAACCGACAACTGCTTATTAACCACAGATGAACGCCCATGCACGCTGATAGAAGCGGTAGGGTGTGCACCGCACACCGAGCTGCTGGATTCTACTCCAACCGCGAACTACGCGAACCACGCGAAAAATGATGTCTCACCACGGAGACACGGAGGCCACGGAGAAGAAACCGGCTCAACCATGTCATTGCGAGGAGCACAGCGACACGGCAATCTCGCGAGTGACGAGCGACTAGCGACGAGATACACCCTGCGGCCGGACTCTGACTTCAAACTGCGAATTTGGCACTTGCGGTCCGGCCGCCCGTTTTTTCAATCATCAATCGTAAATCATCGATCATCAATCCAAGGGCCTTCGGCCGGTACGAAGATCACCCTCGCACCAAGCCGCCAAGAACGCCAAGAGAACGAACTCAAAACGCTTTTAACCTTCGCGCTCTCTGCGTCCCCCAGGAAATCTTCGCAGTGCCCGCTGGCCGGTCCGCTTAAGGCTTAATTCGATTCCGGGTCTGACCCCGGCTTCTCCCGGCCTCCGGCTCGTAACCGCCGAGGCACCGCGGCGCGCGCCTGTTGTCAGCAGGCGGGGTAGTGTGCGCTGGGCTCCCCGAACGCCTTGTCCGGCGTTGGGGCGCCCCTTCTCAACCCGCGTGTCAAACTACAAGGTCCCTTTCAGCTTCGCCACCTTGTTACGCCAATCCTCTACGTCGGCGGAGCCAGCCGACCAGACCGACACCGATGGTCCCCAAGAGGATGGCACCCGGAGCGGGAATCCTGGCATCAGACAGGCTGAAGTTGTCGACAAAGGCATACATGTTATACACGGCCGCATTTCGTACCGTAAGAAATGAGGCATCGATGGGGGCGACAAAAGCGTAATCGAACTGCGTCCACTCGGTGGCACTGCCAGGTGTCCCGGAAAAGATCAGCGTGCCAAAATCGGAGGCGCTGCCGGAAAGCCCTATCTCCACTGGTCCCAATGGAGCGACCGACAGACCTGCGGCAAAGAACCGCAGAAGGTATGCACTTCCATTGACAACGGGAGACGAAAGGTCAAATGAGAAGGCATCGACATTGGTTGGCAGGTTCGACCTCTGATGAAGACCCAGTTTCCAATTACCACTTTGCGGCGCAATGCCGTAGTCCAGCCCAGTGACCAGGTCGATCTCCTGAGAGGTGCCAAACGCGGTTGCATGAGCTACGGTGGCATTGAAAGTGTCGTTGGACATGTTAAACATGGTTCCGACGGCGGTGTTGTCTTCAATATCGCCATTAATGACCAGGTTGGCCTGCACCGCTGTGCCCGCGACCAGAATCGTTATTACTACGCCATAAATCGTTCTGAGCCTTCTCATCTGAATCTCCTCCAAACCCGTGTCCATATTGCCTATCAGCCACACACTCCATTCCGGAGGGGCAACGCCCTCACCCTGGAAAGGCCACTCGCTAGCCTTTATTATGCCTACTTTTCCCATATTACCCTTTTTACGCCGGCTGTCAAGAAGAAACGCTGGAATTCTCGGATTCCGCAGACAACATACTTATCTGGGTCCTGCGGAGCCAGGGTCAGCCTCTATCCGAAGGCTTTAGCGGCTATCCTACCTGGCGGGGACGCGGAGAGAAGCGATAGGTGACAGGTGAGAGGTGATAAGCAAGAGGGGGGCGAAGGGTGCAGCTATTGGGGATTTCGGATTGTGGATTGCGGATTGGCATTTGAGGGTCGGCGTTCATCCGCTTTCATCAGTGGTTACATCACCTCTGCGGCCCTCTGCGTCCCCTGTAGTAAGAGACGGTAGTCGCCTGAAAATCTGCGCAAGTCGGCGAAATCTGCGGAGGGTCGCTGGTAGTCGATAGTCAGTTCTCGGTTCTCGTTCGCATTGCTACTTGTCAAAATCTTGTTTTCCTGCGCAAATTCTGGAAGAGGGAGCCACGTAACCTGCTGAAACCGCAAGAATTATGTTTCGCGCAAAGACGCAGGGACGCCGGGATCTGCAAGTTCATGCAATCATGTTTTCTTCTCTGCGCCTCGGCGTCTCCGCGCGCGTAGAGCTTTGGTTGCGGCTGGAGGCCGCACCGAGTGGTTCGCGTATTTCGCGGTTGAAAACCCGGGCACGCGTGGGTTGAGAACCCACCCTACTTTACGCGGAGGCGGGCGAAGCGGCGTTTGCCGACCTGGAGGACCATGCCGTCGCGCGGGACGATGTCGGTGCTCGGGTCGGTGACTTTTTGGCCGTCGATGCTCACGCCGCCCTGGGCGCAGAGCCGCTTGGCCTCGCCGCCGGTCTCGACGAGAGCGCAGACCATCAGGAGTTGCTTGAGATTGATCGGGACCTCGGTCAGCTCGATTGCCGGCATCTCGTCGGGTAGTTGGCCCTGGGCGAAGATCTTGTCAAACTCGGCGGCGGCAGCGTCCGCGGCGGCCCGGCCGTGGAACTGGGCGACGATAGTTTTGCCCAGCAGGACTTTGGCCTCTTTCGGGTGGGTTTTGTCGGGGTTGGTCAGTTCGGCGATGCGCTCCAGGGGCAGGTCGGTCAGCAGCGTGTAATAGTTCTCCATCAGGTCGTCGGAGATGGACATCAGCTTGCCGAACATGTCGGCGGGGTCGTCGGTGACGCCGACGTAGTTGCCCTTGGACTTGCTCATCTTCTCCTTGCCGTCGAGGCCGACGAGGATGGGCGTCGTGATGACGATCTGGGGCGGCTGGTTGTCGAGCCGCTGGAGGTCCCGGCCGACGAGGTTGTTGAAGGTCTGGTCGGTGCCGCCCAGCTCGACGTCGCTGCGAATCATCACGGAATCGTAGCCCTGCATGAGCGGGTAGAGGAACTCGTGGACGCCGATGGGGTCGCCTTTGCGGTAGCGCAGCTCGAAGGTGTCGCGTTCGAGCATGCGGGCGACGGTCATGGCGCCGGCGAGCTTGATGATGTCCGCCAGGCGCAGGTCGGCGAGCCACTCGCTGTTGTGGCGGACTTCGAGCTTCTCGGGCGAGGTGTCCAGGATGCGGCCGGCCTGGTCGAAGTAGGTCTGGGCGTTGCGCTCGATCTGCTCGGGCGAGAGCATGGGGCGCGTGGTGTTCTGGCCGGTCGGGTCGCCGATGCGGGCGGTGTAGTCGCCGATGATGAGCACGGCCTGGTGGCCGAGGTCCTGGAACTGCCGCATCTTGCGCAGCACGACCGTGTGGCCGAGATGGATGTCCGGGCTGGTCGGGTCCAGGCCCAGCTTGATTCGCATCTGCCGGCCGCCGGCGGCGGCCTGGGTCAGCCGCTGGGCCAGCTCCGCCTGCGTGTAAATCTCCACCGTCCCGCGGCTCAACTGCTTCAACTGTTCCATCGTCTGCGTGCTCATGTACACCTCGGATTCAGTTCGTCGAGAGAATCCGGCATTATAGACACCCCCGGCAAGACAGGCAAGAGCCGGCCGGGCGGAGTTTGCGAGAGGGCCCAAATGTGGCAGCGTGTAGGTTTGGAGTGTTCGCACACCCGGTAAGGCGGGAGTCCATCACATAGTGGCCGTCAAAATAACCGCAACGGGCGGGGGGATGATATTGGTGCCCGCCCAAGGTTTCAAAGCGATGACATCAACTCGGCGGTGGAAAGGAAGCGAACCGCTCCGTTCGAGAGCGCGACTAGCCGACTCTACAGCGTGCTCTCAGGGCCGGGCGAACTGGTCCGGTAATGGTCAGCAAAGGGCTAGGTAGCTTGCGATGGCCAGAACCAGGATCCGGCGTTTCGTCAGCGTGAAGGGGATCCAAACCTCGACGTAGAACCGTTTCATAATCATTTTTCTGCCCCCCAAGGCCACTTACTTCTAAATCACCGATGACGTTATTATAGCGGAAAGGCCGTCTGTTATGCAAGAAGAATTCCTCCTGTTATTCGTAACTATCGGACAGTACTGGAATTACAATCGAATTCAGTCCTGATGGGCGAATTCGTGAGCGGCGAAACGGGTGTCAAAGCGGCTGTTGGGGAGGGATGCGGGCCCTGGGGCATGGACGCATGAAGGTGGGGATGTCGGGAACACAGAGAATACCTTTCATTCGCAGGCAGATCGTCCTACGCGGATCTACCAACAGACCTGCTGTGCGTCCATTATTGGACGACGGCCGCAATATTTGTTTGACGGGGTCCGGCGGGCTGGCTATACTGTGGTACTGCATTGTCGTTGTGAGGGCGCCGCGAAGGCGTCAAGCAGCGGGGGCGCCAAAATCCCGGTACGAGTCAATCGAGTGCACAGCGTCTTGCGACGCGACGGCCTCAAGGAGAACACGATGGTTGAATCGATGCATGATGCGTTGGCATTCGGGCTGCCTGGACACACCGAGTGGCTGATCATCCTCGTTATCGCGCTTCTGATTTTCGGCAAGCGGCTGCCCGAGATCGCCCGCAGCATGGGCAAGAGCCTCACCGAGTTCAAGAAGGGCATCAACGAGGCAAAGGAATCCACGGACGAACTGACCGATGACGTCAGGAAGATCAAGGACGACGTCGTGAACGAGGCGAAGCAGGCTTCCGGCCTGAACGACACGGACACGACCCGCTAGTCGCTCGGATCGGCCTGCCTCATTTCCTCTCACTCACCGCAATGGCCAAAACCCGAAGAAGCCTCGACCCCGAGAGCTCGACCATGAGTCTCGGCGACCACCTCGAAGAGCTGCGTGCCCGCCTCATCCTGGCGATCATGGGGGTGGCGATCGGTACCATTTTGAGTATGGTCTTCGGCACACAGATCCTTGATTTTATCAAGATGCCTTACGTCAAGGCGGTGAAGGAAAGGCACAGCGAAAGAAATCGCAAGATCGAGACGCCGCGGGTGGAATCGGAGTCGCTGGCCTTTGTCCGCCTGTTCTTCGATACCCTGGCCGCCCGTCTGGCGTCCGACCCGAATGCGCCCAGCCTCGACCCGAATCGGGTGGCATTCCTTCGCGACGTGTCCACCCAGGCCGTTCGTGCCTGGGTGAAGGAGGTGCGAGGGGCGGCAGACAAGTCCCTGTCCTCTGAGGACCTCCTGATAACGATGTCGCCCGCGGAAGGGTTCACCGCCTACATGAAGGTCTCCTTGATCGCGGGTCTAATCCTCACCGCCCCGTGGGTGTTCTATCAAATCTGGATGTTCGTAGCTGCCGGCCTGTATGAGAACGAGAAGAAGTACGTTCACACGGCGGTGCCATTCTCCGCCGGTCTGTTCGTCGTCGGCGCCTTGTTTTTCCTGTTCGTCATCGCGCGGCTTTCCCTGAAATTCTTCCTCGCCTTCAACGAATTCGTCAGCGTCGCTTCGTATTGGACCCTGCAGCGTTACATTTCCTTCGTCACGGTTCTGATGCTGGTCTTCGGCGTCGCCTTTCAGACGCCCATCGCCGTCTACGTCCTGGTTCGCACCGGCCTCGTGTCTATCCAGACGTTGCGCAGCACGCGCAAGTACGTGGTCCTCGGCCTGGCGTTCGTGGCGGCCGTGGTCACGCCGCCCGACGTCGTTTCCCAGGTCTCACTGCTCGTGCCCCTGTACGGCTTGTTCGAGGTCGGCATCATCTTCGCCCGCATCGCCGAAAAGAAGGCTAAAGAGCAAAAGGCGAAAGAGTCCGCCTCCTGATACGGCCATAGCGGCCAGCCGAACCAGAGCAGTAGCGTGAGACTCCAAACGCGAAACATAGCGTTTGGGAACCCATCCTGCCCGTGAAGGGTCCCCAAAGCGCGATCCGCATGTTTTGGGAGGGCGCCCCCAACGTAGAGTCATACATTGGGGACCATGGGCCCGGCCGCAGGACCATCCCCCGGTTCCGCGGGGCTTTGGCCCCGCAGATGCTCGATCTTCCACGAGCACCGACATGTAATAGGGGTGAATCAGCCGCCTCCACCGACACGCCCTCTCAGACGTATCCGGCAAGGACCTATCGCGGAAACCAGAACGGCTCAATCGCGGATTCCGCCGTAGAGGTGTCAGGAAGGTCCTCGGAGGCGACGTAGAACCGGTACCCGCCGAAATCACTGAAGAACAGCCGTTGGCGATTAGTGTCGAGCCATTTCTGCCATTGTGCCCTGGTCCCGAAGTCCAGGTCCGTGTAACGCCTCAGCAGCTTCCGCGCCGTCGCCGCCTGTTTTGCTCGCGCGCGTCCGGCCATCCATCTTTTGAAGAAGCCCTGCTGTCGTCCGGTGACGCCCGTGGTCGTTGAAGGGTCACTGGGAAGCAATGAGATCAACTGCTCGAGCGTGGCGATGCGGCGGTTCGAGGTGATTCCCAGGTCCTTGAGCTCGAAGTCGATCGGAAACGCGATGGCGGACTCGTATTTTCCGATTCGTTTCTCCTCGTACCGCAGCAGCTCGATGTTGTCCTTGTGCAGTTGATACAACTCGGCCTCGCGACCCTTGTATTCATTAGTGAGGTCATCAGAGAAGGCCTTGTAGTGGAAGGCGAACCGCCGGTTCATGGCCTGCTTTCTCACCAGCGGCGGCCGTCCCGCGAATCTCCTGATATAGCAGATGCAGTTGACCAGGAGCTCGCGTCCATCCTCAGTCATCCGCGTAGGCGGCGCACCGAAACCCCACTGGAGGAAATTGCCGTGCCGGCCGATGGCCGTATGAGGGTACGCCTTGCTATTGCAGCCGGCGACCAGCGATTCATCGTCCGGTCCGCCCTCGAAGTTGTACGCCGCGGATACCGCGCCGCTGTACTTTTTGCCGCTATTCTGGACCAGCCAGACGTTCGTCTTCTCGGGCAGGTCGCCGGCCTCGGGGTGCCGCTTGTAGTTCTCGGGCATCGGCCAGGACACGACGGCAGGCCGGACGGAGAACGGCTGGTTGAAAATCTCGTGCTCGAACGACCCAACATGGGCCGCATCCATGAGGCAGTTTCACAAGTAGCCTGTTTTGAGACCGTTCGTACTGCCAATACTTGCCCCGGCCGCCCCTATCGTGAGGGTTGGCACCGCATAGTCGTCCGAGAACTTCGGGCGCGGGGGGCGTTCGGCGTCGTGGTCGAGTACGAGGACATCGAAGCGGCCAGCCTGCTCTTCCGTGAGCCTTGCCAGATCGACGGTCTGGACGCTCGCGAAATGCCTATTGAGGAATTCGGCGAAATCGGCCGTACGCGGGCTCGACGGATTCCCGGCGTACAGTATCTTCAGGCCGGTCTTCTGTTCGCGCGCCCCGGCCGCACTCGTGGCAACCGCAAAAAGCGGCGTGCCGACGATGCAGAGTACGCTTGTGATCAGGGCTCTACCGGTTCTCACCCGATTTCTCCATTTCCCGTGCCGGCTTGAATAGCGTACGCCATGCTGGTATGATATCACCCCGTGCTGACACTGATCAATACAAACGGCATGGTTCCCCCGATAGGGCCGATCGGATTGGAGTACGTGGCCGAGGCCGCTCGGGAACAAGGCCTCGACGTTGAGGTGCTGGATCTGGGCCTGCGCGAAGACCCGGAAACGGCGCTGACGGAGTATTTATCCGGCCATGCTCCCGGGTTGATCGGCCTTACGTTCCGCAACGTGGACGACTGTTTCTGGCCGAGCGCGGAGTGGTTCGTGCCGGGGCTGGCCGAGCTGGTCCGGCGGATACGCGGGCTCAGCGATGCGCCGATTGTCATTGGCGGTGTCGGCTTCTCCGTGTTCGCCGAACGGATCGTGGGGCATACCGGCGCCGATTTCGGCATTCGCGGCGATGGGGAGCAGGCCACCATCGACCTGTATCGGCAACTGCAGGGCGCACGGGACTTCGGGAAGGTCGAGGGCCTGCTCTGGCGGCACGAGGGCGGGCTCCGCAGCAATCGTCCGGCCTGGCCTGCGGAGTTTTCCTTGTCGGCGCGGCGCGAGATGGTTGACAATGCCGCCTACTTCGCGCGGGGCGGACAGTGCGGCTTCGAGACGAAACGCGGCTGCAATCGCCGCTGCCTGTACTGTGCCGACCCGCTGGCCAAAGGGCCGGTGCTCCGCTCGCGCCGACCGGCGGAGGTTGCCGATGAGATTGAGTCGCTGCGGGCCCAGGGGATCGACGTGCTCCACACGTGCGATGCCGAATTCAATATTCCGCGCAGCCACGCGCTGGCCGTTTGTGAGGAGCTGACCCGCCGGTCGCTGGGCGAGAAGGTGCGGTGGTATGCCTATCTGGCCGTGACGCCGTTCGATGCCGAGCTCGCGGGCGCCATGCGCAAGGCGGGCTGTGTCGGCATCAACTTCACGGGCGATTCGGCGAGCGCGCCAATGCTCCGCACGTACCGGCAGCCGCATGGCAGCAGGGATTTGGCGATGGCGGTCCACTGGTGCCGCAGGAACGGCATCAAGGTCATGATTGACCTGCTGCTCGGCGGGCCCGGCGAGACCCCGCAGACGGCGGCCGAGACCATCAACTTCATCAAGAAAATCGGCCCGGATTGTGCCGGGGCCGCACTGGGCATTCGGATCTATCCGGGCACCGGCATGGCGGACGCCCTGACGCGGCAGGGGCCTTTGCATGAGAATCCCGGCCTGCGTCGCAAATATGCCGGCCCGATCGATTTCTTTCAGCCGACGTTCTACATCGCGCCGGCGCTCGGTCCGGAGCCGGCCCGGCTCATCAAGAATCTCATCGCCGGCGACCAACGCTTCTTCGCGCCAATGGCCGAGCCGCCGGGTGCCGAGGCCACCGACCACAACTACAACGACAACACGGAACTGGTTGAAGCCATCCGCCGCGGCGCCCGCGGCGCTTACTGGGATATCCTCCGCCAACTGCGCGAATCGGTATGAGATTCGTCTGAGCTGGTAGCGTGCGTATCACGCACCATGCCGTTGCCGGTCGGACGGGGGACCCGCAACGCGATGCATCGCGTTGGCGACTCTAGGGAAGGTGTGTGAGAAACTGAAATAACGGCGCCGCCGCGATCTGACGGGTGGCAGCGTCAAGGCCGAAGGCCTTGGCGATGGTCTTACGCACGATAACGCCGCCCTCGCCAAGCTGCGCATGGGGCCCCCCAACGCGATGTATCGCGTTGGGG
>CAYFUB010000810.1:0-4089 GCA_964346195.1 uncultured Pirellulales bacterium
AAACCGGGAACCGAGAACTGTCAAGTGACAGCCGGTTTTCAACCGCCAAATAGGCGAATCACGCTACCGACACGAAAAAGGCTGTCTTACCACAGAGACCACGACGCCAAACTCGAAGCCGCCCGACGGGCCCGACGAACCGCCGCGATGGCTCAAACCCAATAAGGAGATACATGGACTCGCAATCAGCACGCCGCCTCAGAACGGCGACAGCGAGTACCTATCGCAAAGGCAAACGCAGGCCCTCGCAAGGCGGAGGCCACGCCGTCCTTGCGTGGCAGCCGACTTGCCGGGCCGGATACACGGAACCATCTGGACAAGCTACGGGCCTTCCTCGAAAGCCCGAGGGAAGGCCCGTGGCAGACCCTCGAACGCGACCGGCCATCCGCTCGCGGAGCAATGGCACCAGCGACGAAAGAGTGAACCGGTGAACTTGACAAATGTCCCAGGAGAGGGCATCATGCCGACGTCAACCCAGCGATCGACCCGCTTGGCCGACGATAACAGTTGTCCAATTCCCGCTGAACCAACACACCCCAGAAAAAAACACCGATACATTAGACTAAACCGGCGCCCGTGTTGTAATAAAGAGGTAAGAATGATCATTCAAAAGGTGACCGGGTCTTCATGTTAGAAGACAGTCTGTTAATCTGGAAGCTCCGAAACGGCCGAGAGGACGGTCTGGTGCGGACCTACGGCAAGTACAAGAACTACTTGCTCAAGATCGCCTGCGCACTGCTGGACGACAGCCAAGAGGTCGAGGATGTCGTACAGGACGTCTTCGTCTCGCTGGCCGAGTCCTCTCACAGGCTCCGTTTGGACGGCAATCTCAAGGGCTATCTGGTCAGATCTCTGATCAACCGCGTGCACAACGTGCGCAAAACACGCACCGCACGCGCCGCCCGGCCGCTCTCCGTCATCAACGAGCCTTGCTCGGACCGCGACCGCCCGGACCAATGGGTCATTCTCGATGATGAGCACAGACGTCTACATAAGGCTTTGTCTCGGTTACCTGAGGAACAACGTGTGGTCATCGCTTTGCACGTGCGCGGTGGCCTGAGGTTCAAGCAGATCGCGCGTCTGCAGAACGCCTCAGTCAATACTATTCAGAGTCGGTACCGGTACGGCCTGGATAGATTGCGGTTCTTGTTGAATGGCGAGGTTGAAAGATGAACGCCCGAGAGAAAAAGCAACTTGAGACATTTCTCAGGGGCTCGGACCTTAAGACATACCCCCAGAAGGATCAGCAGGTCCTCGAACGGGCACTGGATCGCTTTCGCAGGAACGAACACAACATCCATCCAGTTAGCCTAGGGAGACTGATTATGAAAAGTCCAATCACGCGCGCCGCCGCGATTCTATTACTGATGGTGGGGCTCGCCGTCATGATCTGGCATAGCCCAGGAAGCACCGCCCAAAGCCCCTTGACCCTGTTAACGCTCGTCAATTCGGCCTGTGCCGCCGAACAGACCGTCTTCTTCACGAGCGACCGCATCGTCCACGTCACCCACCAGATCATCCTGTTCCCGAACACCAACGCCCCGAACGCCGCGGCCAGGCTCGACGAGCTGATCGAATCCAACTTTTCGTACAACAAGAATCGCGACCTGATGAAGGCATGGTTCTACAGTTTTGCGTCCCTGCCGGTTCGCTCGCTCAAGCCCGACGGCCAGATTCGCTGGCACACACTGCAACTGGCCGAGATCACCGACCAGGCCTGCCTAATTCAGGAGCATATCTGGTACGATCCTGCCACAGGCTTCTTCGCGCGGGTCTTCAAGCAGGGTTCCCAGGTCCTCTTCGGCTTGAGCTACGACGGCCGCGCCGTCTATACTGCCCAGCCCATGGAGAGCGGCCGATTTACCGTCAGGCGCGAGCCCATCACAGACCAGTTCAACCTCCCGGAAAACCCCGCCGAATTCCTGGGCATCTCCGCCAGCTTCCAGGGCACCATGGACAGTATGAGCCTCCCTCCGCTTCGAGAGGAGACAAGCGAACAATTGGCCGACGGTACATCGGTCCGAATCTACAAACTCTGCTGGGACGGTGCGGATGTCTACCACATCTTCCGGGTAAATGCCGACGACGACACGATCCAACAGATCGAGTCCGTCGCCTATGGAAACCCCGTCCAGCAGATACAGCGCATAGCCTCTGATTCAGTCGGAGCCCCGGGATTCTCCTGGGACCTGGCCGAGCTCGCCGGCTACAGTACGCTGCCCCACGCCGATGTCATCCTCCAGCAGAGCTCCACCCCCATCACCGCCCGGCAGATGACCGAGGTTGCAGGGGTGGAGACCTTCGTATTCGGCAAGACACCCGACTGGATCGCCGAACAGAAATTCACGGTACTCACCGATCAAACCGGCCAAACGCCAGGCTCATTTGTGGCATTCTGTCGCGCCACGGACGGCCGCCATGTGGCCCTGATCCAAGGCGAGACGATCAACCAATACCTTCGCTCGGCTCTTAACATGGTCAAGACCGCCGGCTTCCACTGGACGCCACGGCTGCTCGCCAGGAACCGGTTCAAAGTGCACGATTCCGGCAACATCAAGAATAGTGGTCTCCCGGCGGAGATCATTTTCAAAGAAGCCGGCTTCGAGCCCGGCGAGCACATCTCCGGCTATGCACTAAGATCACCGACCAACACCTGTCTGGCCATGATCATCAACGGCAAAGTCACGGACGAGGAATTACACGACCTCGTAGCCAGCCTGATGCCCGCCAGCTTCTATCTGGAGTACGGCGACGCCGTCGACTGGTACGTCGGGCTGGACCCTGACTGCGTCACCTACCGCGGCTTCAAACCGGGCGCCTTCCTCAAAGAGTGGCTCGTGCTCGGATCGTTCCCCGTCTTCGACAACGAGATGACCTTCCAGGAGAAGTTCGCCGATGGGGATGCTCAACTGGACTCCCTCGACAAAGACCCCTTCGACATTAATACATTCGAGCCGATCATCAATATCGACGGCAAGGAGTACCAATGGGAGCTCTTCTGCTCACCCTCGGAGGTCGTCGATCTCGGCTGGCCGCTGGGCCAGCAGGACTTCGCCAACGCCTATGCCCGGGCGCAGATAGAGATGCAGGAAGAGACACCCGTCCTGCTCGCCTTCGACGCCGATGATCGAGCCAAAATCTGGATCAACGGCGAGCTTGTCTTCAAGGATACCTGGGGTGGCCACCTCGTGCCGGACAAAGCACTGGTCCCCGCGACCCTGCGCAAAGGCCTCAATCAGATTCTCCTGAAGGTCCAGAACGGAATCACCGAATGGCAGTACACCTTCCGCATCTTCGAAGCCGACTACGATCCGCTCGTCGACAAGATGCAGCCGACCCTCGACGCCGTAACCTATGACGGCCTCAAGCCCGGCGAGTTCATGAAGAAATGGCTGCTGCTCGGGCCCATCCCCGTCATCGAAGGAGAGCCCAACATGGCCAAGGCCGAAGCTGCCTTCGCCCGCGAGCATCTGCAGTCCTTCGAGCAGTTCGATCCCAACATCCGGATAGGCGACCTGGCCGTATGGACCCCCTACCAGTCCTACACGGGCATTATCGACGTCCATCGCGCCTGGCCGCAGGACTGGATCGGTGAGTACGTCGTAGCCTATGCCTGGGCCCAGGTCGACATGCCCGAAGAAACCACGGCCCTGCTCGGCGTCGGCTCAGACGACGCTGTCAAGGTCTGGCTCAACGGCCAGCTCGTCCTTGAGAACTGGACTAACCGTCCTCCCTTCCCCGACAGCGACCGCTTCAGAGTGACGTTCCGAAAAGGCCCGAACCAGCTCGTCATCAAAATCCAGAACCAGGTAAGACGCTGGGGCTTCTGCTGCCGACTACTGGAATAGCCATGTGAAGGAATCTCTTCGTCTTCCCGCGCCGGCAGTCCCTTCCGCTGCCGGCGCTTTTATTCTACCCCGGATTTCCCAGGCAGTGTGTGTACCTGTCAAGCGCCAATGGGACCACCGTCAGCGAGACGGTCAACGGCACGGAGGACATCTGGTGGATTCTGGAAGGGCAGGATTATCCGCGCCTGTGGTGAGAAGCCGCAGAGCAATAAAATGGAGCCGCAGATGAACGGTGATAAAC
>CAYFUB010000811.1:0-8389 GCA_964346195.1 uncultured Pirellulales bacterium
AGCGGGAGTTTTCGCCCGCGGCGGACTGGACCATCAACGACGTCAACACGCTGGTCCTGTACGTCCGCGGCCGAATCACCAATATTCCGACGCCGCTCTATGTCCGGCTCGAAGACACCTCTCAGGGCCGCGCCACTATCGTTCATCCCGACCCGAACCTGGTGGCCAAGACCAGGTGGGCCGAGTGGAAGGTCCCGCTGAGCGACTTCGTGGGCGTGAATACGGCCCGGGTCAGGACGATGTGCATCGGGCTGGGCGACCGGGACAATCCGGCCCCCGGCAACGCGGGCCTGATCTATATCGATGATATCCGCGTCGTCAAGTAACAGGGCAAACAAATATCGCAATTCATGGTAAGGAGGACAATCATGTGGAAGAAGTGGGTATGTGTAGCAGCCGCCGTGCTGGCGCTGGCTTTGGCACACCACGCGCCGGCCGGACAATTGGCGTATTGGGCATTCGATGAAGGGGCCGGCACAACCGCCAGAGACGGCTCAGGCAAGGGCAACAACGGCCGCTTGATGAATGGCGCCACCTGGGCCGACGGCAAATTCGGCAAGGCCCTTAAGCTCGACGGGGTCGATGATTACGTGGAGGTCCCGCACAGTCCCGGCTTGTGCGTGACCACGGAGGTCACCGTTTCGGTGTGGGTCAATCCGGAGAGAACCGACGGCCCGAGCGCCTCCGGCTACGCGGGCATCATCGCCAAGGGCAATCCGCCTCGCTCCTACAGCCTTTATACCCGGGCCAACGGTACCCTTCACTTCAGCACCGGCCCGAGCGGCGCCTTCATCGGCAGTGGCAGCACGGGCAGCGTCCCGATCAACGAGTGGACGCATATCGTGGTGAAGGTCGAGGGCGGCCAGCACAAGTATTATCTCAACGCACAGCCGTCCGGGGTGGGCGGGACGGGGGTCACCTTGCCTGGAACGGCGGATACCGCCCCCGTCCGGATCGGCCGGACGCCCGAAACCAACCGCGAATTCCAGGGTATGATCGACGAAGTCCGTCTGTACGATGTGGCGCTGACGGACGCGGAAATCACGGACCTGTATAACAATAATCCGCCGAGCTGGCCGAAGGCCCAGAAGCCTGATCCCGCCGACGGGGCCACCGGCGTGGGGTTGGCGTTGCTCCAGTGGACCCCGGGCGACGGCGCGGTGCTGCACGACGTCTATTTCGGCACCAGCCCGGAGTTGACGGCGGCCGATCTGAAGCCGCCGCGACAGCCTGCGCCGCTGTACTACGCCGGCACCTATACGCAGCCGGGCGTCACTTACTACTGGCGCATTGACGAAGTCACTGCTGACGGCACCGTTACGCCGGGTGACGTCTGGAGCTTCACCACCGCGCCCGTCAAGGCCTTTGCGCCGAGTCCGTCCGACGGCGCGAAGGATGTGCGGCGCGATGCGACCCTGGGCTGGTCGCCCGCAGCTGGCGCGATTACGCACGATGTGTACTTCGGCACCAGCCGTGACGACGTGGCCGCAGGGACCGGCGACACATCCAAAGGCAACCAGTATGAGACCACCTTCGACCCCGGCCCGCTGGCAGGAGACACGGTGTATTACTGGCGCATTGACGAGGTCGATATCAACGGTGGCAGAGTCATGGGTGATATTTGGCAGTTCCGCACGCTGCCCCTGATACCGATCTCCGATCCCAATCTCGTGGGCTGGTGGGAACTGGACGAGACCGAGGGGACTTTCGTCATGGATTCGTCCGGCCGCGACAACCATGGCGCCCTGCGCGGCAATCCCCTCTGGGTGGCCGGCGTCATCGGCGGGGCGCTGCAATTCGACGGTGTCGATGACTACGTCGAAATCCCCCATAGCCCCATTCTGGCGGTGCAGGGCCAGGCCACGGTGGCAGTCTGGATCAATGCCGCCCGGCACACCGGTCCCGGCGGCAGCCAGTGGCAAGGCATTCTGGCCAAGGGCGGTGCCCCCCGTCTGTACAACCTGTACACTGAGAGCAGCCAGGTCCTGCACTTCAGCACCGGACCCAGTGGCGCTTACATTGGTTCTCTCAGCGCCAGCCAAGTACCTCTCAATGAGTGGGTCCATGCCGCGGTCGTCGTCGATGGCAAACACGTGTACTACCTGAACGGCGAGCCGGCCGGCGAGGGCGGAGCCGGAGCGACGGTCCCAGGCGGCGGCACCGCGCCGTTCACGATTGGAAAGACCGACGAGGCCAATTTCTTCCTGGGGATGATCGACGACGTGCGGCTCTATGACGCAGCCCTGACGCAGGAAGAAGTCAAAGAGGCCATGCAGGGAAATCCGTTGCGGGCACGGGATCCTCAGCCGCCGCGGAATTCCCAGGTCGATATCCGCGCTGCGACGGCCCTGAGCTGGACGGCCGGCACCACGGCGGTCAGCCACGATGTGTACTTCGGCTCGGACAAGGATGCCGTCGAGACCGCCGACACGAGCTCGCCCGAATACCAGGGCCGCCAGACCGACACGAGCTTTCCCCTTGACGGGCTGGTCGAGTTCGGCGGCGGCGCCTACTCCTGGCGCATCGACGAAGTTGAGGCGGACGGTATCACCATTCACAAGGGCCTCGTCTGGACGTTTACGATTCCGGCCGCCCTCATCGTCGATGACTTCGAGAGCTACAATGACGAAGAAGGCCAGGGCACGCGCATCTACGAGACCTGGCTGGACGGCTGGAGCACCCAGGACAACGGCTCCACCGTCGGGTACTGGGACCCACCCTTCGCCGAGAGAACGATTGTCCACGGCGGCTGGCAGTCGATGCCGTTTGACTACAACAACCTCATCACGCCGTTCTACAGTGAGGCGTATCGGGAGTTCACCCCCGTCGAGAATTGGACCGTCAACGGGGTCACGGACCTGAGCCTGTGGTTCCGGGGCAATCCGCCGCGGTTCGTCGAAACCGCCCCGGGCCAGTACGCCATCAGCTCCAATAGCGGCGACATCTGGTATGCGCAGGACAACTTCCGCTTCGTGTACAAGAGGCTCAGCGGCGATGGCTCGATCACGGCGAAGGTCAGCAGCATCACCAATACCTCCAATTGGGCGAAAGCGGGCGTGATGATCCGCGATACGCTGGACCCCGCGTCCGCCTATGCGTTCATGTTCCCCACACCGGACGGCCGCCGGGCTTTCCAGAACCGGCCCAACGCCGGTAGCAACGCCCTCTCCGCCCATAGCGCCACGAACGCGATCACGCTGCCGCTTTGGGTCAGGGTCGAGCGCAAGGGTGCCCAGTTCACCGCCTACTATTCGCAGGACGGCCAGACGTGGACCCAGCAGCCGGCCAATGAGAACACCGGCGCCGACGCCTCGATGAACCCGCAGACCATCAGCATGGGCTCCAGCGCGTATATCGGCATGGTCGTGACCAGCAACAATAACCAGGCGGGTCCGTGCTTCGCAGAGTTCTCCGAGCTAGTCACGACGGGCTCGGTCACGGGCCAATGGAAGGTCGCCAACGTGGGATTCAACCCCGGCAACGACGCCGACGTGTTCTACGTCGCCCTGCAGGACAGCACCAACAGGGTCGCTACCGTGTTTCACCCGGATCCGGCCGCGGTGAATCTGACGGAGTGGACCGAATGGCGGATTCCGCTGGGCGATTTCACCGGGGTGAATCCGGCCAAGGTCAAGAGGATATACATCGGCGTAGGCGACCCGAAGAACACGGCCGCCGTCGGCACGGGCCTGCTCTACATTGACGACATCTGCGTCGTCAGACCCGCGCCGTGACAGAAAGCCGGAAATTCGCGTTTTGACGTAGGGGCGAATGATGATTGGAGACCCGGGGCCCCAGAAGCGATACATCGCTTCTGGGAACCCCCCCAAACGCGATACATCGCGTTTGGGGACCCTTCGCCCCTACAAGCTTTCACAAATCGAATTGCATAGGAGGCCTGTTATGTGCAAGACATGTGTTTTTGCGGCCGCCGCCGTGCTCGTGCTGGCGGTCCTCCCGACCACGCCGTTGCGCATCGGGGAGGGGAGTGCCTTGGGAGCTGAGGACCCGAGCCTCGTGGGCTGGTGGAAGCTCGACGAGGGCGATGGAGACGTGGCGGTCGACTCGTCCGGCCGCGGCGTCAACGGCACGATCTACAATCTCGAGGGCGGCCTGGGACCCGGCGGCTCGGTCTGGATCGAAGACCCCGAGCGCGGCATCGTCCTGAGCTTCAGTGGAGACGATGCCGCCGGGGCCTATGTCGACGCGGGCACTATCCCGGCCCTCGACCTGCAGAGCGAATTCACCTGGGCGTTCTGGACCAAGCAACATGCGGACCAGCCAACCATCATACCCGGCTCGGGCAACGACGTCGTACTGGGCAACCGCTACGGCGGCACGGCGTCCCCCCTTCAGTTCCTCAAGTTCACCCCCGGGAAGTTCGAGTACTACAACGAGGACCCTGATTACCTCATGACGATTGACTACCCGGACATTCCCGCCGGGCAGTGGGTCCACCACGGTGGGGTTAAGGAGGGAACGACCCTCACGTACTACCGCAATGGCGTCAAGACCGGAACGAGCACCCTGACCAAGACGATGGATGAGAACCCGTTCTACATGGGCGGCGATGCCCAGGGTGAGCGATGGCGCGGTGCGCTCAGCGACGTTCGCCTCTATGAGCGGGCCCTGAGTGGGGCCGAGATCAAGCAGATCGCCTGGCGACCGAAAGCCCGCCAACCCGATCCGTCGGACGGCGCCCTGGCCGTCGTCATGCCGCTGTTTCGATGGACGCCGGGCGATGACGCCATGCTCCACGATATCTACATCGGAACCGCTCCCGAGCTCGGGCCTGAGCATCTCGTCTCGCCCCGCTACTTCACCACGACGTTCTACTACACGGTCCCCCTGCAGCCCGCAACGATGTACTTCTGGCGCATCGATGAGATTGAGGCAGACGGCGTGACGACCCATACAGGTGACGTGTGGACCTTCATGACGCAGGACGTGACCGCCTATTATCCCAATCCGGCCGATGGGTCCAATGATGCCCCGCCGGTCCCGGACCTTACCTGGCTGCCAGGCCAGAACGCCCTGAAGCACCACGTGTATTTCAGCGACAGTCTGGACGCCGTCACTCAGGGAACGGCCGACGGCGACAAGGGCGAGTTTGAGTACGCGGATGCCAACTTTGCGCCGGGGACGCTCGAGAGTCTCAAGACCTACTTCTGGCGTGTGGACGAGGCCCTCTTTGGCGGCGTCATCAAGACCGGTGCGGTGTGGAGTTTCACGACGTACCTGCCCATAGATGACTTCGAGAGCTACAATGATGACGAGGGCGCCGGCACTCGCATCTACGAGACCTGGCTCGACGGCTGGATCAACAACAACGGCTCGACGGTCGGGAACACGGAGCCGCCCTTTGCAGAGCAGAGGATCGTGCACGGGGGCCTGCAATCCATGCCGCTGGACTATAACAACGTCGACGAACCCTTCTACAGCGAGGCGGTGCGGGAGTTCTCGTCCGTGGCGGACTGGACGGCTGACGGCATCGACACGCTGGTCCTGCACGTTCGCGGCAGGCCGACCAACAGCCCGGCTCGACTGTACGTCTCGCTCGAAGACGCGTCAAGGCAAACCGGAACGGTCGCCTACCCCGATTCGACCGTCATGACCACGACCAAATGGACTGTGTGGAAAATCCTGCTAAGCGATTTCGCCGTGGATGTGGCAAGGGTCAAGAAGGTCTATATTGGTCTCGGCGACCCCCAAAACCCGGTTGCGGGCGGCACTGGTCGGCTCTATATTGACGATATCTATGTGACCAGACCGGCCGAGCAGTAAAAACGTGGTTTCCTGTGAAATAGACGGGAAATCGCTGTGAAAAACGGCTTCATAAGAGCCGAGTGAACCCGAAAGCGGCCCTGACGTTCAACAACCAGGGCCGCTTCTTTCATAGGTCAGGTGAACAACAACTGGGGCACATCCCGGATTTTTCTTGACAAGATAGCGAGACTGCGTAGAATGGGATAAAAGGTCCTGTGAGCCCCCAACTGGCTGCGGAGATATCTCAGGCTCAGGAGTGTGGGCGCGGGGGCGCTGTGTCAGCGTGGAAAGGAGGAGATGGTATGAGCTTCAATGCCCGTGTTTTGCCGGCAGCGACGCTACTTGTCCTGTTTACAGCCGGCATATCGTCGGCGCTCATTGAGCCAATCACGAGCGTGAAAGCGGGAAAAGACGGCTCGCCGCCGTATATGCTTGAGAGTGTGACCGTCAGAGACTATACGGTCACCAGGGAATTTCTGGCGACGGGAACGTCCAGCGGTTCGGCCTTCCTCGGCAGCAGTATCAAGAACGCCGACAACTTCGACCTGAACGACATCGCCAGCCGCAATAATTCCGGCACATGGAGAGTAACCAAGATTGACAACAAGGCCACGTGGCGCGATAGTAACGGCCCAAACCCCGATTTCTTTATTTTTGAGGCCGGCATGAACGATTCGTTCACCGTGCAGGCGATTCTCCCCGGCGGAGTCCTGGGTGAACCGGTGTCTATCCCCGCCGTGTGGGGCGATACCGGTCTCAGACGGGTCGGCCTGTTGAATATGAACCAGCGGATCGGCGGTATCGCATTTGCTGTGACCGACCTGCTGGACCTCGACGGCAAGCCTCTCACCAGCAAGGCTGTTATCGAGGGAATACAAATCAACAGCGGGAACGTAGATCCCGTCAATTTCAGCGCGGTTATACCGGAGCCGGCGAGCCTGGCCATCCTCGGCCTGGGCGGCCTCCTGATGATCAGACTTCGCTGTTCATAGCGTACGGTGGCTCAGACGGCACTCAGTGCGATCATTCAAACACCCGGTCGCCGGTAGCACCGGCGACAGAGAAGTACACATTCCGACATGGGGATTCAGCGCGGGTGGTTTCTGCAATAAAGGGACGCGCTGCACGTCCGTATATTTAGAGGTCGGCTGATCATGGCTGGTGTTTTCACAAACTCGAACGGACCGGGCAATAGAATAAGCACTCTTTATAATGCAAGAAAAACCGCTAATGTAATAACAAAGGTAGAGAGAAGGCAAGATCGTAGCGGTATTCTTGTAACACTTTTCTGCGACGTACTTTACGTGCATAACGGCCGAAAGGAAATACAGATTTTCCTTCGGCAAACCCCGCGTACCAGTTGACGGCACAAACGCGATCTGATACTATAACGTTTTCATGGCCAAGACAATAAGGACAACCGGAAAGAAACGAGCAAGAAGGACCTCTTCCAAAGTCGCCCCGGTGAAAGCCAAGAGGGCTTTTCGCAATTATCAGGAAGCGCTGGCTTACCTCCTCGCGAAAACCGACTATGAGAAGGAAGAGCGCATACGCTACAACGTGACGGCGTTCAGCCTGGAACGGATGGAGAAGTTATTGTCTCTCCTGGGCAATCCGCACGCGGAGATTAATACGGTCCATATCGCAGGCACCAAGGGCAAGGGCTCGACGGCCACGATGCTGGCCCGGATGCTCGAATCCAACGGCTATGCGGTGGGCCTATACACCTCACCGCACCTGGTGCACTTGCATGAGCGCATTGCCATCAACTCGCGGATGATCAGCGAAACGGAGATGCTGGCGCTGTTGAATCGGCTGCACGCCCCCGTCGAGAAGTTGTCCAAGACCGATCCGCCCACGTTCTTTGAGATTATGACGGCGCTGGCGTTTCGGTATTTTGCCGACCGCGAGATCGATATCGGTATCATCGAGACCGGCCTGGGCGGCCGGCTCGACAGCACTAACGTCATTTTGCCCAAAGTAGTAGGCATTACCAGCCTGAGCATCGACCATAAGAGGCAGCTCGGCGACACGCTCGACCGCATCGCGATGGAGAAAGCGGGCGTCTTCAAGCGGGGTATCCCGGTAGTCAGCGTGCAGCAGGAGCCGCTGGCGATGAACGTCCTGAAAGCCCAGGCCCTCGCCATCAAAGCGCCGCTGAGCGTGACCGGTGTCGATATCGACTTCTCGTTCCGGTTCGAGACCTCGCGCGAACATGGCCCGCACACGCGGATTTGCCTGACGACGCCGACCAGCAAATTCGAGCACCTGCGCGTGCCTCTGCACGGCAGGCACCAGGCCATCAACTGCGGACTGGCCCTGGCGCTGCTGGACAAACTCCGGTCGGCAGGTTACCAGATCGACGTCGAGAAGTCGGCCGAGGGGCTCAACAGAGTCACCCTGGCCGGGCGCATGGAGATGATCTGCGACGATCCGCGGATCATGATCGACGGCGCGCATAACGCCGCGAGCATCCGGGCATTGGTCCATGCCATCGGCCAGAACATCCCCTACGACTCCATGGTCATGATTTTCGGCTGTAACAGCGACAAGGACGTCCCGGGGATGCTGGCGGAGCTTCAGTACGGGGCCGACAAGGTCATCTTCACGCGCAGCAATTCGA
>CAYFUB010000812.1:0-2026 GCA_964346195.1 uncultured Pirellulales bacterium
CATCTCTTTCTGACGAAATGTCCTGACCACATTGCCCGTCGTGTCGAGAACGTAGATTCGTCCATCCGCCCCGGCGGCCACGTCCATGCCGCCCCCCTGGCACTCCTCGGGCGTGTTGCAGATTCTCACCTGTTTGTCCTTGCCCAACTGCGCCGGGCTCGCGACGACGCCAACGAATGCCCCGTCGCTGTTGTAGACCTTGACCCGCTCCAGGCCTTTCTCGGCGGTGACAAAGCCGCCGTTCGGCAGCAGTGCGAAATTCACGGGATTGCAGCATCCGCAGAAGCCCTCGATATCGTTCGAGCGCTCGCCCCACCAGAATTCGAGATCGCCGTCGAAGGTGTACGCTTCGATCCGATTGCGGCCGGGATCCACCACCCGCAACAGGCCGTCCCGAGAGACAGCCAGATCGAAATGTGGGCTGGGAATGAAGAAGCCCGGGATGTTCCGCTCCGGGTCCTTCTCCCCAATGTGCTTGGTAAGCATCCCGGCGGTGTCGTAATGCAGCACGACGCGGTGGCCGGCGTCCGCCACAAAAACATCGTCCTTGTGCTTGGCGATGCTCGTCAAGACCGCCTCCTCGCCCAGAGGTTCCCAGGATGCCACGCGCCGGCCGTCCATAGCCAGGACTTCCACATGGTCCCCCAGACCGACATATATCCTGCCGTCGTCGGCGATGGTCAGACACCGTGGCTCGCCCGGCAGTTCGATCTGCCTCTCGAAACCACCGGGATTGCCGAACACGCGAATCGCTCTATCGCCGGCGACGTACATCCAGCCGTCCGGGTCCAAAACGATGGCCCGTGACTGGCGAAAACCCGTCGCCACGGGCGGACCCGACTCGGTATAGAGAATGAGATTCGGGTCAACCTCAGCCAGCTTGCTGATGTTGTAGGCGAAGTCCTTGCTGAGGCCGCTGCCGCTCTCGCCGGTCGTATCGAGCCTTAGAACCGCGACAACACCCATGACGAGCGCCGCGACAATCAGCACCACGACCAGCCAACTACCCTCGGTCTTTCCAGACACTCTCAGCACGATTCTACCCTATGCCCTTATAGCACAAGAACTTGCGAACACGCCATTATAGCAGACTACCCCGGCCATATCAACGCCGGCCTGCCATCCTGCGAGCATCGCGTACGACCATGCTTCATGGCGAGGCAGCCGTTCCTGTCATGCTGAGCGAAGCGAAGCATCTGGCCATGGAACGAGAGGTCCGTAGCACATTGAGGCAAATCTCTCCTGCCCTGCCCAGATCCTTCGCTTCGCTCAGGATGACGGAGTCTATGCAAGGTACTACCCCCTGTACGGCCACAGCGTTTCACAGACTTTAGTCACCTCCCGATATCGAGGCACATCATGCGGGTCAGGTCACGGATGATCAATCTGCCGGAGGCGATCGCCATCGGGCCCCAGGATTCGAGCGCGTCCAGGACTTCGGCCTGGGCCAGGGGGACGTATCCGGAGGGGGTGGCCTCGACGAGGGTCAGCACGCCGGAATCGTTCATGACGTAGAGGAGCCCGCCGGCGATGGCGTAGGGACCGATGCCGAACGTGTTGGCGCTCGTGCTGGTCCAGACCACCTGGCCCTGGAGGTCGAGACAGACCAACTGCTTGTCCATGCCGACGCCGTAAATGTGGCCGTTGTAGAAGATCGGCGTGTGCTGCATCGAGCCGAAGATATCGGTCGGGTGCCTGAACTCGCTCGTGACCGCGATCCCGTCGTCGGACTCGGCCAGCCGCAGCATCATGCAGCCGTTGTCATATTGGCCATAGCCGGCGGTCAGGAAAACCCGGTCCGCGCCGACGACGACCGGCATCGGTACGTTGGTGCGCACTTTCCATTCCTCCGTCTTCCAGAGGACCCGGCCGTCCTGCGCCGAAACGCCGACGACCCCGCCCGCCTTCGTCGAGCCGCCGCAATAGACATAGAAGCGTTGCCCTTTGAACTCCATCGGCACGATGGACGAGTGCGTCATCACCCACTTGTCCGGATTGGGGGTCTGCCAGACGGTCGCGCCGGTCG
>CAYFUB010000813.1:0-2818 GCA_964346195.1 uncultured Pirellulales bacterium
CTTGACCTTCGTCAGGTTCTCGATGATGTCGGTCTTGGGGATGTCGCCGCCATGACCGGGGTAGATGGAATTACCCGTGAACGCCGCCACCACGATCACGTCCTTGTCCACCGGGTCCCGGCGGATGAGGCCGGTGTACATGGCGGCCGCGCCGTGTCGCAGCCGGTACTCGGCATCTTGGGTCGAATCCCAGTTTTCCACGCGAAAGTGTGCCGTCCAGCCCTGCTCGACGACGAGCGATTCGGCGAGCTGTTTCCACGCCCCGTCCCGCGGGATCTCCAGCCGCACCTGGCGCTCCTCGCCGTCCCGGAGCGGATAGAGCTGCGCCGTCATCTTCATGATATTGTCGTGCACGGTGTAAAGTGCAAAGCAGATGACCTTGTCCCGCGAGACCTCGGGAATCTCCAGCAGCTTGTCTCTCGCGCTTTCCCCAAGCGCGGTAGCGGCAAACAGCAACAGAAATGCCTTTATCGCCGTCTTTTTCATACGTTTCCCCTTGCCAGGAGTGCTCTGATTGTTGGACGTTCAGAATCAACGGTTGCATAGCATACGGGCAAGGGGCACGACATGCAAAGCCAATCCGGCGGAGTGGCATAGTGGTAAGGCTGCCGGAGAGTGCCCGGCCCGGCAGCCAGGTGTCGGTCGGTTGGGTCACTGGGGCTGGTGAGCGGGCTCCTCGTCCGGTTCAGCGGCAGGTCCTTCAGTTGGCTCCTGAACATTCATGCGGACGAGGATGAGGAGAGTGCTTTCGACGTTCTCTGCACTTTCCTCGGTGCTCCTTTCCGGGGGGAGCATAATCCCTGTGGTCCGAATCAGCAGAGCCTCGCCTATTTGGATGCAAAGAGCAGGGAGCTCGAAACCACTCTCTCCGTTGTGGACCGCGAGATTGACCTCCAACAGCTCGCCGTCACTCATGATCGTGGGTTGCCAGGCCACTCCGAGAGCCTGCGTCCCCAACATTCCCTGGCCACCATCTCCTACGACGAGCCGAGGCGAGCTCACCAGCCCGACACCGTCGGCTGACTGCAGGAGCACGCTGAGGTTCTCGGCTGCATCGGGACCCAGGACTGCAAAGCATACGTTCGGGTCTGTTCCCGCCTGGACAAGGTCGATCTGTTGCTCTTTTAGCAAACGGGCGACGTCTGTCTCACTCATCGAGACCCACAACTGCATCTGTGCGGAGATCACCCTGCGCGCAACAGCCGGTTCTTCCTCATCCACGGGCATTTGCTCGTTGGCGCCGGTGGCCGGTGGGAGGGAAGGCGCGGGCATCTCTTCGGCACGCTCCCGCGCTCTGATTCCTGTGACCAGGTTCTTAAGGCGCGCGAGCGTCGAGCTGACCGCGTCTCCTACCTGGCTGAAGGCCGCCGAGCTTGTGCCGAAGGTGAATGTCCCTGCCAGCACTATGCCAACCGCAATAACAGCCGCGATTCTCATCGGCTTTTGTTTCATAGCTATTCTCCTGAAATTCCGCCGGCCCGATGCCGGCGTTTGTTGTCTGTGCTGTTCGTGCGCCCTTACGAGATCGCCGAGCGTTCGCTCACGTCTCTCGGCGCCGGCCTCGACGTGAAGCCTCTTGATGGACCCTTCTATCTGTTCTGCGGATTTCATCTTTGCACCTCGCCATTCAACAGGGACCGCAGTTTCTCGATTCCATAGCGATACCGGCTCTGAACGGTGTTGATGGACCCGCCCTGGACCGCGGCGATCTCGCGGAAGGTCAGATCGCCCTTGAGGTGCAGGACGACGACCTCCCGCTGCTCATAGGGCAGCAGCGCCAGGGCGTCGGCAAGCCGCCTGAGCTCCTCGTCGAAGATCGCCCGGCTCAGCGGCATCGTTCGCTCATCGCTCTCGGGTTCCGCCTCCGGCCGACGCAGCACCCGGCGCCTGCCGGCTCGCAGACGGTCACGCGCGAGATTCGCCACGCAGGTCGTCAAATAGCTGCGCAGACTGCCGGTGAGTCTGACCCGCTCGGGCGCTTGGGCGAAGGCGAGGAAAACATCGTGGACGGTGTCCTCGGCGGCGCTGACGTCGTTCAGGAGCCCGGCGGCCACCGTGAGCATGATGCCCTCATACTTCCGATAGATGCGGCACAAAGCCTGCGTGCTGCCGCGTTTGAACCGCAGGATCAATAACTTGTCTTCCATCGCACTTCGCCGACAGCCACCATTCAGAACGGCCGTTACTCACCCATTACACGATTGACCGGCCCGGATTAGTCTACGCTAGCTCGGTTTTCTCCACGAGAGCCGAGGGCGCAGGAAAAGAGCCGCCGGAAGGCTCTCCCGGCGGCTCTCGGTGCTTGCGGATGGGCCGCACTGCCTACTCGACTTCGCGGGGCAGGCCGTAGGGGCCGTGGACGACGCAGGAGGTGGCGTCCCCGAACCGGCGGAATTGCACAATCATCTTCAGCTCCGCTTTCTTGCCGTTCTTCAGCTTGACCACGGTCGGCACTGCCACGATGGGGCCAAGCGAGGAGCGTCCCGTCTTGCTGATAGGCCCGATCTCCAGAATCTCGACCATGCGGTCGTCCTTGTCCGGCCTGAAGACGATCTTTCGCAGGAACTCGTCGCCCCAGTTGCGGCACAGGGGACAGAGGCTCTTGAGCCGATCCAGATCCTGATCGATGGTTGCCTGGCATATCGTTCGCACAGCCGTTTCGGCCGCCTGCTGCTGCGTCAGGCCCTCCGCTGAGATGCCGTCCTGGGGATTGCTCATAGCGCCCAAGGTCTCGTCAGGAATTTCCAGCGGCTTCTCGACGCGCTGCGCGTCGGGCGGTATGTGTACGTCGAAGATATTGTCCGGCAGGTCCTCGTAG
>CAYFUB010000814.1:0-1994 GCA_964346195.1 uncultured Pirellulales bacterium
ACCGATCCCGACGGCGTGGCGAGCGCTACTTTGCGCTATCAGCTTGTGAGCCCCGGGGCCTATATCGCCCGTACCGACCCGCGGTACGGCTTGGTGTGGCAGGTGCTGGAGATGCACGAGGACGGGCTCGATGGCGATATGAGGGCCCGGGACGATATCTACACGGCCCAACTGCCGGCGACGGTCCAGACGCACCGCTGCCTGGTGCGTTACCGGATCACGGTGGAGGATACCGTGGGCAACACGCTCACCGTGCCCTATCCGGACGACCCGCAGCCGAACTTTGCCTATTTCGTCTACGACGGCGTCCCGGCGTGGCGCGGGGCGGCGCGGCCAGGTGTCACGCCGGAAATAGAGTACCCCCCCGAAGTCCTGTGCAGCCTGCCGGTCTATCACCTGATCGCCAAGAAGCAGGACGTCGTCGACGCCTTCTACATGCCCGGCGCCCAGAAAGGTCGGTACGGGGGCAGCGAGTACCTGTGGCCGGGAACGCTCGTTTATGACGGCCGGGTGTATGACCACATCACATTTCGCGCCCGCGGCGGAGTCTGGCGGTACTCCATGGGCAAGAACATGCCCAAGTTCGATTTCAAGCGAGGTCACTACTTCCAGGCCCGCGACGATTATGGCAACCAGTACGACACGACCTGGGACAAGCTGAACTTCTCGGCGTGCATCCAGCAGGGGGACTATCAGCATCGCGGCGAGCAGGGCATGTTCGAGGCCGCCTCGTTCAAGCTGTTCAACCTGATGGGCTGCGATGCCTCCAAGACCAACTGGGTGCACTTCCGCGTCATCGACGAGGCCCATGAGGCCGGACCGACGCAGTACAACGGCGACTTCTGGGGCCTGTACATGACCATCGAGCAGATGGACGGCCGCTTCCTCGACGAGCACAACCTGCCCGACGGCAACCTTTACAAAATGGAGAGTGGCACGGGCGAATTGAACAACCAGGGCCCGACGCATCCGACCGACAGGTCCGACCTGAACGCCCTTGTGAGTGGATATCGCAGCCGGCCGCCCGAGCCGTGGTGGCGTGAGAACATCAACCTCGACGCCTATTACGGCTATCGCTGCGTGGTTGAGGGCGTGCACCACGGCGATATCGGGTACGGCAAGAACTGGTTTTTCTATCTCAACCCCGAGACCAACCGGTGGTCGATGCTCCCCTGGGACGTGGACCTGACCTGGGCCAACAACATGTACGGCAACGGCGAGGATGATTTCAAAAGAAACGGGTTTTTCTCCAATGTCAACCTGAAGATCGAATATGACAACCGCCTGCGCGAGTTTCACGATCTGCTGTACAATACTGACCAGTTGTATCAACTCCTGGACGACCTTGCCGATATCATCGACCCGCCCACCGGTGGTCCCACGTTCGTCGGTGCCGACTGCGCCATGTGGGATTACAACCCGATCATGACTTCCAGCTATATCAACCCGAGCAAGGCCGGTCAGGGCAGGTACTACCGGAGGGCCGCCACGAAGGACTTCCGGGGCATGGTGAAAATCATGAAGGACTATGCCGTATCGAATAACCGGGCCTTCAGCACGTACACGCCGGACCCACAAGCCCCACTGACCCCCATCGTCACGGCCACCGCCCCGGCCGATTTTCCGAGCAACGCCCTGACGTTCACGGTGACGCCTTTCAGCGACCCGCAGGGGGCGAATACCTTTGCCGCGCTGAAGTGGCGCATCGCGGAGGTGGCCCCCGGCTCGCAAGCCGCGGTGACGAGCGGTTTGGTCCTCCTGCCCGAGATGGCCACCTGGAAATACTTCAAGGGCACCAGCGAGCCGTCCGTCGCGCCCGGCGCCTGGCGTCAGCTCGGCTTCGATGACGCGGATTGGCTGATGGGCCGGACCCCCATCGGTTATGATTCCCAACCGCACATCGCCACCAACCTCAGCGATATGCGGGGCGGCTACACCACGGTTTACCTGCGCAAGGCGTTCGAGGTGGCGTCTCTCGGCGCGTTCGACAAGCT
>CAYFUB010000815.1:0-8528 GCA_964346195.1 uncultured Pirellulales bacterium
GCGAGGGGATCGCCCTCTTTGGAGACAAACTTATCCAACTGACGTGGAAGAGCCGCACGGGCTTCGTTTATAAAAAAGACACCTTCACCTTGTTGAAGGAGTTTACCTATCCCACAGAAGGTTGGGGCCTCACACACGACGGCAAACGGCTCATCATGAGCGACGGCAGCGCCACCCTGCGCTTCCTCGACCCGAACACCTGCGCCGAGACCGGCCGCCTCAATGTTCGCGACCGCGGCCGGCGCGTGCGCGGTCTTAACGAGTTGGAGTTCATCCCCGGCCCCCGGGTCGATGAAGATCCCGGGCAAGCTCGCCCTGAGCCTGCCGAACGGGATGCCCGCGACACGGGAACACCCCAGACGGCGAGCGAAGCCGGCTCGATCTACGCCAATATCTGGCCGACCGACCGCATCGTCATCATCGATCCCAAGAGCGGCCGCGTCACCGGCTGGATCGACCTGACGGGCCTCTACACCCCTCCCGACGGCGACCGGTCTCAGGACGTCCTCAACGGCATCGCCTGGCTCCCCGAATCCGAACACCTCCTCGTCACCGGCAAACTCTGGCCCAGAATCTACGAAATCGAGCTGACGCAAGAACTCTCCAAAGACTGACCGCTGGAGAGACCCTCCCCTCTGACCAGGCGCAGGACTCCCGGGATGCGCAGTGGCACACCTTCCGCCGGGGCCGGACACCTGGGCGATTTTTTCGCGCAATCCGGGCCAAGCACATCAACATCATAGGAGGACCCACGCCCGCTATCATGTCCAGACGTTGTAGGAACAAGGAACGGAAAGCCACGGACCTGCATGCACCAAGTGGCTGAACGCAACACGCCGAGTAGTCGAGATCCTCGTCCGACGCCGGCATGGGGCTGATGGCTGTCCGCAGAACGAACAAGTGGCCCAGGAGTGTTGGGCACAACACGAAGACCATGGCGCGGTCACGGCGAAAACGGTACCTTCGTGGACCCATTGCCAGACGCGGGTCCAAACTGTATAGAAAGGAGGTGATAACAGCTACGGCGCACACAAAGGGTTCACGGCCGCCAACCGGGGGAGCCATCACAAGGAGGTGCAAAAAGTCTCGAGTCAACCTGAGCCTACCCGGTTCCTAGACATCCCACACGTGGAAGAACGCGAAACGATCAGATTTAGAAAGGAGCTATCCATATGAGAACGGTAACCACATTCTGCTTAGTACTTTCTTTACTTTCTGTTTACGTGTACGCTGGAGAGAATCACTGGAATACGACCACTACGAGCAATCCCCAGACGTCCGGCTCGGATTCTCCGGATGTGACCTATACGAACCCGATATTCGGTATCTGCTGCCAGACTCTCTCGTCTCACACGCACAGCGCCGGCACTGCCAGTTGTTCCGCCTCGGCGACCGGCTCGTGTTTCCGTCACACGCTGCACACGGGCAGTTTCTCGTCCAGCGCTCAGGCTACGGCGTCGTACAATTATCAAGAAGTGGTCGTGTGGCACGGTCCTTGCCCGGCCCCGTTTCGCAATCTGAGCTTCACGGCGTCGGGCGGCGGCAGTGAAGGCGTGTCCGTCTCGGCTAACGACGATTCGGGCACCAGCGCCAGCGCGGCGGCGAGCGGTTCGGGGTCCTGCAGTTCTCTGGGAAATGCCAGTGCTGACCTCACCATGCATTCGCTGTCCTTGTACGCGGCATATAATGCCGCAACCTCGAAAATCGATGTATCCGGGAATGCCGGTGCTGATGTGGACGACAATAGCGCCAGCATCACGGGCCATTATTCCCAGAGCAGTTCCTGGGAGCTGGTGGGGGTAGGGTCCAAATCCGGAAGCGCCAGCTACTCGGTGAAAGCCGGGCGCTCGTACAACGGCTATACCGACAGCGGTTATACCCGGGCCCGGAGTGGCAGCGTCAATGCCAATGGCAACTCCACCTGCACCGCGGGAGGATCCTCCAGCTACTCCGCGAGTGCCAGTGTGAATCTCACCGTCTAACATTACAGGATCACATGTTCCAGGGCACCCCCATCGCGAAGGGGGTGCCCTGGAAAGTTCACGGACCCATGGGACACGCTCGCTAGTGAGGGTGGCATGGCGCATATTCTGATGTTATTACTTCTGCTCACGGTCAGCTCCGCGCCCGGCAGCGCGGAGCAGGCCGTGGCGCAGACACTGGACGAAAAAATAGAAGATATTCAGCGCAGGTTGCAGAGCAGTTACGACAATCAGGATTTCAGGGTACTGCTGGCCAAGAAAGAATCGGTCGACTCGTTCTTTCTGCCGGTATTTCTCCTCTTCGAAATGCAGCAGTTGCCCCGGCTCGATTTTTGTCGTCTGTATCGGTTCGAATATGAACCGGGGAGACTGCGTCATGGCCTCATGGACAAAGACGACGTGTCTCTGCTGCATCCGTGCGCTGACTTGCGGCAAATCAATGCCGGGCAGTGCCTGAAATTCGATCTGGCTATCGAACGTTACCCGTACGTCGGCCCCGATTATCCGATAGCCGTTCATGCCACGGCCTTCGTAGCGGCCACCACCGTGGATTTGTACTTCTCGTGGTACGAGCCCTGCCTAGCCAACCGCGATCTCGATTTTCCCATACACCCGGAGTGTTTCCACGTCCACTGGGATCCGAATGAGTACTGCCTGTGGTGCAAAATCACGAACGAGGCTCCCGCACGTGAAAGCGCCACGACGTCTTTTCCGCTCTTCAACAACCCCGCCATGCTGTACACTGTTTTCGATTCGTTGCGTCTGCAAAAGACGCTGCTCCACGACAGTTCCTACGACTCGCTGGCTCGTGCTCCGACGGCCGACGGAACCATCTGCCTGAGTACCGACGATAACCGTCCGTTGCGGAGAACGCGGCTGTACCGGAATGACGAGGGATTGCCCGCCGCAACCATCGAACAATATCCCCTCATTCTGCACCATCAGTCGGATACAGCCTTCCAGATTCAACGGGACATTGGCGGTACAACGGACAAGGTTCTGGACTTCTTGCCGCGCGCCGATCTGAACTATCTCGGTCGGGGCAGAACCATCGACATCACCTGGTACCACGCCGCGTCTCTCGGTGACGTCCTTTTTCCTAAGACCCTGACGGTTTCCTGCCGGGGTCGAGAACTGTCGCGCATCAATTTCGGCCCGGTAGAACTCGTGGCACGAGCGGCGGCACAGGGGTACGATGGGGAAAGGGTGTCCAGCCCGGAGATCACCCGCATGAAGGGGCTGTACGAACAGATTGCCAGGAAAGTACCGATCGACAATCCCACCTACTACACGGAAAGCGAACTCACGGGCGACCGGGACGGGCTGACGCTGAGGCGTCGCATCAAGTACAATGCTTTGGCGGCCGCCTATCGAGGAGACTATGCCGTTCTGGACTACACCTGCCGCCGGTATAGGCAACTGTTCGGGAGGGAGGTTGGGGAGGACAAATTCGTATACAGTGTGGAGGCCCTGACGCAGTTTGCCTTTGAGTACTGCCATCTCCAAGCGGGCGCCACGCTGTGCCGGACCTGGCTTCGCCAGGCGTACCAGGGCTGTGACGTGAACATGCTGCGCGGGCATATCATCAGACTGGTGGAACAATACCGGCTCGGATTCGCGTTGGTGGCGGTGATGGTGCTGGACGAGAAGGTGAGGGAACAAGGACCAGGCGAGGTCGTGACGTGGTCCCGGTCCGTACAGGCGATTATCGGCAAACTGCTCGACGGCCCGCCGACTGACTATGAAAAGCCCCCGTATCCCTACTTGTCCCAGCAGGAAAAGACCTCGGAACATATATACGGACTGCTGTCTCACAGGTCCCAGCCATAGGAGGCGCGTATGCCCACGAACCGATGGTGCCGGATGATGGCGGTTCTCCTGGCCGTCCCTGGCCTCTGCCACGCCGCCAATGAAACGGTCGCCCAGGAGATGAAGGCAGTGGTCGAATCTTATACGGACCTGCCGGCGGAAAAACGAGGATTGCTGGAATCGACCATCGACGAAGTGCTCTTTTCTGCCGCGCCTCTCGCACCGGACAAGTGTCAGGTGGCTGCGGCCAACCTCCGCACCTATCTCGACGAGCTGATCCCCGGGCGTGAGACGCAGTCCCCCAGTCAGTTCGACGTAGCCGTGCGCACGTTCCGGTGGAGTCTGGGCAACCTGGTGACCCTGCCCCCCATCGATCCAGAGCAGAGAGAAAAAGGAAGCGCCGCCCTGAATCAAACCCTGGCTGGCATGAGACAACTTATCTGGAACACCTACACGGACACACCGACGGACGTGAAGGAAAAGCTGTTCAAACAAGTGGAGGGCCAGCTCCTGCCCCTTTCCAACGCCCTCGGGAACTACTTCTACCCGCAGTACTTGTACCCGGCCAATCTCCCGTTCACGGAGACCTACGTGGCCGACGGGCTTCTACAGGACCCCTTCCTGGCGGACAATTCCCGCAAGTATCAGCCTGTGGCCGAGATCCTGGCGGACGACAGGATTGAGAAGAACTCCAGACTCGTACACATCGACTTCCTCGTGGAGCGGGAGTCGTTCAAGATTGCGCATGCGTGCCGGGTGGTTCTCTCACATGCGTTTTCGTTGGACGAAGACCTGGCGGAAAAGAAACAGTACACACCGCTGCCCGAGGAATTGATGGCCGCCGAACTACAATTGAGCAAGGAGCTTGCCGAGGAAGCAACAAGAAAGCAAGAGGAATTCGTCAGGAGAATCAAGCACGAAGCTCTGGTGAGAGAGATCATGAAGGGTCAGGATCCGGCTGTTGTCAGCGGCATGCTCGCCGACCAAATGGTTCAGGAACTTGCTTTCGACCCCGCGCCGACGGGTGACGCCGGCGGTCATGGAGAAGATGCGCATGGGGACCAGGCTGCCGGATCGAAACCACCAGGGCGCCGAACCGACAAAGAAAACACCGGCGGGCCCGGGAGCGACGATCAGGAATCTTCCCTCCCGTTGCCCGGAGGCGGCAGCACGGACAAGACCCGTCGCCCGGCTGAGAGGTATTCCGTCGGACTGTTCTTCTCCGGTGGAGCCGTTCTTGCCTTGCTGGGTTTGGGACTATTCACCTGGTATAGACGCAAGAGAAGCAGGCAGGTCCTGTAGGCAGCAGCTTGTCGAGGGGCACACTCCGTGAACGTCACCGGCAGATGCCGGCCCCGGCTCCACGAAATGGAACGCCCCTCCGGCCCAACGCCGGGACAGGACAGACGAGGTGGGTTCGCCGTCGGTGCGGAACTTCTCTCTGCGCGTTGGGAATGGGGCGTCCAGTTTGTGCGGCCACGTTTGGAAGCCTGGAACGTGGATTCACCCGCCGAGCAGGGTTTGTGTCCCCCTGCAATCCTTCCGCTTGTCTTGTCGACCGGTTCGCCCATCGTCCCGGGTACAGCTGCGTTTTGCCGGAATTCTCGCTTTCTGCCTGTTCGCGGCGGGCGACGGGCGCGCCCGTGATGTCCGGGTCCTGGGAATTCGTCAACAGATGTCTGACTTCCTCACGAGTCTTGTTCTTTCGGTCCCTCCTCGTAGGTATAGGGCTGCTTGCCCTGGCGGAGGCGGCAGTCGTGCTGCATCTGGCGCAGGACGCGGGTGAGGTGGTCGGCCAGTTCCTGGTTGCTCATGGCCTGGACCTGGGCCGGGGACAGGGGCCGGCCGTAGCATACCGTCACGGCGCCCGGGGAGAAGAGCCGCCGGTGGCGGGGCCAGCACTCGAAGCCGCCGTCGATCAGGACGGGGACCACGGCCGCCTTGGCCCGGCGGCACAGCAGGCCGAAGCCCGGCTTGACGGCCCCGATCCGGCCGTCGTGCGTCCGCGTCCCTTCCGGGTACAGGCAGACGCCCCGGCCTTCCTGGAGCCGGGCAATGATCGCCCTCATGCCGGCGATGTCGGCCTTGCCCCGGCTGATCGGAATCGCGTCCAGAGAGCCAATCAGCAGGGCGAACAGCCGGTATCGGAACAGCGAGTCGCGCGCCACGTAACACAGGTGACGCCGCAGTCCGACGCCACAAAAGACCGGGTCCAGGTAGCTCTGATGATTGCTGGCCAGAATGGCCGCCCCCTCACTCGGGACGTTGCGTCGGCCGTAAACGCGGAAGCGAAAGACCACCGCGCAAAACATCCGGCACCCGAGTTGTGCCAACCAGTACCAGGCCGCCTTCAACGATTCCTTGGACATCGCTCCTCGACGTGATGATAAAAGCGCTCGGCAGCTTCTTCGATACTCAGGCCGGTCGTGTCGACCCTGATCGCATCCGGGGCCGCCTTCAAAGGCCCGACGGCCCGATTCTCGTCGCTCCTGTCGCGGGCCTCGATGGCTTCGCGAATCTGCTCCAGGTCGGCCGGGAGCCCCTTCGCATCCAACTCCTCTTTTCGTCTCCTGGCCCTCTCGGCCGCGCCCGCCGTCAGGAAGAACTTGATCGTAGCGTCGGGGAATACTACGGTCCCCTGGTCCCGCCCTTCCGTCACCACCTGCCGATGCTTCCGGGCAAAGGCTCGCTGCATTTCGACGAGTCTGGCCCGCACTCGCCCGGCCGAGGCGATGTATCGCACCTGGGCCGTCAGCTCATTGTCGCGAATCGCCTCGGTGACATCTTCGCCGTCAATCCGCACGAGCATCTTTCCCCGGGCCGCCTCGAAATCAAAGCGGTGCCTCTCCACCACCCGGGCCAACTGCTCTTCATCGCGCAACTCGACATGGTCTCTGACGGCGGCGAGGGTCACGGCCCGGTACATGGCGCCGGTGTCCAGGAAAGTCGCGCCAAGCCTCTCGGCCAGGAGCCGCGCCATGGTGCTCTTGCCGCTGGCGGCGGGACCGTCGATTGTGATCACAAGCTCTGCCATCAGGAACTCATCGGCTCTCTTTTTCGTTCGCGCCGGAGCGGACGCCGCCTTCGACGGCCTCATGCTCGACGCAATCATCGCAATCGCGGGACTCTCCGACCCTCACGGCGATGAGACTCGTATCATCGATCTGCCGGGCCAGTCCCGCAAAGCGCCGGCGATAGGCCAGAACGTTGCGGACGACGTGATCGGCGGAGCATTCCGCGAATTGCCTCACCGCCTCCAGCATCCGCTCCCGGCCCCAGATCTCGCTGTTGAAATCCATCGCGTCAACCAGCCCATCCGTATAGAACAGCAGGGAGTCGCCATCTTTGAGTTCCACCGTCTCGATCTCGTACCTGGCGTGAGGATCCACGCCGAGCACCAATCCGCCCCGGGCCAGATCGCACATCTGCCCTTCACGGATAAGCACCGTCGGCTCGTGGCCGCAGTTGCAGTAGGTCATCGTTTTCTCGGCGGCGTCGATCGTCGCATAAAAGAGCGTGATGAACTCGCCCTCGCGGCATTCCATGCAGGCCATCTTATTGAAATTCTCAATCGCATTTCTCGTGCGGGCGGCGGACCTCAGCCCACTATTCAGGTCACCCGTCATGACGCCGACATCGCGCGATACTTCCCGGAAGCCTTCAGTGTACGCCTGGACCGCCCCGCGGAACCAGCTCATCATGATGGCGGCGGGAACGCCTTTGCCGATGACATCGGCAATCGTAATGACCAGCCGCTCCCTGCCGATCCGCAGGAAATCATAGAAATCGCCGCCGACGTCAAAACAGGGAATATAGGTCGCCGCAATATCCAGACCCTGGATCTGGGGCGGTCTTTCCGGAATCATCCGCCGCTGGATCAGGCCGGCCAGCCGCATCTGCTCGGCAAAGTGCTGGGCCTCGATGGCCTCGGTATACAGCTTCGCATTCGTGATGGCCACGGCACACTGCGAGGCCACCGCACGAGCCACGACGATATCGCTGTCCGAGAAATTGCGGGGCTTCGGACTGTACAGCCGCAGCACGCCGATCGACCGATTGCGAAACTGCATGGCCACCGTGAGTTGACTGACCAGGCCCTCCCGGTTGGTGGCCTCCTTGAAATGGATACGGTCGTCCACGCGCATATCGTCGATCACGACGGCCTGCCCGGCAAAGGCCGCCGTAATCACCGGGTCGTCCTTCGTGACGACGCCCTTGTTGCGGTATTCCTCGCTGAGCCCGTACGTACTCCGCATCTTCAGGTCGTTGGTCTCTTCATCGAGCAGACGGATCGAGCACGCCTTGACGCCGACGATCTTGACGGCCGCCTCGGCCAGCTTGTCGAGCACCTCCTGGAGCGAGAAATCGCCCGCCACCAGCGTGCTGATCTGGTAAATCTGCTCATCCATCTCAATATGTCTTTTTCCTTTTACGTCTGGCATGGCACCCACGTATCCACACGGCTCATGAACTCGGGCATTATAAGCAACGCGAGCGAATACGGGAATGGCAATTTCGTCGCTCGTCCTCGCCCGCGGGACATCTTTCAAAGCAACGCATGACGAGCGACGGTTCTTAGAGACTATCTCAAAAGGACACTCTGACTTGTCATGGTGAGCGAAGCGAAGGGGTCCCCAAACGCGAAGTAGTGCGTTTTGGGGCCCCGAACCATCTGGCCATCGAATGAGGGGTTTCTCAAGTGCGCAGCCCAGATTCTTCGCTTCGCTCAGAATGACA
>CAYFUB010000816.1:0-46970 GCA_964346195.1 uncultured Pirellulales bacterium
GACTTTGTCAGGAGGGACTTCACGCCGCATTATGGCCGACCGGAGGCGCAGTTCGAGTCCGACGATCTGTGGAGACGGTTTCGCGACCTGGGCACCCGCCTGTGGCTGGACTCGGGCAACTTCGACGAGGTCGGACAGGTGTGGACGCGGGAGTTCTCGGCCCTGACGACCAACAACACGCTGCTCAACAGGGAGGTGCAGACGGGAACCTATGACAATCTGATCTCGGAGGCCGCCGATCTTCTCTCGGGCTTTCCCGAGTTGACCGAGCAGGAATTCCGGCTGGAGATGGCTTTCATCCTGAACGCGACCCATGCCCTGCGGCTGGTCGAACAGTTCGATGCCTATGTCTCCGTCGAGGAGCATACCGATCTGGCTCATGAGGTCGAGCAGTCGTTCGAATACGCGCGGCGCTATTATGCCGTCTGCCCCGAGCGGTTCTATGTGAAGATTCCCTTCACTCCGGCTGGCCTGCTGGCGACTCGCCGGGCCCGGCAGGAAGGCATTCCCATCAATCATACGCTCGGCTTCTCCGCGCGTCAGAACTACGTCATCGCGCGGGTGGCCGAGCCAAACTTCGTGAACGTTTTCCTGGGCCGCTTGAACAGCTTCGTTGCCGACAATGGCCTGGGCAGCGGGGACTACGTCGGAGAGAAGGCGACGCTCGCTTCGCAACAGACGGTCCGCTCGCTGAGGCGGAGGCGCGGGCTCGTAACGCTTCAGATTGGGGCCAGCCTGCGCTCGTGGGAGCAATACGTGAGTCTGGCGGGCATCGATGTGATCACGGCGCCGCCGAAGGTCGCACGCCAACTCCGAGATCGGAGAGATGAGTTGCCGGCCATTGAAAGCCGGCTCGGCCAAGACTATGCGCCCGGCATCAACGAGGACGTCGATCCCGGGGCGGTCGGGCTGGACACGCTCTGGCATATCGACGACAGGCTCGTTGCGTGCATCGACGCTCTCGGCCGGGAGGATATCGATTCATTCAGCCCTGAAAGCCTGGTCGATTTCTTCGAGGCGCACGGGTGCAGTGATTTTCTGGTTCGCTGGAGCAACCAGGAAGTTGCCACCAGCGCCGCGGAGGGCAAGATTCCCAAGTTGAGCAACTGGGCCGATCGGTTAGCCGACCGGTCCCTGGGGCTCGACAGCCTGATGAATCTGGCCGGCCTGAACAGCTTCGCCGCGGACCAGAGAGACATGGACGAGCGTGTCAAAGAGGTGCTCGAGGGGGCGGGCCGTTTGTAGTGTGCCCATGAGGGCATGCGAGGAAACGCCTTACGGCGCCACCAACCTGATCGTCGGGAACGTGACCGAGGCCCACGCGAAACGATACTCGCTGACCGACGAGGGCCTGACCCGGTTCGTGCGCGATTTCTATCTGAGCAAGCCCCGGCCCGACGGGTTCCCGGAATCCCCGCTCGGCAGCCACGTCAGTCCTCACACCGCGGGCGGAATCACGGAAGGCGGGTGTCTCGGTTTGGCCGAGCTATACTATGTGGGCATGCCGCTGCCCGGAGAGCGACTGGTGGCTTTCCTCGGCGACGGGGCCTACGAGGAACAGAAGGGCGGTGATTGGGCGCCGAGGTGGTGGCGGGCCGAATACTCGGGCCCTGTCGCGCCGGCCATGATTGCCAACGGCCGGCACATCGACCAGGGGGCCACGATGAAAGGCGGCGTAGACCGGCTCAGACACTGCCTCGCCCAGAACGGCTTCAAGGCGTTCGAGATCGACGGCCGGGCCCCTGCCCCCTGCGCCTGGGCCATCTGGGAGATGGCGGAGCGCTTGAGCGCCCATGCGCAGGCCGCTCATGATCGCGCGGAGCGATACCCCGTCCCGCTGCCGTATGCGATCGCCGAGGTGCTCGAAGGGTACGGGTTTCCGGGAGCCGGCAGGAACGCCGCACACAATTCGCTTGTCGGCGATGGCTTCACCTGCGTATGTAGGAACCATCGCCAAGGCTCTCGGCCTTGATGACGCCACCGGATACGCACACTCTGCCACGAAGAATTCGGCAATAATCGGTGTGCGACGGGCGTTGGCGAGGGCCGGTCAATACCGGAAGATCGCCGCATACGGGTTCTTCGTGGGCATCTCCTGGTCCCGCAGCGCATAGACCGTGCCCTTCCTCTGCAACACGTGAATGGTAGCCAGATCGATGAGATCGGCGTCGTTGCTCTCAGGGTTGTCGTGCGTCTCCAGCGAGAGGCTATCCATATCGAATTTACCCCAGATGCGGGTGTTGGCCCGTATGAACAGTGTGCGAACCCGCCCGTGAAACGCCGCCGGCAGAATGTCTTCGAGACGATCTGAAGTCTTGTCCGTGCGCGAAAGGTCTGCGAAGTGTCTCAGTTCAGTCCCTCTCGCTTCGGCGAAGTGCGGCTCCACAATTTCCCAGGCCGCCTGGTGGATTTCCTCCGCGCTGATTTCGTCCGGATTCCCGACGATGCCTTTCTCCAGAAGGTTACGATACGAGTTCACCCGTCGGTAGAATGACTGCTCATACTCCACCGCCGCCAGGACCAATGGAGTCGTCTGGGCACCCAGGTATTTCTCCAATCTCTTGCTGACGGCCATCACATACCGAGTCACGTCGGCCTTGTATATGGCCATATCCGCTACATTACCCTGGCCGTGAAACATGACACCGATCTTGCCGCCGCGCACCAGGTGCATCGAGTGCCCCTGGATCTGCTCCTCGGCATCGTCGAATTGCCTGAGATCGTTGATACTCTTGAGCATGTCAGGCACGTCTCGCTCGTGGATACTCGTTCGCGTCGCATCGAAGAAACGGATTTGATTGCGGCTGAACGCCAGCACGTAGAACCGGCCGTCCTCCGTGAGCAGCGGCACCAACTGTTTGAGCGAGAAATGGTCCGCCACGACGACATCGTCCTGCAGTCTCAGCGGCACCCGATAGTATCGGAACAGGCCGGGTGCGAGGAATACCGCCAGACCATCGGCTTGGTGGAGCCAGAAGTCCCGGCTGGTGACCAGATCGCCGGCCGGCGCCAGCAGTTCAGCAGCCGGGTCCTTGGAATAGCCGGCCTCGAGGAGCCATTCCTTTGCTATGCCCACGGCGTTCTTGAGGCGAATCGGGTCTCCCCGTGTGTCTTTTCCCGTGCGATGCGTCGGTAAACATAACGAAACGCAGGGCCACTCCCGTCGTTCCGTCAGGGCTCTCAAGTCATCGAGTTGGAACAGCTTCATTGTGGCCACTCTTGCCCTTTCGCATCCAACGTAGAAGGAGGCTCGAGCCCTCTCAATGGGGTTCGTGCTCACTTCGCGCAAGGATTATCCTTAAGGTCGTCCTGGACCGAAAAGGCGGCGGCGAATCCGTGCCAGGCTGTCTCCACGTCCTTTCTCACACGAGGAGTTCGACCCGTGTGCGTTACTGCGGCTTGTCCTCAAGGCTGAGCAGTGCAGATTCAGGCATATCGGGTGCTGGGACCATTTCGCTCCGGGAAGTGAATCGCGGGGTCAAAGCGGCCGGACTTGGGTGTGGATGGAGACGGTCCCGGCCTCCGCCGGCCGTGGGCGCGACACACGGGGCCGCCGGGTTCTGGACATTCTTCCTGCCGTAACGTTTCCTTTTTTCGCTTGACAGTCCCATAGTCGACGATATCGTCAATCGGGGCATGAATTCCCGGTCCTTGCACCTCTGACGAAGCAACTTGCGTGGACGTGACACTATTGCGAGGGCGAAAGGCCTGCGGGTCGTTATGCGCAAGCCGTCCGGACAGAACCGAACCGCCGGATCGATGAATGAAGATCCGGCCGTGCACGGCGCGGCCGTGTTCCGGGCAAGCGCTTCAGGATTCTCTTGCATGTCGTATTGGTCGTGTGAACACATGACGGGCAAATATCACTCACGAGAACTGGAGGAACGAAACTATGAACACCGCCACGGAAAGAATCACGATTCGACGGAATGAGAAGCGCGGAATGGGTTGGCGTCCGGACTTGCCGGATTTCCGTGACTTCACACCGGAGCAAGAGAAGGTTGGACCTCTGCTTTCGCGGGCGGAGGCCGCACAACCGGTCGGTGGCGCAGGACCTGCGCAAAAGCGGCCCAGGTCCAAGCCGTCCAGGACCCCCTCACTGCGCGACCGCGTTGACCTGCGCAAGTGGTTCTCAGAGATCGAAGACCAGGAGTTACTCGGTTCCTGTACGGCTCACGCGGGGGTGGGGCTGGTCGAATACTTCGAGAATCGGGCATTTGGCAAGCACATTGACGCATCTCGGCTCTTCCTCTACAAGGTGACCCGCAACCTGCTCCAGTGGACCGGAGATACAGGGGCCTACCTTCGCACCACGATGAAGGCATTGGTGTGTTTCGGTGTGCCGCCCGAGGAATTCTGGCCCTACAATCCAGAGCAGTTCGACGACGAGCCTGCGGCTTTCCTCTACGCGTTCGGCCAGAACTATAAGACACTGCAATACTATCGTCTCGATCCACCCGGGACGAGTCGCCAGCAGTTGTTGAATCGCATCAGGACCAACCTGGCGGCCGGCCTTCCCGCAATGTTTGGATTCACCGTTTTCGACTCCATCGTGCAGGCCGGGGACAGTGGCGACATTCCGTTTCCAATGCCGTCCGATCGCCGACAGGGAGGCCATGCCGTCGATGCGGTTGGATATGACGACAAGCGGACCATCAAGCACGCGGACCCGGGAGCGAAGGAAACGAAAGGCGCTCTGCTGATCAGGAACTCCTGGGGGACCGACTGGGGCGACGGCGGATACGGGTGGCTTCCATATGACTATGTGCTGAGAAGCCTGGCGGTCGACTGGTGGTCCCTGATCGACAACGCCTGGATCGATACGGGCCAGTTCGGATTGCACGATTAGACGGTTTGGCCGAGTGCCTCGTGATCCTGGCTGTTTTACTTTCCTTCAAGGACGACCGGTTCCAGTTGGATGCGGCCGTGTCCGAGGAGCGTGCCGGTAGCGCCGGCGAGCCTGATCTGGGCAATTTCGTACCCGGCAAACGCACGGATCCGTCGCAACTGCGCGTCCGCGAGGCGTGAGGCCGCCAGGAGCACGTCGGTGCTGGTCCTGATGCCCAACTGGAATTGAGATTGCTCCACCTTATAGTCACGGTACGCTGCCACGGTCCCCTGATCGGCCGCCAGGATGCGACGCCAGTTCTGCTGCAGCCCGTCCGCCGCCTGGTAGACCTGCTGGCGTATGTTCTGGCGCAATTGCTCCAGGCTGATTTGCGTCCTGATCCTCTGCAGGCGGGCCTGCCTGAAGCGTGCCTCGGCGGCGCGGTTGCCCAGCGGGATCAGCGTGGACAGGCCGACAGTGTGATCCTCGGAGGGGCTGTCGAAGATGCTCTCCAGGGCGCTGCCGACCCGACGTGATTGTCCGCTGGCGGCGTAGGTGTAGTCAAGAGTGAGCCGCGGCAGCTTGTCGTTGCGGGCCAGCTCCACGCCAATGTCGTCGACGGCCAAATTCAGCTCGAGTCGGGCCATTTCCATGCGGTTCGCCAGAGCCGCCTCGACCAGCCTCTCGGGATCCAGGTCCAATCCGCGAGGATCGGGCTCCGTGAGGGGAATGATGCCGGTCGGGGAATTGACCGGCAGGTCCGGGCGGTTCATGATCCGTTTGAGGTCGCGCTCGCGGTCGCGGACGCCGGTCTCGGCGTTGATGACATCCTCGAAACGGCTGGCGAGACCGGCCTGGGCCCGCACGATCTCGATTTTGGCAGCCGAGCCGGAGGCCACTTTGCGCCGCGCATGCTCCAGTTGATCCTGAGCCAGCTTGTACTGCTCGCGGCGAACGTCCAAGTCCTTCCGCGCCGCGTAGAGATCCCAATAGGCGATGTCCGCATCTCCCAGGATGAATATCGCCCGCAGCTTCGTGTCCGCGTCCACGATTCCTTTCTGAAGGGCGGCCGTTTGGATAGAATAGGTGTTCACGCGGGTCCCCGCACCGCGGAGCAGGGATTGAATATAAGAGACGCTGACGGCGGCATCCGCGACAGGGTCCGCGTCAGTGGCTTGTACGCCGGCCGCAATCGAGCCGCCGGTTTGCAGCGGCACGTCGATCCCGGCATCGTAAAAACGGGCCGAGAACGTATCATTGCCGTCGGTGGATTCGCTCCTGGCGTACTGCCCCGAGCCGAAGAAGGCCCACTCGAACTTGGCCCGCTCGGCATCGACGCTCTGCTGCGCTATCGCCGGATCGACCAGCTCGACCTTCAGGTCCAGGTTATTGGACAGGGCCGCCGCACGGACCTCTTCCAGCGTCAGTTCCACCGCAGGCCGGGCCTCGTTGGGCTCTGTCACCTCCTTGGCCAACTGTTCGGTGGCCTGTTCGATAGTGACCGGCTCGGACCGCGACTGCTCCTCAAGCCGGATCGTCTCGATCTGGTCCAGGTTTGCCGTGGCTTTCTCCATCCCCGGCGGCAGCGTCGCTTCCGGCAGCCCGCAACCTATTGCGCCCATGAGTAGCAGCAGCCCGGCCCATGTGTGAATAACCGCATTTGACGCTTGCTGTCGTATTAAATGTCTGCTCATAATTTACCTCATTCATATCTTAACGCTTCCATTGGATCGACCTTCGCCGCACGGCGGGCGGGTATCCAGGCGGCCAGGGCCGCGACCGTGAGCATAATCACGACGGTTCCTATCATCGTGATAGGATCATGATGACTGACGCCATAGAGAAAACTCTGGATCACGCGGACCACAGCCCATGCGACAAGCAGGCCGATGGCTATACCTATGCCCGCGAGCGTCAGAGCCTCTCGCAAGATCGGCCAGGCCACGTCCCAGGGACGGGCACCCAAAGCCTTGCGGATGCCCACTTCACCGGTTCGTCGCGTTACGTTGTAGGCCATGATCCCATACAGGCCGATGCAGGACAGTGCCAAACCCAGGAAGGCAAGACTCCCGGAAAGAGAGGCTAAAAGGCGTTCATATCTAAGAGACTTCTTTAGTAAGATTTTCTGTGTTGTAATCCCCTCAATTGGAAGGTTCCGATCGATATCGGCCATAGCCTTACGCACAGCAGGTATCAGAGACATCGGTGGAAGTACACTGCGTATAATATAGGTCATAGAGAACTTCCTATTTTGTGCATAAGGCATATAAAGAGTCGGTGAAATGCCGTAACGCAAGTGCTGACAATTGTGGTTACGACAGACACCTACGATTTGATGTTGTTTACCATTAATCATAATGAACCGGAGAAGAGGATTCTCATCCGGGAAGAACAAACGTCCGAATTCCTCATTGACGATGGCGACACGCTTGGAATTTCCTGTGTCCGTAGGACGAAAGTCGCGTCCATTCAGCAGGTTGATTCCCATGGTTGCAAAGTATCCGCCACTCACGATCAGTAGAAGTGACTCGCGCGACTCTGCATCGGGATGGCCGGGGATCGATACGTCAGGGTTTTCTCCCATTCCTTCCAGTAATGTCCAATTTGAAAGGGCGACCGACCGGACGCCGGGGATTCCTGCAATTTTCTGACGTACGGAATCAAAGAAAAATTTATAATCATCCGGAGGGGACAGGGACTGGGAAGGTCTCGTTGGAACCAACAAGAGATTCTCCATGTCAAATCCCGTATCCGTTCGGTAGAAATTGATCAGGGTCCGGCATAGGAGCCCGCCGAGCACGACGAGAATGACGGACAAACCCACCTGTGCCGTGACCAACACTTTCCCCATGCGGAGCCGGGGCGCACCGCGGCCTCCGCCCTCTTTGAGCGCTGCCGACGGATCGGTGTTTCCAGCACGCAATGCCGGAAAAAGGCCGAACAATAAGGCGGTGATCACACCGACGGCCAGCGCAAAGATCAAAACATTCATATCCATCCGCAGGTTGAAGTGTTGATTGCTTGACGGATCAATGATATAACCGGTCAGCGCTGCTCTTATCCATGTAGAAAATACTAATCCGAGACAGACACCCGCTAGTGACAGAATCATGCTCTCCGTGAGTGACTGGTGTATGAGACGCCACCGTCCGGCGCCTATCGCCGCCCGCACGGCCATTTCATGTTGACGGGCCGCCCCCCGAGCCAGGAGCAAACCTGCCAGATTCATACAGGCGATGAGCAGGACCAGACCCACCCCAGGCAATACATACCATAAGAGCCAAGCCGTCCGTTGGCGTTCAGTCACTACGCCGTGCCGCCCTTTCCGCAACAAGATCCCAGGCCGGTCTAATTTTGTTTCAGAGCGATTGACAACATGACTGAATAGAAGCTCTAATGAGGCCTGTACCTGAGCCTCATCGGCCCCGGGAGCCAGTCGCCCCATCATTTGAACCCACCACGCATTATCAGAACTCAACCTCTCATCTTCACCCGTAAGTCGAGCCTGGGCCGTCATGGGCACGTAGAAATCGATGCGATATTGACCGCCCCAGGGACCTACGTGGTGGCGAGGGAGTATGCCAATAACGGTAAAACCTGTGTCACCTACCGTGAGAGTCCGGCCAATGACGTGAGGATCGAGACCAAAGACGCGTTGCCAAAGAGAATAGGTGAGGACGGCCACCGGCGGTGCGTCAGGGCGGTCATCTTCGGGTGCGATCGGTCTGCCAATCAGGACTGGTGCGCCGTAGCTCCTGAAGAAGTTGCCCGATACCATCTGCGCATGTGCCAAAATCGCAACGCCGCCTGCATTGATCGTCATGTTCCGAGAGTAGGAAAAGGCAAAAATATCGGAGAATCCCTGTGCCTGTTCAGCGAAGTCTTGGTATGCAGGATATGGGAACGATCCGTTGTAGAGCATATTAGACTTGGGGCGTCCGAAGTCTCCTTCACGATCACGCATCATAGGCCAATTATGAGTCGGATCACATGTCCAGTTGATCACACGCAACTCATGCGGATCGCGTACCGGCAAAGACTTGTACAGGATACCGTTGATCATACTGAAGATCGCCGTATTCGCTCCAACGCCCAGGGCCAGTGCCAGCACCGCGACCGCCGTGAAACCGGGGCTGTTACGCAACTGACGAAGTCCATACCGTATGTCGTGCCATAGAGTTTGCATTTGTCTCTCCTTTATTCGTATCTCAGCGCCACCATGGGATCGATCCGCGCCGCCCGGCGGGCGGGGAGGTAGCTGGCCGCCAGGGTCACGCCGGCCAAAAGCACCGCCACGCACGCGAACGTCAGCGGATCGGTCGGACTAACATCGTGCAGGAGGCGGGAGATGGTCCTCGTCACGAGCAGAGCGCCAGCCACGCCGATGACGACACCCACAAGCGCGAGCCGGAAGCCCTGTCCCAGAATCCCCCTCACCACATCGCTGCCTTTTGCGCCCAGGGCGATGCGAACGCCAATCTCACGGGTACGCCGGGATACGACATAGGCCACGACACTGTAAATGCCGATACTGGTCAGGGTCAGCGCCACCGCCGCAAACACGCCGAGGAAGAACGTGCTGAACCGTTGCAGCCAGAAGAGCGCCCCGATCTCGTCTTCCAGAAAGGAGACGTTGGACACCACGGCATCCTTGTCCACTGCAAAGATCGCCCGTCGCAGGGCAGCCGTCATGTTTCCGGGAACACCTGCCGTACGCACCATCAAAGCGTCTTCGTAGCCGGGAACGTACACGACATCATCAGGAGACACTCCAACGAACATCTTCCTGGCCTCCTCCGGCATCATACCGAGGAAGAACTTGAGGTAGTGCTTGACATCTGCCACCACCCCGACGATCTGGCGAGACACTGGTCCGGCAGGGTCGTTTGTCATTTGTACGATGTGCCTGCCGACGGGATCCTGCCCGGGCCAGAGGCGCTGCGCCAGCGATTCATTGATGATCGCCACCGCCGCGGGGGGCGCCGTCTCGCGCTCGGTGAAAGGTCTGCCTCTGCGAAGCGGAATCTCCAGCAGGCGGAAATAGTCGGGGGAGACCGTTGTGCGCCGGAGAACCACTTGATCTTCGTCGGCGGGCCGTCCGTCCACGCGGAACATGCTGGAGTTGTAGCCGGGCCATGCGGGGGTGACGTTCGCGACCGCGGCCTGTTCCACGCCAGGCAGACGCTGCATTCGCTCCAGCACCTGCTGAAAGAACGCGGCTCGTCGCTCGGGCTCGGAATACGGAGGCACCTTCGTATCGAGACCGACATCCACGGTCAGGACGTTCTTCGGGTTGACTCCCGGATCGAAGTACAGAACATGGGCATAGGTATTGATCACCAGGCCCGCCATGACGAGCAGCACGAAGGCAACCGCCACGTCGCCGACCACAAGGGCCGCTCGCATGTGGCGGAAGCGAGGCTCCCGCCCGGCTGTCCTCCCTGCGGCGAGAAATCGGCTCAGATTGACTCGGGAAATCGAGATTGCCGGCAGCGCGCCGAACAGTCCGCACGTCGCCAGGGACACAGCCAGGGCGTAGAGAAGGGATCGACCGTCGATCCGGGGATCGACGAACCAGGGGATGAGTCGGACCACGTCATCCCCGGTTGTCGCCAGCAGTTGCACACCCCAGTGTGCCAGCAACATTCCCAGCAGCCCCCCGAGGCCCGCCAGCAGCACGCTCTCCGTGAGCAACTGCCGGATCAGGCGAAGACGGTGAGCCCCCAGGGCCGCACGGACGGCGATTTCCCTCTCGCGCGCCGCGGATCGAGCCATCAGCAAGCTCGCCACATGCAGACAGGCGAGCAGCAGCACGCCCCCGACGATCCCCAGCAGGATCATCAGGATGCCGACGTTGCCCGTTCGCCCGACCGCCATCCGGTAGGCTTCGTGCATCGGAACAATCAGGACTCCGACATCCGCCAGCACCTCCGGGTGCGCACGGGCCAGGCGGTCGGCAATGACATCCATCTGCGCCTGGGCCTCACGAACGCCGATGCCCGGCTTGAGCCTCCCGACGACATCCGTGCCCCGCGAGCTCCGGCGCGACTCATCCACAGTCTCAAGGGCCATCGGCACCCACAAGCCGTAGGCCTCGCGACAAAAAACCCAGCGAAATTCATCGGGCAGGACCCCGACCACCGTGTAAACGTCCCTGTCGAGGACCAGCGTTTTGCCGATGGCGTTCGGATCGCCCGCGAACCAGTGTTGCCATTGGCCTTCGCTAAGGATCACCGCGCGCTGCCCTCCGGGCCTCTCTTCACTCGGCAGGAACAGCCGGCCCAGCACCGGCTGGACGCCCAACACGGAAAAAAAGCCCTCGGACACCAGCATGACATCGCTCTTCTCCGTCCTGCTGGTGCCCCGCACCACGCACCCACGACGATTGGCCGCGACGAGTTGCTCAAAGACCCGGCTCTGTTCCCGCCAGTCGAAGAAATTGGGCAGCGAGACCATGTTCCGCCGCGTGCGTTCCGGGTTGGTCTCGCCGACCCACACGAGACGGTCAGAATCCTTGTAGGGGCACGGGCGAAGCACAACGGCGTCGACCACGCTGAGCAGAGCCGTAGTGGCGCCGATGCCAATCCCCAGAATCAGAACCGCCGCGCTCGTGAACCCGGGGCTCTGCGCCAGCATCCGACAGCCGTACCTGATATCCTGCCACAGAGTACTCATATCATTCGTCCTCCACATTGGAGCGCTGGGATGGCGCAGGGGCGACACTGTGGCAATCCGTTCTTCCATTATTCCAGTGTTCCATCGTTCCCATTCTATTCGTATCTTAACGCCACCATCGGGTCGATCCGCGCCGCTCGGCGGGCCTGGGTAGACTCTGTTGACAGACGTAGCACTGTAAAAGAATACGGCCGGAAACTATAATTGAACGGAGCACTCACGTTCTGTATCATCCCCTCCACAGGAAAGATGTTTTTCGGTGCTTCGAGGGAATTTTCATCCGTCAGCTTTGGGCTGGTCAGGATGATAGCTTTGGCAGGTGAGGCTACTCGAGCACGGGATAGGTTGATTTGGGTTTCAATAGGATTTTTCGTTGGATTGACTGCTTTGATGATGATTTCACTGGTCATGTTGTCACATACAGCACTGATATAAAGACGCTGGGTGTGCGGTTCCGGCACCTGTAAGCTTACTGGCAACACAACATCACCACCATTGCAACTGAACATCTGTTGAACGTAATATGATGGCGTGCCGTATGCATTCAGATTGTCGAACCAGATCAAGTCCGGCGTCCATTGCCAGGCGTCCACATGGGCGAAAAGCGGCGCATAGCAGGACATGACCACGATGTCGGCATTGCGTTCCAGGCCGGTCATGAACGCTGCTTCAGATAATGCACATTCCAAATTACTGCGATTATTTGGATTGATAAGGCCCGGTTCCGAATGGGCGGCGTATTCGCCTGTCATGACTTTTGGTCCTTTGCGGTCGTATCTGTCAAAACGTGCGGCGTTGCCGAAGAACCAGCCCGGTTGCTTGTGAGCGTGCTCGTCCACAATGGCTGCCTTCAACTCGCGCAGCTTGCCCCACGCGAATTTGAAACGGTCGTCGTCAGGTTCAGGCCCGACGCCTGCGATGAGCTTGATTTCCGGATGCTTCGCCTTAAGCACCCTAGCAAACTGTTCATAACGTTCGATGTAGTGCGGACCCACTTGCTCGTTGCCCACCCTGATTGTCTTCAGGTCAAACGGTTGTGGGTGGCCCATCTCTGCGCGCTTTTTCCCCCATGGGCTAGTTGCAGGGCCATTGGCGAACTCAATCAGGTCAAGTGCGTCCTGGATGTAGGGTTCAAGTTGGTCCAACGGCGCCATTTGGCCGGAGAACTGGGCGGCCATGCCGCAGTTGAGCACCGGCTGCGGTTCGGCACCGAGGTCTTCGCACAACTGGAAGTACTCGAAGAATCCCAGGCCGTACGACTGGAAGTAGTCGGGCGTGGGACGAGGCCTAAACTCGTTAAAGGCGTTAATCATGAGCTTCCTTTCCGCGAGATCGCCGATGGTTGCCTTCCACTGGTAGCGATTGTCAAGCCGGCGACCTTCAGTGAGGAACCCGCCGGGAAACTTGATGAAGCCGGGTTTCAGGTCAGCAATCATCTGGACGAGATCGGCGCGCAGGCCATTCGGACGGTTCTTCCATGTTTTCTCCGGAAAGAGCGAAACCATATCAATATCTATCCCGCTGGGCCCTTCAACGTATATGTTTAACCGTGCCTTTGACTCAGTAGCAGCGGCGCACAAGGTCGCGGAGTATTTCTTCCACTGCTTCGTGAATCCGTCAAGCTTCGCCTCGGCCAGTTTGCGTTCGTCACTTCCGACCAGTACGATGCGCAATGCTGGCTGACCTTGAACGGCGCGGACCTGAGCTGAAAACACATACTTGTCACCTGCGCGAATGCCCATGCCGCGCAAGCCTTCATTGGAAACACCAAAATCCTTGCCATCCGCCTTTATACGCAGGTAATGCGGATTTGCATCGATGAATGGATTCCGGTCGAGGATTTCGATCATACCTAGTGTGCTGCCAGAAGGGATTTTGCTCCAGCCCATCATCGGATTAGGAAACTCAAAGGAGCGATTCTTTACAAGTTCTGCATACACACCGCCATCCGCCGCAAAATTAATGTCCTCAAAAAACACACCCCACATCGTAGGACTAATCTTCGCGCCAGGCTTGTCGGCTTGTACTGTTACGGTGACCTTTTCCACATCGCCGCACGCCAAGGAGCTCATAAGCAAGATAACGATTGCCAATCCTACGGTATTCAGATTTGTTCGTATGCCACTTTGAACGGTGGATTCTGGACTTTGGACTCTCTTATTCATATCTAAGCGCCTCCATCGGATCGATCCGCGCCGCCCGCCGGGCGGGGAGGTAACAGGCCAGCAGGGCCATGCCGGCCAGGAGCAACGACACGCATCCGAATGTCAGCGGGTCGGTGGGACTGACATCGTACAGGAGGCTGCGAATGATCCTTGTCGCGCCCAATGCGCCGGCCAGACCGATGGTCAGGCCGATGAGTGTGAGCTTGAGGCCCCGTTGCAGCACCGCTCCCATAACATCGGTGCTGCGGGCGCCGAGGGCCATGCGGATGCCGATCTCATGCGTCCGTCTCGACACCGCGTACGCGGTAGTGCCATACACGCCGACCGCTGCCAGGATCAGCGCGACGCCGGCACACGCACACAGACAAAGCATGTTGAAGCGCTGCGGCGAGATGTATTCGGCAATGACGTCCGACAATCGTGAGACCCAGCGGATCTCCATGTTTCCCTCGACAGCGAGCACCTCGCTCCGCAGGGCCTTCGCCAGTCCTCGCGGATCGGATTTCGTCCGGAGCATTAGGCTCATGTAACCTCCCCACTCGGTCTGGGAATACGAGGCGTAGATCACCGGCGCCGGCGGACCGGTTTTCGGATCGGTGAAATGCCGCGTGTCGCCAACCACGCCCACAACGCGATATTCGCGACGCACCGGCGGGCCCTCGCCGCGCCGCGCTTCTGCTTCCGTGAGGTGCTTGCCGATCGGGTCCTGCCCCGGCCAAAAGCGTCGCGCCATCGACTTACTGATAATGGCCACCGCCGAAGCGCCCGGCCTGTCACGATCCGTGAAGTGCCGCCCTTTCAACAGTGGAATCTGAAGGACACGGAAGTAGTCAGAAGATACCTGACGCCACCGAATGGAAGGGAATCTCTCCTCGTCTTCCGGGTCAAATTCAGAAGGTGAGAATCCCTCGATCTCGAAACGCTGGTTACTGCCCCCTCCCCACGCGGGTGACTGGTCGGCCACGGTGGCGAACTGGACTCCGGGCATGTGTCTGACGCGTTCCAGGATTCGCTCGAAGAGGGCCAGACGTTGCTCGAAGTGCGAATACGGAGGCCCGCTCTCGTCCGGACGAAGATCCGCGCTGAGCACCTTGCCGGGGTCGTACCCGATGCCGATGTTCAGGCGCGCGTAGCTGTTGACGAGCAGACCGGCACCGATAAGAAGCACGAACGCGATGGCCACGTCAACAACCACAAGGACGGAACGCATACGGCCAAAGCGCTTCCCCTGACCCGGTGCCCTTCCCGTCGACAGCGATCGGTTCAGGTTGACGTTAGATCCCCATATCGCGGGCAGTATTCCAAATACGCTGCACGTCAGGAGCGAGACCCCCAGAGTGTAGAGAAGCGTCCGCGCATCGATCTGAAAATCAAGGAACCGGGGGATCAGTTCCTGAATTTGCTTTGCCACGTACGAGGAACTCGGTCCCGATCTGAGCACCGCGATCAGGCCGAGGCTCCAGTGCGCCAGCAGCAGGCCAACCATCCCGCCGAGCAGTGCCAGCAAAGTGCCCTCCGTCAGCAATTGCCGAATCAGACGAAGCCGCCGCGCGCCCAACGTCGCACGGATGGCGATCTCTTTCTCACGGGCCCCGGACCGGATCAGCAACAGACTCGCCACGTGAAGACAGGCGATCAGCAGCACGAAAGTGACGATACCCTGCGCGATGAAGAAGACCCGACGGTCCTGTCCGACGATCCTTCTGTGCTCATCGGCAACGGGGACTACCGACACGGTCGTACCGGCGTTCGTGACAGGATATGCCTTCGCCGAACGTCTGCCAATGAGATCCATCTCCGCGCGGGCTTGCGCCGTGGTCATGGCCGGCTTCAGACGCGCTATGGCCGAGATGCATGTATAGTCCCGATCGCCCTCGTCCTGCCCCCAGAGCGACATAAGAGGAATAAGAGGAAGCCACAGGTGGCAGTCATGGTCGATGTAGCGCCGGGAGGCGGGGAGCACGCCGACGACAGTGTACACCTTCTCGTCCAGAATGATCGGCTGATCCACCACGTCAGAAGCGCCGCCGAACCAGTTCTGCCAGAAGTGGTGGCCGATGAGTACAACCGGCTCGCCCCCCCGTTGCGCCTCCTCAGGCGCGAACAGTCGTCCCAACGTGGGCTGGACATTCAACACCGAGAAGTACTCCTGGCAAACGGCCAACCCCAGGACCTTCTCGCGCCGGGCTTCGGACGCTGCCCGCAGAAACCCGGCGGTCGTGTAGCCCGCCACGTGCTCAAAGACGGTGCTTTGATTCCTCCATTCGACGAAGTCCGGGTAAGATGCAAGACCACGATCGGAGTCGTCGCCTGTCTTGGCCCGGTACAGATGTACGAGGCTCTTCGGGTCGTCGTACGGGGGCGGTCGCAGCAAAACGGCGTCGACGATGCTGAGCATCGCGGTCGTTGCCCCGATACCGATGGCCAGGATGACGGTCACGACGGCCGTGAAGCCGGGGCTCCGCGCCAGCATACGCCGACCGTAACATACGTCTTGCCAGAGCGTTCTCATTTTTCTCTCCTATTCGCATCTCAATGCTTCCACGGGATCGATCTTTGCCGCCCGGCGGGCAGGTATCCAGGCGGCCAGGGCTGCGACCGTGAGCATAATCACAATGGTCCCGATCATCGTAAAAGGATCATGAGGCTCGATGCCGTAGAAAAGGAACCGGACCACACGAACCAAGGCCAGAGCGACAGGCAAACCGATAGCTACGCCGAGGGCCGCGAGTATCAGGGCTTCGCGCAGGACCGGCCAGGCTACGTCCCAGGGACGGGCGCCCAATGCCTTGCGAATGCCCATTTCACTGATTCGTCGGGCGACATTGTAGGCCATCAGTCCGTGCAGGCCGATGCAGCACAACGCCAGGGCCAGCAGGGCAAAACTGCCAATAAGCGATGTCATAAGCCGTTCTACGCGAAGCGATTCTTTGATAGCGAGTTTCTGCGTCGTGATCCCCTCCAAAAGCAGGTTGCGGTCGATCTCCGCCACCGCCCTGCGCACGGCAGGCACCAGAGACAAAGGTGAAAGCACACTGCGTATCACGCAGATTATACTGGACAGCTCGTATTGGCTATACGGTCGATAAAGAGTCGGTGAAATGCCTCGGCGCAGGCCGCAATACTTGTGGTTCCTGCACAGACCCACGATTCTATGTTGTACACCATCAATCCCGATGGACTGGCCCAGGGGATTCTCGTCTGGGAAACACAAACGTCCGAATTCCTCGTTGACGATGACGACATGCTCGGAGTCCCTCGTATCCGTTACCCGGAAGTCGCGCCCCTTCAGCAGGGGAATCCCCATGGTCGTAAAGTATCCCTCACTCACGCTCAGCGCAATTAACTCGCGCGGCCTTGCATCGGGATGGCTTGGAATCGATATGTCCGGGACCCATCCTGATCCACCCGTCAATGTCGTATTTGAGAGGGCGACGGACCGGACGCCGGGGATGCCCGCAATCTGCTGACGCACCGAGTCAAGAAAGAGCTGCTCATCTTTGTGGGGGAACAGGGACTCGCCAGGGTCAATGGGAACCAATAAGAGATTCTCCGTGTCAAATCCAGGATCGATCCGATAGAGATTGACCAGGGTTCGACACAGGAGCCCGCCGACCACGACAAATAGGACGGACATACCCATCTGGGCTGTGACGAGCACCTTGCCCAGGCGAAGCCGCGGGGCACCGCGACTGCCGCTTTCTTTGAGCCCGGCCGAGGGATCGGTGCGGCCGGCACGCAAGGCGGGAAAAAGACCGGACAATAAGGTGGTGACCACGCCAACGCCCAGCGCATGCATCAAAACATTCACATCAATCCGTGTGTCGAAGTATCGATTGCTTGATGGGTCAAAGACAAGACCGGTTACTACCTCTCTAATCCATATGGACAGCACCAATCCGAGACAGACCCCTCCCAACGACAGGATCATGCATTCCGTGAGTGACTGACGTATGAGACGCCACCGCCCGGCACCCAGCGCCGCCCGCACGGCCATCTCCTGTTGACGGGCCGCCCCCCGAGCCAGAAGCAGGCCGGCCAGATTCGTGCAGGCGACCAGCAGGACCAGGCCCACCACGATCTGCAGGGCCCATGCGGGTTCAGCCGTCCTTCGGCGACTACGCAATATCCCTTGATGACCTTTCTTCAACACGATCCCAGGCCGGTCCATCTCCGCCCCGGAGCGATTCACAACTTGACTGAACAGAGGCTCCAATGATGCCTGAATATGAGTCTCATCGGCGCCGGGAGCCAACCGCCCCATCATCTGGACCCACCATGTGTCATCTTCGTCCAACCACGTCTCGCGCAGAAGTTGCCGCAGAGCCGTTAGGGGTACATAGAAATCGGTTCGACTTTGACCGGCCAGGGGGCCAATATAACGACGAGGCAGTACGCCAATGATAGTGAAACCTGTTTTGCCCACTGTGAGAGTCTGGCCTATGACCTGAGGGTCGAGACCAAAGACGCGTTGCCAGAGAGGATAGGTAAGGACGGCCACCGGCGGGGCGTCACGGCGGTCATCCTCGGGTGTAATCGGTCTTCCAATCAGGACCGGTGCACCGTAGCCCCTGAAAAAGTTGCCTGACACCATCCGCGCAATTGCCGAAGTCGGAACGCCGCCTGCATTGATCGTCACGGAATACCCACCGTCGGAAAAGGCAAAAAGATCGGAGAAACCCTGTGTCTGCCTGACGAAATCCAGATATGTGAAATACGGGAAGGAACCGTGGGAGTGCTTACCAGGCTTGGTGAGTCTGTATAACCCTTGAAGATCGCGCATCTTAAGCGGATTATGAATTCTGTCACAGGTCCAGTTGATCACACGCAACTCCTCGGGATCACGAACCGGCAAAGACTTGTACAGGATGCCGTTGGTCAGACTGAAGATCGCCGTATTGACGCCAATACCCAGGGCGAGTGACAGCACCGCCACGACCGTGAAGCCTGGACTCTTCCTCAGCATGCGGACGCCATATCTAATGTCTTGCAGTGTCATAGCCAATCCCTCCTATTCATATCTCAGCGCCGCCATCGGATCGATCCGCGCCGCCCGGCGGGCGGGGAGCCAGCCGGCCAGCAGCGACGTGACACCGAGCAGGGCTGCGGTCATGACGATGCTCACCGGATCGATGGGATCGACGCCGACGAGACCATGCCTCATCACACGTGCGGCGCTGAACGCCAGCAGCGTCCCAGTGAATAATCCTGCCAGGGTCAACGCGGCACCTTCGCGGAGCACCAGTCTTAGAATCTTCCCGCTGGTGGCGCCCAGGGCCATACGGATCCCAATCTCAGGCGTCCGGGCGGCCACCATGTAACCTTTGACCGCGTAGATCCCCAGGGCCGCCAGGAACAAGGCCATTGCTCCGAATGCCATGGCGAGACCCGCTACCAATTGCATCTGCCTGACCTCACGGCTCTGGCGATGGTACTCCGACAGGGTCATCAGCGACAAGATCGCCACGTCGGGGGCTACTGCGCGAATCCCTTCCCGGATGTTCTGCAACAGGGCTGTCTCGCCCCCGGGCACGCTGCCTGTCGTTCGAACATTGATATAGACAGGGTTGTCAAATGACTCCAGGTCTCGTCCGATCGGTATATAGACGTGGGCAGAAATCTCTGTCTCAAACAGGGAGCTCCGCAGCCCGGGCACAATTCCGATGACTTCCCGCGGCGCAGGGCCGAGCCCGGAGATCAGGCAACCCAGCGCATTTCCGTCGGGTCGAAACCGGCGGGCCTGCACCTCGTCGATGATGACGACCGGAGCGTCGGTGGCTCTTTCCATGCGGCTGAAGTACCGGCCCCGGAGAAGCGGCAGTTCTACGGCCTCAAGATAGTCCCCGCCAACGGGTCGAACGCCGCTGCTGACCCACCGTCCCTCACCGCTCGCCTCGTCATCTGCTTCTGTCCCGTATTCACGGATGGCCTTCCCCCTGGATTCGAAGGGCTTGGAAGTAGATAGGCCGACGGCCTGCACCCCCGGCAGGGCGCCCAAGTGGTCCATGAGGCGCTCACAAACTTGCATGTTTCCGGCACGATCATAGCCAGCTCGACGCGGCTCCACCTCGATCAGCAGCTTATCATCGAAGCTGTAGCCGGGGGTCATACGCGCGGCCTTCCACGCGCTATGGGTGAGCAGGCTGGCGCTCATCACGAGCGCGACGGATAGAGCAACCTGGCATGCGACGGACAGGCCGCGAGGGATGATTCGACGTCCTCGTGCGGCGGACCGCAAGGCACTGCCCCTGCACTCCTTGAGGTCATCGGTGACATCCCGACGGGACAGCCGCAGGGCCGGTCGCAGCCCCGACAGCAGCGCGGCGATCAGGCAGAAGCCCAGCGTAGCAGCGAGAACACGGGCGTCGATGGCCGCTTCTATAGCAAGGCCTGTCCCGACGGAAAACCACAGCGCCGCCAACAGAACGTTCAGAACCTTCACGCCCCAGAAAGCAAGGACCAGTCCCAAGGTCCCCCCGAGCAGTGCCGCCAGGAGGGATTCGATGAAGAATTGGCGTACGATCCGCATCCGCCCTCCGCCAAGGGCCATGCGAATGGCGATCTCGCGATGCCGGGAGGCCCCTTGGATCACATACATGTTCGCGAGGTTCATGCAGGCGATGAGCAGGATAATCGCGGATACCCCCATCAGGAACAGGCTGCTGCCGGACACCAGCTTCCGGTCATTGCCCGCGTACGCATTCAATCTGCCCAACCGATGGAGGTAGAGCGTGCCGTTCATCTCCCTTCGGTTTGGGAATCTCTCCTTGAGGCGCGAAGCCAAAGCGGGCAGGCGTGCCTCCGCGGCGGACCAACTCAGACCGGGCTTGAGTCGTCCGACCATCAGCAGCGGGGGATAATTCCAATCATCGCTTGCGATGTCGGCCGGCGTAGCCTTGCTCACGCCGCTCCAGAGAGAATACCTGGTGACGAGACCGTAGATTCCGAGAGGAAGCCACAAGTCCGGTCCAATCAGTGCGGTTCCCGCAAACCGCTCCGGAGCGATGCCGATCACCCGACAGAATAAACCGTTGATGGACACTTGCGCGCCCACGATGTTCGGATCGCCGCCTTGCCGTTGCCAGGTGCGGTGGCTGAGAACGACGACCGGCTCCGCCCCCATCCGCTCCTCCTGCGGCCCAAAACCTCGCCCTCGTGCGGGCGCCACTCCCAAGGTGGAGAAGTAGTTCGCGGATACGAACATCGCGGAGGCCCACCGGGTGCTGTCTCCGTGCTGCAACATGACGGATCGTGACTCCCAGCCGTGCGCCATGAGGTCGCTGAAGATCGGGTTGTCGTCACGCAGATTCACATAGTCAGCGTAAAGAAACCAAGAATAGGGACCGCGAGTCCGACAGCCCGCCAGCCGGTCCGGATCCTTCACGTTGGCCGGTCGCAGCATGAGTGCATTGACCAGGCCAAACATGACCGTATTAGCCCCGATGCCGATGGCCAGGGTGACCAGCGCAATCGCCGTGAAGCCCGGGGACTTCTTGAGCATCCGCACAGCGTACCGAACATCTTGCCACAACGTTCCCATATCGTTCTCCTATTCGTACCTCAGCGCCGCCATCGGATCGATCCGCGCCGCCCGGCGGGCGGGGAGGTAACAGGCCAGCAGCACTACGCCGGCCAGCAGAAGCGACACGCACACAAAGGTAGCCGGATCCGTGGGGCTGATCTCGAAGAGCAGCCCTCGCATGCACCGCGTCAGCACGAAGGCGCCGGCGACGCCGAACGTGAGGCCGAGGGCCACCAGGACCGCCCCTCGCTTTATCACGAGCCTGAGGATATCCATCCGTTCGGCGCCGAATGCCATACGGATGCCAATTTCGCGCGTGCGCTCGTTGACGGCAGATGCGGCAACCGCGTAGGCGCCCGTGAGAGCCATCAGTAAGGCCACGGAACCCATCGCCAGAAGAAGGGTCATGCAAAAGCGCTCAACGGAGGTCGAATCGCCGAGGATCTCATTCATCGTCTGGATGCGCAGAATCGGCTGGTCCGGATCGACCTCCCAGACGACTTCACGCACCGCGCCAGCCAGTTGCTCGGGCTCGCGCGTCGTGCGGATGAGAACCGTTATCTCATGAGAGCAGTTCTGATGGATTGGCTCGTACACCACGGGCTTGACCTCCTGTTCGTCCAGGGTGAACAGCTTCACATTTCCCACAACACCCACAATCTTATTGACTGCACCATCATGCGTGAGTGATTTGCCGATAGGTTCTTCGCCCGGCAAGAATCTACGAACGAACTCCTGATTGGCAATCAGAACTCTCTCATCTGCGGTCCTGTCGGACGGCATAAAACAGCGCCCCCGTAGCAAGGGAATCTTCATGCACGCAAAATAGTCGTTCGTCACCATGCGATATTCAGCGCTTACGTATTGCTCGGTGCCGGAGGCTTGGTCTTTGATCCCAAATACTGTTTGGTAAGTTGAAGCCGCTATGGGTGGCACGTTGATGGCGCCGGCCGATTCGACGCCCGGCAGGTCTGCCAGTCGCTCCACGACCTGCTCGCAGAAGGCCGCGCGCCGGGAATTCTCACGGTTCGCAGCCGTGTCCGGACGGATTATCTGTGCGGCCAGCAATCCCGTGGGGACGAAGCCGGGACTGACCTCTTGAAGTCGGATGAAGCTGCGGATCAACAGGCCCGAGCCCGTCAGCAGGACAAGCGCCAAGGCAATCTGTGAGACTACCAGAGCGCTCAGGGTCCGTTGTTGTGACCTGCCGGCGGACGCACGGTGCCCGCCTTCGGCAAGGGTCTCGCAGAATCCGTATCGCGAGGTCCGTAGCGCGGGAACCGCACCGAAGATCACGGCGGTCAATACGGCTAGTGTCGCGGTAAATGCCAGCACCGCCGAATCGAGGCGGATTTCATCGAACCCGGGGAGGCTGCCGCCGGTCTCCGCCAGCTTCGGGGCGATCAACTTCAATATATTCAAGCCCCAGGAGGCAAGGATCAGCCCGAGACCGCCGCCGAGCAGCCCCAGGAGAACACTCTCGGTGAGCATCTGGCGCAGGATGCGTCCCCGGCCCGCTCCCAGGGCACTGCGCACGGCCATCTCCCGGGCGCGGGCGCGCGACCGGGCCAGCAAGAGGTTGGAGACATTCGCGCAGGCAATCAGGAGCACGAGACCCACCGACCCGTGCAGCACCAGGAATGCGACCCGCGCGCCGATGAGCACGACGTCACGCAGAGCGTGTATCCTGATCCCCTGATTCTCATCGATCTCGGGGTTCTGTTCCGCGAGCCGTGCCGCCACCAGGTCCATCTGGGCCTGCGCCTGTTTCACGGACACGGCGGGTTTCAGCCGCCCCAGGACCTGTAAGTAACGGTGCTTGCGCCCGGTTTGAAGGGTTTCGCGCGCGAGCGGCCTGTACAACTGTGCCATATCCTCAATGAAGCCCATGGTCGGTCCGGCCACGCCCACAACCGTTGAAGGCTCTCCGTCCAGGATAATCTGCCTGCCCACGAGGTGTGGGTCCCCGCCGAAAAGGTCCTTCCAGAGCCGATGGCCAAGCACGGTCACCTGGTGCCTTCCCGTTTCCATCTCTTCTTTGAGGAACTCCCGGCCGAGCGCCGGCTGAAGTCCCAGAGTGTGAAAGAAGCCGGGCGTTACCTTCAGCCCCGTCAGTGCCACGGGGTCCCCCGCCCCCGTCAGATTGAAGCCGCCAAAGCAGAAGGCACTGAGCTCGTCAAAGACCGTGCTCTGCTCCACCCAGTCGAGATACTCCGGTCCGGAGCAGACGAATTCTCGGCCGGACTTCTTCCACTGGTTCGTCACATAAACCACGCGCTCGGGGTCGTCAAAAGGCAGCGGGCTCATCAGTACGGCGTGCGTCATGGTGAATATCGCCGTGTTCGCCCCGATCCCGACCGCCAGGATCACAACCACAACAGCCGCAAAGCCGGGACTCCGTGCGAGTATCCGAAAGCCGTATCTGATATCTTGCCAGAGCGTTTCCATCTTCTCTCCTAATCGTATCGTAGCGCCGTCATCGGATCGATCCGCGCCGCCTGCCGGGCGGGCAGGTAACAGGCGAACAGGGCGATACCGCTCAACAGCAGGGAGACGGTCGCGTAGGTCGCCGGGTCCCAGGGGCCGACATCGAACAGCAAGCTGGACAGTACGCGGGCCGTCGCGACTGCACCGACCAGGCCGATTCCCGTACCCATGAGCACCGGCATCAAACCCTTGCGCAGCACCAGCCCGAGCACGTCGTTTGCGTTTGCCCCGAGAGCCATCCGGATACCGAGTTCCTGCGTCCGTCGCGAGACGGAATACCGTGTGATTGCATAGATGCCGGCAGCCGAAAGCAGCAGACCGATACCTGCAAACGCAATCAACAGAGAAGTGACGAACCGACGGACAAGGGACCGGTACCAGAACTCGTCTTTGAGCGTTCGTGCACCCCAGACAAGCTGGCGACGGTCGATCCGCCCAACAGCGTTCTTCACGGCGGCCACGAGGTCTGTCGGATCGCTTCTCGTCCGCAGGACGATCGAGACCCGCGCCGAGTCGCCCTGGAAGAGCGCCTTGTACACCTGCATCCGTGCGTCCGCCTCCACCTCGTTCCGGACGTGCGCCACGACGCCGACGATTTCGTACCACGGCAAATTGGGGTCCGGATTCCTGGCGTACTGGATGCGCCTGCCAATCGCGTTTCCACCCGGCCAGCACCGTTTCGCCAGGGTCTCATCCACGATGACAACGGGCTGCGAACCGCGGTAGTCGCGTTCATCGAAGAAGCGACCCCGGAGCAGGCGGATCCCCATCGTCTCGAAATATCCCGGGCTGACGGCCTTATACGTCGCCAGGGCTCCTTCCTCGTCGGGCAGTGAAACGGGTTCGCCCTCCGCGTAAAAGTACCAGCTCCAGCCCGTCAGCAAGGGCCATGTCAGACCGGCCCTTTCCACCCCCGGGGTGGCTCCAAGCTGATCGAGCAGTTGTCGATGAAAAGCGAATTTGGATTCATCGCCGGCATACCGGTCGCCGACCAGGCGGAGGTTCATGACAAGCACATTTTCTGAGTTGAAGCCGCGGTCTGCCGTGACCACGTTGAGAAGGCTGCGGATCATCAACCCTGCGGCCGTGAGTAGAACGATGGTCAGGGCCACCTGTGCCGCAAGCAAACCCGTGTGGGCGGCGTTGCGACCTCGGGACCCGAGGACACTTCGGCCTCCTGCGGCGAGCATTCGGGCCAGGCCGACGCCGGAGCAGCAGATCGAGGGGATGAGACCACACAAGGGAACCGTGAGGAACGACAGGACCAGCGCAAATCCAAGGACGCGCCAATCCGGGTGGAAGAAGCCGACGGGAAACCGCTCCGAGGGCAGCAGACCTGTCTCCATCAACAACTGGATTATCCAGGCCGCCCCGAGCACGCCGAGCCCGCCGCCGAGGACAGCAAGGACAACGTTCTCGGCAAGCACCAGTCGCATCAATCGCAGGCGCGTCCCCCCCAGGGCGGAGCGCAGGGCCATCTCCCGCTCGCGCGTGACGCCGCGCGCAAACATCAGGCCTGCCGCATTCGCGCATGCCACCAGGAATACCAGTAAGACGGTCCCCATCAGTACGGAGGTCCCTTGTCCGAGCGCCTGGCCGATCAGTCTCCTCATAAAGTCGTGAAGACGTGTGATTGTGGCCGACATACCGGCATTGCTTGCCGGGTACTCCGCTGCCAGGCGCGCACACAGCGTGTCCATTTCGGCTTGTGCCTCCTGAATGCTCCTTCCGGCCTTCAGCCTGCCCAAGACAGCGCGGCTCCTGTCTCCGCGGCTCGACTCTGCCATGGTTCGGGCCATGGCCACCCACACATCCGCAGACTCCTCCACGGCGTAGGGAAAGAATCGAAACGCCGGAGGCAGGACGCCGATGATGTTGTAACCCAGATCATCCACAAAGATGAATCTGCCGATCACATCGGGGTCCGCTCCAAGATGACGCCGCCAGAGGGTGTGGCTGATTACCGCCACCGGCGCGGCGGAAGGGCGGTCATCGGCCGGCGAGAAGAACCGCCCCACAACCGGTCGCACGGGAAATATCCGAAAGAAATTATCCGACACGAATCCCACGCAGCATTCTTCGGGCGGCTCGTGGGCCGCGAAGCTGACAGGTCGGTCGCGAAACGCGTAACAACTCAGCTCGTCGAAAGACATCGCCTCACGCCGCCAATCCAGATAATCCGGATAAGAGACATTTCTGTCGTCTCCCTCTTTATTGCGTGGTTGCACACAAACGATCCTGTCCGGCTCTTCATAGGCAAGCGGACGGATCAGAAGCGGATTCAAAATGCTGAAGACTGTTGTGCTCGCCCCCACGCCGACGGCCACGAGTGCCACAACAATGAGACTGAACCCGGGATTCCGTGCCAGCACGCGAACGCCGTATTTGATGTCTTGCCACAGAGTTCCCATACCTCTCTCCTATTCGTATCTCAGCGCCGCCATCGGGTCGACCTTGGTTGCCCGTCGCGCGGGCAGATACGACGCCAGCAGGACGGCACTCACCAGGACGCCCGCCGTGGCGATGTATAGGACGGGGTCGGCGGGACCGATGCCAGACAGCAGGCTCGTCAGAAGGCGGGTGCCGGCCCATGACAGGAGAGCACCTGCACCCAAGCCTGATAGAATCACAAGCGATCCTTCGCACATGACCTCCCGGAGCACGCGCCTCCTGGTGGCTCCCAGGGCCATGCGGACGCCAATCTCCCCGGTGCGCCGGGCCACCAGAAAGGACTTGACAGCAAAGAGTCCCGCCGCCGCGAGGAGGAGGGCCATAAGGCCGAGAGACGCGAACGTCTTTGCGCCCATGCGAATGGTCCAGTACTGCACGGAGAAGTCACTGACGTGCTCGCGCCAGGTTCGGATTCCCAGAATCGGCAGGGACGGTTCCACCGCCTTCAACTCACGGAGAATTACCCGCTTCATGGCTGTCTCTGCGGCCCGGGCGGGCGCGTCGTCCAGGCGCACGTGAACGGTCATGTCGGAGGTGAAGTGTTGGCCAAAGGGCACGTACACATGCGGATTCGCCTCTCGTTCGACGATGGCGTCGGACAGATGCGGAACGACCCCCACGACCTGCATGGCGTTCGCCCGGCTGTCACCTTCCTGCAGTAGATACCGGCCGACCGGATCTTCGCCCGGCCACAGACGTCGCGCGGTCAGGTCATCGACGATGGCTACTCGAGGCCCTTGTGCGGATTGCTCTTCCAAGAGGGTGAACTCACGCCCGCGCAGCAGGGACACACCCAAGGTCTGGAAATAATCAGAGCCGATGATGTTATAATGTGCCTCGTGGGACACGGGCTCGGCGAACGAGCCCGCATTCTTTGACGGCGAGGGAAGGCTGTCGGCACGCTGAAACCGCCTGGCCATATAGGGATCACCGAACGGCACCGTGCATCCCAAGCTGACGGCTCGGATGCCGGATGTTCCCCGCAAACGTTCGAGCAGTGCGCGGTACGTCTCACATGCGCGCTGCTGGTCATATCGCATGAGCCCCGGATTGATCTCAACCAGCAGTCCGCGCGCCAGGGCAAATCCGGGGTCGGCGTGAAACGCCTGCCAGGCTGATCGGACGAACAATCCGGCCGTTGTCACCAGCAAGAAGGCCATAGCGGTCTGTGCCGCCACGAGGAAGTCCCGCCACCATTGTCGTCCTCCACATACGGATCCTGTCGATTCCTTCCTGTTCGCCATGACACAGGTTCTTGAGAGTCGGCAGGCCGGTATCACGCTGAACAAAAGCGTACTGAAAGCGCACAGGCCGGCGACCACCCCCAGCAGACGCCCATCGAGCTCCATCGGAATGGTCGCCTCGCCGCCTGTGAATCGTTCCAGGGAATGGACCAGGAACCGACCGCTCCACAGCGCAAGCAAGACGCCCGCCGCACCGCCCAACAGAGATAGAAGCAGTCCCTCGGTGACGAACTGCCGGATGATCTGTGTGCGCCTGGCGCCCAATGCCAGGCGAATGGCAATCTCTCGCTGTCGACGCATTCCGCTCGCCGCGAACATGCCTGCCAGATTCATGCAGGCCACCAGCAGGACGACGCCGGAGGCCGCGACCAGGACCGCGAGGGGCGGGCCGATCCGAAGATCATCCGCCGGCGACGGCCTGGCCAGGACATGGGCCATCGGGCCGGCCGGCAACTCGCAGTCCTTATACTCCTGCGGATAGGTGTCCGCCAGCCGGCCGGCCAGAATCTCCAGCTCGGATTGAGCCGTGCCGCGCGTCTGTCCCGGCTTGAGTTGTCCCACGATGAGAAGTTTACGATATCCGTGATGGTTTAGTGGTGAACCATCAGATGCCGGCCGGCTGGAGAACGCACCGAGCATGCCCAGAGGCAGCCAGACCTCGAAGTTGGTGATTTGAGAGGCACTGATGAAGCTCTTGGGCAGGATGCCCACGACCGTCATCGGGACGTTATTGATCGAGATCTGCCGGCCTATGAGGTCCGGGTCAGATCCAAGTCGCTTCCAGAGTCGATGGCTGGCAATGACAACGGGGATGCGACTGCCCGGCTGCTCTTCGTCCGCCACAAAGGACCTGCCTCGCGCCATGCGTACGCCGAAGGTATCGAAGAAGTCGGAGCTTACGTAGGCCGCTCCCGTCCGGCACGTGACGTCCTGCGTCTGCATGCCGACGCCGGTCCAGACGAAGGCAGAGAGACTGGCACAGCACGTGTTTTGTTCGCGCAGTTCGCGAAAGCAGGGATAGGAGAACCTGGAATAGCCGCCGTCCGGCTGCTTCGACCGGTAATAGACGCGCATCAAAGCGCCCTGGCGATGTCCCGGAAGTGGTCGCAGCAGAACGCCGTTGATCAGGCTGAAGACAAGGGTGTTCGCCCCGATCCCGACCGCCAGAATCACAACCACAACAGCCGTGAAGCCGGGACTCCGTGCGAGTATCCGAAAGCCGTATCTGATATCTTGCCAGAGCGTTTCCATCTTCTCTCCTAATCGTATCGTAGCACCGTCATCGGATCGATCCGCGCGGCCCGGCGGGCAGGGAGAAATCCGGCCAGCAAAGCCACCAATAAGAATAAGGTGGTCACACCGGCATAAGCCGCCGGATCGACTGAACTGACTTGATACAAAGACGACTTCACGACAAAACCGAGCGGCAAAGACAATATAGTTCCGATAGCAATGCCTATGACACAAAGTCTTAAACAACGCTTTATCACCAACTGCATAATATCTTTTCGAAGGGCGCCCATGGCCACCCGGATGCCAATTTCGTGGGTACGTTGAATCACCGAAAAGGATATTACTGCATACAAACCTATACTGGCCAAACCCAGCGCCAACAACGCCAAGCCGCCAAAAAATCCCGCCGCCATGCGATCATCACGCAGCCAGTAGCGAACAATATCATCCACTGTGTGAAAATTGGAGACCGCCAGCATGGGATCTACTCCATGGATCGCACTGCGCAAAGACCCGATCATGTCCATCGGATCTCCCTGGGCTCTGGCAATGATCTTGATATTTGAAACCGGCTTTTGTTCGAAGGGCAGATATAACAATCCCGGCGGCGGCCCGCCATCGAAGTATCGGCCGGTATCGCCTACCACCCCCACGATTGTCACCCACTCTATCTCCGCCGCCTTCGGATCCAACGTCAGACGCTTGCCCACCGGATTCTCGTTCTGCCAATATTGCCGAGCCAGGCGTTGATTGATCACGGCCACGGGCTGGGCTTCGCTGTGATCGGCGGGGGTAAAATACCGCCCCCTTATCAAAGGTACCTCCAGTGTCTGAAAAAAATCCGAGGTTACGACCCGGTAGATCCACTTAACCTGGAAGCCTTCATTTTCACCAAAGCGACCTTCAATGGCAACCGGGGCCGAAGACCCCCATAAATGAAAGACCGGCAACTGATATCCCCCCCCGGCGCTTTCAATCCCCGGAAGTTCATTTATCGCCTCGATAGCCCGAAGATAGACATTTTTTTGCTGCAGATGATTTGGGTAGCGAAACTCCGGTAAACGAACGTCCATACTGATTATGTTCTCGGTATTGTAGCCCAGATGAAGCTTTGTAAGCGAAACCAAGTGCTTGGTGATCATGCCACAGAGGACCAGCAGTGGCATGGCGATTGCCAGTTGCCCCACAATCAACGCATGACGCAATCGGTTCCGCGAGCGTCCCGCCGAAGTGGAAGTTGCGGTTTCCTTCAACTCTTCAAAAAGAGCTATCTTTGTCGTCGTCAGAGCCGGCAACAAACCGAAAATAAATGCTGCCGAGAATGATATCAACAGCGTATAAACCACCAACGGCAGATGCAAGCCCACTTCTTCCTGCATTATCAGAAAAGGCACATAACCTGATTGGATGAAAATCCCCACTGCCCAGCCTGCCAGCAATAAACCGAAAACGCCTCCCGGCAGCGCTAATAGAAGACTTTCCATAAATATTTGACGCACGATACGACCGCGAGACGCCCCCATGGCCGCCCGGACGGCAAATTCCTTAGTTCGTGCCATCGCCTTTGCCAACATCAGATTCGCCAGATTTACACAGGCGATCAATAGGACCAATCCCACCGCTGACAACAAAAGTATCTCCATCAGCGGTACCTCATTATCGATCAAGACATCGATCAACGATTGCAACTGCACTCCCGTATCGGCGTTGGTCTCCGGATATGCCTCCGCTAATTGCCCCGCTATGGTATTCATCTCCGCCTGGGCCTGATCTAATGTGACTCCCGGCTTGAGCCGGCCTATGGCAGAGTACCGATTATAATCCCGTCTCAGGTTCGACGGTTCGACAACCATCGGCGACATCAAGTCCACACCGGACCAAAACACTTCGAAGCTAATGTCCTCCGGTAGCACTCCAATGATCGTATGGGGAACATCGTTGAACGTTATCACCCGACCGAGAACCCCCGCGTCATTCCCGTAGCGCCTCTGCCAAAGATCATTCGAAATCACCGCCACCCGATCGGCCCCCACCGAATCTTCTTGGGCCGTATGAAAACGACCTAACTGCGCCTTAACCCCCATCATCGGCATCAAATTGGCGCTGGCGTATAAGATCCCCACCTCCTCCGGTTCACCTTCCCCACTGATCAAGCCCCCGTCGGACCAATAAATTCCCATATCCGAAAATGATTGAGCCCGGTCCCGCCAATCAAGAAAGTCCGGCGCACTGACAGTAGCGCGCTTATAGCGTTCGGTTTGCCGCCAGAGAAAAACCAATTGTTCCGGATCCTCAAACCGATAAGGAATCGACTTCAGCGCATGAAATATGCTATAAACCGCCGAATTCGCCCCTATCGCCAGCGTCAAAATAATGATGGCGATCGTCGTAAAACCCGGATTCTTCACCAGCATCCGTATGCCGTATTTGAGGTCATTGATTAAAGCGTTCACTTTATTCATCCTTTCACTGTTGGATCACGTGCCTCTCCCTATTCATACCTCAGCGCCACCATGGGACCGATCCTGGCGGCCCGGCGCGCGGGGATATAGCAGGCTATCAGCCCTACCACCGCCAACAACAGGCAGACGGCTACGAAGGTCATTGGATCGGTTGGGGTCACACCGAAAAGAAGGCTGGTGAGGACACGCGACAGTCCCAGAGCCCCGCCCACACCAATAATCAGGCCAACTACAATTAGGCTCAATCCCTTCCTAATTACAAGCTTAAGCACATTGGTACGCCGTGCTCCCAGTGCCATGCGAATGCCGATCTCATGCGTGCGTCGTGCGACGGAATATGACACGAGTCCATAGATACCTGCCGCGGCAAGGACCAAACCGATGGCAGCAAAGGCGGTCAGTAGCCGCATATAGAGCCGCTGACGCGCTGTGGATCTTCGAAGGCGATCCTCATACTTCGTTATATTTTTGACCACGAGTTGATTGTCTAAGGCCCGCACTTCACGGCGAATGGCCTCGATAAGGCTCAGAGGATCAGCGGTCGAACGAACCATGAAGTCTGAGTGTAAAGGCACCGGGCTGCCGAGATCTTCGAGCGTTTTATGCGGAATGAACAATTGTGGTCCGTACTCGGAAGCCAAACTCCAAAGCCTGGCGGCTTTTACCACCCCGACTACAGTACCCCAATTACGACTATCAAGTTTGATCCGCTTTCCTATTGGATTCTCGCCTGGCCATAATTGATGGGCCGCAGGCTCGTTAATCATGATGTTACTGTCCTCAGCGGAGAGGTCCTCCCGCGTGAGATGGCGCCCTTGCAGTAATGGAATGCCCATGGTACGGAGGTAGTCATAGGTTCCGACACTACAGACGAAATCTGCAACAAGAATGGAAGTCGCCTGTCCTTCTGCCGTATAAGTCCCACTTGACCCGCTGGATACGGCCCCGATTGACTCTACACCAGGAAGAGATGCAACGCGTCCCAAAAGCTGCTCAAAAAAGAGGCGTCTTTGCGGACTCCCTCGGTATGCGTTCAATGGAAGCCTGATTTCGAATTGCAGTAAGTTGTGAGGATTAAAGCCCGGATCAACGCGTATCAGCCTCACAACAGTTTGAATCAACAGGCCGGCGCCAATAAGAAGGATCAGTGTCAAGGCCACCTGGGATACCAACAACAAATTCCTAAGAGGCTCTCGGCCATGACCGGCAATGGACCGACCGCCTCCTTCTTTCAGGGCTTCGGTCAGGTTTGGCTTGGACAACTGCCAGGCAGGCGCCAGCCCACAGCCCACACCCGTTACGACTAAGACGAGCACTGTGAAGCTGAGCATCCTATCATCGATGCCAATATCTTTGGCCAGCGGAAGGCCGCTGGGAATCAGGACCTTGAGTATGTCAATACCCCAATGCGTGAATAGCAGACCTAAACCGGCGCCCAAAAGCGCCAGCAGGACACTTTCAGCAAGCAGTTGCCGGATTACACGCCATCGGCCAGCGCCGAGGGTTGCGCGAACAGCGACCTCTTTCTGTCGATTGACCGCTCGAGCGAGCAACATGTTGGCCACATTGGCACAGGCAATTAGCAAAACGAAGGCAACCGCTCCCAATAGTACCCACAAAGATTTTTGAAATTCTTGTCCCACGAGCCTATCGCGGAGCGAGTCGACATCTATTCTCCAACCTTCATTAGTCTTCGGGTGCTGCTTTTCCAGTCTTCGGGCAAGAACATTTGTTGCAGCCTGGGCCTGCTTTCGGGTAACGTCAGGCTTCAGACGGGCAAATACGGCCAAGTAACGGTACCCATAGTCCAAATCGAATGGCTTTAGTACGTGAGGCTGCCACATATCGCAAAAATCAGCGGAATTATGGAATTGGAAGCGCGGAGGCATTACCCCAATGACGGTACAAACATAATCACCGGAGGAACCCTCACGCAGGGCGATAGTCTTTCCCACCATGTTTGGATCGGAACCGAAGCGTCTCTGCCAAAGACCGTGACTCATAATTACAACGTTGTTTCTCCCTGGCTTATCTTCTCCCGGCAAAAAAGTGCGGCCGAGCAAGGGTTGAACCTTCAACATCTTGAACAAATTGGTGGAAACTAGAAAACCTTGGACCTCTTCGGGAGACTCGCCACCCGCCAGTTGGAACTTGGCGAGTCGCGAAGAGGCAACTTCTTCAAAGGATTGTGTTTCCTTCTGCAAATCGAGCATAAGCTTTGGTGAGACCGCACGCCCATGTTCTTTTTCCAAATGATATTCGCTTAAAGCCACAAGACGATGGGAGTCCGGGTAGGGCAGTGGACGAAGCAATACCGTGTCCACCACGCTGAATACTGCTGTGCAGGCACCGATGCCCAGGGCAAGGGTAAGCACGGCAATGGCAGTAAAGCCAGGATTCCTCAACAACAAGCGAATTCCGTATCGAATATCTTGTAGTATCGTTGGCATAATATTTCCTATTCGTATCTCAGGGCCGACATTGGATCGACCTTTGCTGCTCGACGACCTGGCAGGTAACACGCCAGCAAGCCGACAACCACGAGCAGGCAGCCGCCCGCAGCAATAGATACTGGATCGATCGGTCTGACTCCAAATAGCTGGTTTTCCAATGTCCGCGTTAAGGCTGTGGCGCCCAATAATCCCAAGACCATACCGCCCAAAATGGGTCGCATCCCCTCGCCAACAATCATACCGATCACCTGACACTTCTGCGCCCTCAGGGCCATCCGAATGCCGATCTCTCGAGTCCGGCAACGCACTGAATAGGCCAGGACACCAACAATGCCCAAGGCCGACAAGAAAAGCCCGGCCCCACCAAAGGCACAGAGGAAATGCATATACAGGCGCCGTGAGTAAGTGGACGCCCATAAGACCTGTTCCATCCAGTCAATTGAGGGAGCGTAGGTGTTGGGCAGAATCTCCTTAACATCCCGGCGGGCCGCCTGCATCAGAGATGCCGGATCCAGGGAAGTACGCACCAGGAAGGAGACGAGGGCGAAGAAACCTCTTTCGAAAGGCTCATAAACGGTCGGTTTGACGTCCTCGTCGTAGCCCTGTTCCTTATAATCTCCCACGACCCCCACGACCGTTCGCATCGAAGTGTCCGCGTCACGTCCCCACCAAATCTTCTTGCCCACCGCACTTTCCCCGGGCCAGCAGCGACGCGCCAGGCTCTCATTCACGACGATGCTCGTTTGACCCTCGACGGTGTCCGTCTGCTCCAGGAAGCGCCCTTCTCGCAAAGGAACCCGCATCACGCGCAAGGGATCACAGCGTCCCACTCCCACGTGGGCCACCCTAAATTCTGCCGGCTTGTCCATGCCTTGCCCTTGCCAGTTGCCCCAACTAAAACCATTCCGCATGAAACCTGCTGCGGTCGTTCCCGGCAGGGCCGCGAGCTGTTCAGCCAACGCCGGCAACTGATTCTTGCGCGCGTCGAAATCCAGCGTCGCAATCATGGTGACACGAATCCGTGCGAGATTCGTCGGATCATAGCCCGGATCTATCCGTAGCACGTGCAGCACGCTCTGGATCATCAAGCCGGCACCGACCAGTAGTATAAAGGCCAGGGCTACTTCTCCGGCCACCAGGGCATTCCGGAAAAGCCGCTGACCCGAACTCGCAGAGGTTATCGGCCCGGACTCCTTCAACGATTCGCTGAGCTGGATACGGCAAGCGTACCAGGCAGGGAATATGCCACAGGCAAGTCCCGTTGCCACTGACAGTATGAGCGTACAGAGAAACATAGCCTGATTGATCCCCGTAGGCCGCACTATAGGCGCATAACTGGGAACCAGGCAGGACAGGATGTTCGAGCCCCAGATAGCTATCAGCACACCTCCAAGGCCACCCAGTAACGACAGCAAGAGAGTCTCCGTGAGTAGTTGTCGGAGAATGTGCCGCCGCCTCGCCCCCAGTGCCATTCTCACTGAGACATCGTGAAGACGAGAGTTGGTTCGGGCCAATTGGAGATTTGCCAAGTTAGCGCAGGCGATCAACAAAACAAAACCGATTGCCCCCATGAGTGCCCAGAATGTCTTTTGCAGTTGCGGAGCGATGAAGAAGTCTCGCAAGGGACGCGCACGAATGACCCAGCCCTCTCTTATACCCGGAAAATCCACGTTCAGACGTTGGTTCAGCGCATCCAGATAGGCTTGGGCCTTCTCACGCGAGACACCCGTCTTCAGCCGGGCCACGGCCCACCAGTTTGGCTCCTGCCATTGATATATAGGATCAATACGTTCGTCGCTGTTCACGTGAAACGGACGCCAGTAGAGCTTCCTGCGCGAAGGAAATTGGAAATGACGCGGCATGACGCCAACGATGGTAAAGATTCCATTACTTGTCTTGAGCTGCCGGCCGATAATCTCTGCTGTGCCACCAAAGCGACTTCGCCACAGCGAGTGACTAATGATCACTACATCATCCTTGCCCGGACCACCTTCGTCTTCCCTAAAAACACGCCCCAGCGCGGGCGGGATGTTGAAGATCTCAAAGAAACTGGGTGTTACCTTACTGCCAAATAAGGATTCCGCAAACTCCTCTCCGGCTACATCCATAGTATCGTGCTCCCAGGAGGCCATTTTCTCGAAAAGCTCGGGATGGCCTTTCAGATCATGGTACAGCGGAGCGGATACGCGCCACACATTGCTACGTGCCTGTTCAATCTCATTGATTTCGACCAGACGACTTCCACCCTCCAGCGGTACTGGGTTGAGGATGAATGTATTGACCACACTGAACATCGCCGTGCTCGCGCCGATACCTAGCGCGAGAGTAAGTACGGCAACAGCCGTGAAGCCGGGACTCCTCGACAACAACCGAAGTCCGTATCGGATGTCCTGCAATAGCGTTCTCATCGGTTTCTCCTATTCATATCTCAGCGCCACCATCGGATCGATCCGCGCCGCCCGGCGCGCGGGCAGAAAACAGGCTGCGGCGGACGCCGCCCCCAAGAACAGCACCGCGCCACCCAGCGTCACGGGGTCCATCGGGGTCACGCTATAGACATAGCTGGCGGCGATCCGCGCGAGGGCCAACATGCCCGCGATCCCGATAGCCATCCCGACGGTGATAATCTTGGCCCCCTCTTTCAGAACCATCCGCAGAATGTCGGCCGGCCTGGCTCCTGTCGCGATGCGAATGGCGATTTCCCGGTAGCGGCTCCTCATCGAGTGCGCGATCACACCATAAAGCCCGACGATGGTCAGAGTAAACGCGAAGACGGCGAAGACGCCGACCAGCAGCATCGTAAGCTGCTGGGGCTGGAACGTCCCGCGTACGTCATCCTCCATGGATCGGATCCATCTCACAAGAACGCGATTGTCTAATTCCTGAATCAGCGCGCGGACCGCCGGTCCCAGGCCCAAGGGATTCGATGCCGTGCGGATCATCAGATTGAAGTCCCCGAGCCGGTACTGGTGGAAGTAGGTTCTCGGCGCGATCTCCAGCTCTCCGGTCAACTGTCCCGCGTTGTAACATTCGTCCTCCACTACCCCGATGACTTCACAGGAACGGTCGCGTCCCTTGGATTTCAGCCGTTCCCCGATGGGACTGTCGGAGGGCCAGAAACGTTGCGCCAGTGTCTTGTTGATAATCACTACCGGCTGGTCGACATCGGTCTCGCGGAAATCCCTGCCCATGAGCAAAGCGACGCCAAGCGTGCGAAAATAATCCGCACTGACGTAGGAAGCCCTCGCGTCGTACCCGTCCGGAGACGAGGCGGGACGGTCCTCCAGATCAAAAAGGAAATGACCTCCGGGGAACCACAGAGGCAGAGCCTCGGATGAGATCGCGGCGGAGACAACGCCGGGCAAGTGCGCGGTTCGCGAGATCAACTCCTCCTGGAAGGCCACGGCCCTCTGGCCGTTGTAATTCGGAGGCTCGACCCACATCGCCAGCACATGCTGGGGATTGAAGCCGGGGTCGATCCGTAGGAGATTGGCGAAGGTTCTGACTGCCAATCCGGCTCCGACGATCAGGACAAAGGCCAGCGCGATCTGACCCGCGACCAACAGCCCGTAGATACGCCGAGTCCGGACACTCGTCGTTGCCTGTGTCGCCCCGCCCTTCAGGGCGGCAGATAGATCCAGCCTCCACACAGGGAGAGCCGGGATCAGGCCGAAGACCCCTCCGGTGACTAAGGCAATAACCACCGCGAACGTCAGGACTCGTACATCCAGGCCGATGTTCCCCACGACGCGCACATAGGTCAGGACCAATGGCCGCAGGACCTTCAGGCCCCAGACGGAAATCAGCACCCCCGCGACCAGACCCAATATCGCCACCGAAAGACCCTCAACAACCAGTTGCCGCAACACCCGCAGCCTTCCGGCGCCGAGGGTCGCCCGAATCGTGATTTCCTTGCCGCGTTGGAGCCCTCGAATCAGAAGAAGGTTGGCCACGTTGCCACAGGCGACCACCAGCAACAGCCCAGAGGCTCCCAGCAAGAGACAGAGCACGCGGTCTCCATCGCCGCAGTAGTCCGCGCGGAGAGCGCCGGCCATGAGTCGAAAGCCTTCGTTCTCCTTGGGATACTCCTGCCTGAGCCGGCGGGTGAGAAGGTCCAGTTCTGCCCGGGCCTCTCGCATTGTCACGCCCGCCCGGAGCCGTCCGACGGCCTTCCAGCGGGGCGAACCCCGATAGGCGTCGTTGCTCGAGAATTCTGCCGGGACCAGGATATCCGCCTTCGGCGCAGGATAGACCGGTTGCATGAATTCCGGCGGCATGACGCCGACAATCGAATAGCTTTGCTCTTCACGGAAGCTGGACCGGAGAATCACCGATTGTCCAACCACGTTCGGATCGGACTGGAACCAATTCCGCCAGCAATCATCGGTCAGAATCACCACCTGTTGGCGGCCTTTCTGGTCCTCTTCGGGAAGGAAGCCTCGACCCAGCGCAGGCGCGACGCCCAGCAGCCCCAATAAGTTGGAGGTCATCGTCAAGGCGCGTACCGACTCCAGTCTGTCGCGATACTGCATCGCCTGCGAATGCGCCGAAACCAAGGCCATACCCTGGAATGCGTGGGCAAGTTCCTTGCAGCTCAAGAAATTCGGAGCCGAGATCATCTTGATTTCTGCAAATTGCGGCTTCTGGCTCTTCTCCTCCCAGAGGAGGGCCAGACGGTCGGGTTTCTCATAGGGGAAGGGCCGCAGCAGGGCCCCGTTGACGACGCTGAAGATCATTGTTGTCGCCCCCATGCCCAGGCCGAGACACAGCACCGCCGCCACCGTCACGCCAGGACTTCCGCCCAGCACGCGAAAGCCGTACCGGATATCCTGCCAGAGTGTTCTCATCGGTTTTTCCTATTCATATCGCAGCGCCACCATCGGATCGATCCGCGCCGCCCGCCGGGCCGGGAGGTAGCAGGCCAGCGCCGTCGCAGCGATGAGCAGGAAGGCGGCGCTCACAAATGTAAGAAGATCGGTCGGCACCACACCTACCAACAAACCCTTGAGTAGGCGCGTCACGCCGAAAGCAATCGGCCAGCCGATGCCTATGCCCAGCAGCGTCAGAACCAAGCCCTGCCTGAGCAACAGGTGCAGGACATCAGATGTGACAGCTCCAAGCGCTACCCGTATGCCGAACTCACGAGTTCGCTGAGCCACTGAACAAGCCACCACACCATAAAGGCCGATAGTCGTGATGAGCAGAGCCGATCCAGCGAAAACAGCCAGTAGCCTCATCACAAAGCCGGGCAACACAAACGATGAGGCCAACGTGTCCTCGAACGTGGAGATGCTGAACGAGGTTTGCGAGCCGAACGTCTCAATGAACAGATCACGAACCGTGTCAGCGACATTGAGTGAATCTGCTTTTGTCCGAATAAGCAAGGTCGTGGCGAACTCCGGCCACTGTGCGCAGGGCAGGTAGAACTTGCCAAACGTCTCACCGGCGAAGAGGCTCGGCCTGATTGTTTTCGCCACCCCGACGACCGTGAGCCACGGCGTATCAGTACGGGCCGTACCGATCTTGAACTCCTGGCCGACCGGATCCTCGTCTGGCCAGAAGCGGTGGGCCAGCGTCTCATCTATGACGGCAACATGTGGGGCCAAGGCGGAATCCCTCTCGGAGAAGCTCCTGCCCCTCAGCAGGCGGATCCCCAGCGTGTCGAAATAGTGAGAATCGACGTTTTCTCTGTCAATCCAGAGACTGGCGGCAGGCAGACCCTCCGTTCTGCCCGCAATATAGATAGGCGATTTGCTGGACCCCCGGAATGGAAAGACGGAAGTCTGGCCGATGCTTGCGACGCCAGGAATAGATCGCAGACGCTGCCCGAATTCGTCGATCCTTGTGCTCGCCTGCGACGGGCTGGGGTATTCCGCCTGCGGAAGTAACACCGAAGCAACCAAGAGATTACGCGCATTGAAACCCAGGAAATCTGGATTTCGCAGGTTGATAAAACTCCTTAGGAGCAGGCCCACACCCATCAGTAGCACGAGTGAGAGGGCCACGTCGCCGACAATCATCAGAGAACGAAAACGTTGATGCCCTGCGGTCGGGACGAGCTTGCTCCCGCATGAAGCGAGGACCGCATTTACCTCCAGACGGAGCGAGCGCAGAGCCGGGCCCACGCCGAAAGCCAAGCTCGTTGCCACCGTGATTAACAGGGCAAATACCAGGACGTTGAGATCGATATGGATTTCCTTCTTGCGTGGGATCGCCCACGGGCTAAGGGCCAGAAGTGAGTCGAAGCTCCAGAAGAGAACCAGGAGACCGCAGGCCAAACCCAGGAGTGACAGAATCATACTCTCGACGAAGGCCTGAAGGACGAGACGACCTCGGCTGGCCCCCAGCGCGGCTCGTACAGCAACCTCCCGGTCCCTCGCCACCGCCCTCACCAATAGAAGATTCGCAATACTGGCACAGGCAATCAACAGGACGAAGGTGACAGCCCCCAGCAACATGTACAGAACCCACTTGACGTTTCCGACCATATGGTCCAATAGCCTAACAAGCCAGATTGTATGTCCTTCGTTCGTCTCGGGGTGATCCGCTGCGATCCGCGCCGCAAGAACCTTCATACTTTGCTCGCCCTGCTGAAGGGTCAGGCCCGGTTTGAGACGCCCAATCACTGTGTAATAAAAGTTGTCACGCGAGTTGAACCCCGCTGCTGGATCAAGGTTGACAGGCAACCACAGGTCAGAACCTTCAGGAAAATCAAAGCCTTCAGCCACGACACCAATGATCGTGACCGGCTCTTCGTCAACGATGAGGGTACGTCCTATCGCTGTTGGATCGCGGCCAAGCCGGTCGCGCCAGTATCTGTGGCTGATCACCGCTACACGATTCACTCCGGGTGTCTCTTCATCTTGCCGGAACGTCCGGCCCAGAACCGTTTTGACTTTCATTACATCAAAGAAGCTGGCCGAGGCCCGGGCTCCCGCGATGGCGTGGAGGCTTTCCTCATGCTTGACGGCGAACTCGTGGTTGCGGAAGGCCGCAATGTGATCGAAGCACGTTTGGTGCTTCTGCCATTCGACGAAGTCGGGGCCGGAGACCCACGTTCGGCCAAGACCAAGCCGGGGGTTCGCTCCCCAGACCAGAACGAGTCGCCCAGGGTCCTCGTAGGGCAGCGGTCGGAGCATGACCCCATTGACAAGACTGAACATCGCTGTGCTCGCGCTGACACCCAGACCAAGAACGATGACGACCACGGCGGCAAACCCTGGGTTCCTACCAAGCATTCGAATCCCGCAGCGAACGTCTTGCCATAGTGTTCCCATGTCCATCTCTCCTATTCGTACCGCAACGCCACCATCGGATCAACCCGCGCCGCCCGGCGGGCGGGGAGGTAGCAGGCCGCCAGGGCCGCACCAACTACGACAAGAGCCACAACAGAAATGGTCAGTGGATCGTGCGCGCTGATCTCGTACAACAGGCCCCGCAGAAGCCGACCCGCGGCGAGCGCACCGGCTACACCGACCAGCAAGCCGAGTCCGACGGGCGCCATGCCCCGGAGCAGGACCATCCCGCACAGGTCCATGGGCCGCGCACCCAACGCGGCACGGATGCCGATGTCACGCGTTTGCCGTGCCACCGAACAGGAGACGACCCCGTAGATCCCCAGAGTGGCGAGGAGCAGGGCGCAGCCAGCGAAAAGAGAAGCGATCAGCATCTGGAACCGCCGCTGAGACACGGAATCGTCCAGCACCTCCTGCATGGTGCGCATGGCGGCGATCGGTACCTCGGCATCGGCATTGCGGGTCGCCGCGTGCACAGCCCGGGCGATGGAAAACGGGTCGCCCGCAGATCGGGCGACGACGACGGTTCTCTGCGGCGCTCCATCCCAATAAGGCCGATAGAGGATGGGCAGGGCCTCTCGATCCGCATACGTGCGCACATCCGCGGCCACACCGATGACTTCGTACTCTTTCCAGTCTTCGTGCAGGAATCGGCGTCCCACCACCGCATCGTCGCGGGACCAGAGTATCCGCGCGAGCCGCCGGGAAACCACCGCCACGGCCCGCGCGCGGTCGGTCTCGGCGAAGGCGCGTCCCTCCACCAGCGGGATACCCATCGTGGCAAAATAGTCCGTGCTGACGAAACGAACGTTGGCCATCGGCCGTTCGAAGTCCTGCCGCGAGTCGCCTGCCAGCCACACGAGGCTGATCCAGTCCTCGCCCTGCAGCGGCAGGGCGCTGACGAGGGCCGCCGAGCGGACGCCGGCGGCGGCCCGCACTTCCTCCAGCAACCGGGCGTGAAATTGTTGTCTTTGCTCCCAGGCGTCATATTTTGCCGCTGAAGGTGCGATATCGACGGCCAGCACCGTCGGGGCATGGAAGCCCTTGTCGGCACGCATCACGTGCGAGAAACTGTTCAACAGGAGTCCCGCGCTAACCAGCAGGACGACGCTCAGGCCCACTTCGATACTGATGAGTACACTGCGGAGGCGCAACCCCGCGGCGGTGGCGAGCGTACGGCCGGCGATCCTCAGCGCGTGTTCGGGACGGCTTTGCGCCGTCCACCGCGCGGGCAGCAGTCCCAGCAACAGCGTGGCGGCCGCGGTCACGGCCAGAGTGAAAAGGAGTACGGGACCGTCGATCCGGACCTCGTTGAGCCGGGGAATGTCGGCCGGCGCGATACGGACGAGTACACGTAACCCTGCAACGGCGGTCGCGACGCCGAGGCCAGCACCCGGCAGGGTCACCAGAGCGGTCTGCGTCAATGCCTGCCGCAGCAGTTGCAGGCGATCGGCGCCGAGGGCCGTTCGAATCGCCGCATCGAGGCTGTACCGCTCGGCCCGGACGAGACTGAGACTTGCCAGATTCAGGCACGCGATGAGCAGGCCGGTTCCCACTGCGCCCAGCAGCATAAGCAGCCCGCGCCGGGAGTCTTCCACCATCGCTTCTTTCAGGGGTTTGACGATCGCGCGGACCTCCAGCTTCTCGCCAACCGTCTTCATCAGTCCGGCCGTAATTCCATTCAGCTCCGCCAGCGCCTCCTCCAGTGTGACGCCGGCCTTGAGACGCCCAAGCACTGCGAAGTTGAACATGCCTGTCAGCTCTTGCTTCTCCGCGGGTATGAACTCCTTGGGGATATACACATCGGATTGCGAACGGAGAGCCAATCCGGGCGCCCCCCACGGGTTGGGGCTGGGAAGGCGGAAGTCCGGGGGCAGCACGCCGATCACCGTGTATACCTCATTGTCCAGAGTGACCGTGGCACCAAGGATCGATGGATCAGCGCCGAACTTCCGTCGCCAGCACCGGTCGCTGAGGACAGCCACTCGGTTATGCCCTGGCTCGTCTTCCGCCGGGAGAAAGGCTCGTCCCAGCACCGGCCGGACCCCGAGCGTCTCGAACAGATTTGCCGACGCTGCCACCACCCTCAGAACTTCGGGTTCGCCCCGACCGGTCAGGTTCCTCGTGCCAGGTTCGAGAAGCGAGAGAGCCGCGAACGAGGAACCGCTCTGTCGCCACTCCATGAAGTGCCGTGCGTTGACCGGCAGGATGGGGAACCTCTCCGCCAGCGCCGGGATGGATTCATGCAGCCAGACCAGTTGCCGGGGTCGAGGGTAGGGGAGCGGACGCAGGAGCACGCCGTTGACCATGGAGAACACCGCGGTCGTGACGCCAATCCCGAGTGCCAGGGTCAAGACCGTCGTTACCGTGAACTTCGGGTCCTTGACCAGCGTTCGGATACCGTAGCGTGCCTCTTGCCCCAGTGTCATAGCCGATTCCTCTTATTCATATCTCAGCGCTACCATCGGATCGACCCGCGCCGCCCGGCGGGCAGGGAGGTAGCAGGCCAGCAGGGCCACGATGATCAGTAACACGGCGGCGCCGACATACGTGAGAGGATCGGTCGTGCCGATCCCAAAGAGCAGATTCCGCAGTACGCGCGTCACCGCGACAGCCCCCGCCAAGCCGAGACCGGCGCCGAGGCCCACCAGGAGCATACCGTCCCGCAAGATCAGGCCCAGCACGCTGTCCGGCTCTGCCCCCAGGGCCATCCGAATGCCGATCTCCCGCACGCGACGGGCTACGTTGTAGGCCATCACGCCGTAAAGGCCGATCATCGCCAGTGCTGTCGCCAAGGCTCCAAACATACTCGCAAGCAAGCCCGTCAACCGTTCGGTCGCCAAGCACCGGTCCAACTGATCCTCCATGGTGCGCAGGTCGTAGATCGGGATGCTGCTGTCGATCTCGTGGACTCGCTCGCGAATGGCCTTGAAGAGCTGGGCGGAGGGGAGGCTCGTCCGGACATAGACCGTCATATCGGCCAGGCTCATCTGCACGCACGGGCCGAGCATCAACGGACGCACCCAGCGAAGAGAATCACTCCTGAAATCCATCACCACACCAACGATTTCTCTATCCGGCTGGGAGTCTGGACCACGTCGGAATCCCACATGGCAGCCCAGTGGGTTACGACCTTGCAGGTAGGCACGCACGAAAGCTTCGTTGACGATCACCACCTGGGGGGCGCCGGGCAATTCATCCTGCTCGGTGAATTCCCGGCCCAACCGCAGAGGAATGCCCAAGGTTCTACAGTAGTCACACGAGATGGAGTCACAGGTGGCTACCGGGTCCTCGCCTTCCTTGGCCTGGTAACCTTCCACGACAATTCCCTGGGTCCAGGCGTATGATTCCAGCAGCGGCACCCGCGCCAAAGCCACCGACCGAACTCCCGGTATCGTCCGCAAGTCGGAACGCAGTCGTTCGCAAAACGCGAGTCTCTGCTGCCAATCATGGATGCGCTGGCTCGGGTCCAGCTTGAACCGGACCAGATTCGTCGTTTGGAAGCCCCGATCCACACGGTACAGGGACACCAAGCTGCGTACGAGGAGCCCGGAGCCGACCAGCAGGATCAGCGAGAGTCCGACCTGCACCACGACCATTCCCTGCCGCAGCCGCATTCCGGACCCGCCGACCACGGCCGCCACCTGCTCGTTGAGTGTGGAGACCAGATTGACGCGGGTCGCCCGCCACGCCGGCAACAGCCCGAACAACACCGCCGCCACGGCGGAGATGACGACGTTGAAGACCAGCACCGTCCCGTTGATGTCCGGAGAGATCGACAGCCGCAGTTGACCGGGGGCCACCAACAAGAGCACACGAGCGGTCCACACGGCAACCAGCAAACCTGCCAACCCGCCGGCCGAGGCCAGCATCAGGCTCTCCATCAGCATCTGCCGAATGACCCGCAGACTCCCGGCACCTATCGCCAGTCGAATCATGATCTCTTTCCTGCGGGTTATCCCCCGGGCAACCAGCAGGTTGGCCACGTTCACGCAGGCGACCAGAAGGACCAAGCCGGCCAAGATCATCAGCCGACTGAGTGGTTCCTGAAGACCATACGACAGGCCAGAATCGCCCCGCCCCCCAGGCAGCAGCACGAGGCGCGACTGGAGAAATTGCTCGCGCTCGGCGGGCGATACGACGGGAAATCCGGCCTCCCGAGTCTCCTGCTCGATGATCTGCCGATACGGAGTCCGCAGGGCCATCTGGGCCTGGACGCGGGAGAAGCCCGGCTTGAGCCGCGCCGACACGCGCACCCATTGCATCCGCCGGTTCTCCCACTCCGACCACCACGGGGTGACCAGTTGTTTCATGGTGATCGGCAGGAACATCGCCGGCCGGAAATCCAGACTGACACCTCTGAATCCGGGGGCCGCCACTCCGACCACGACCAGAGGCGAGCCATTGATCAGCAGGGTGCGGCCGACCACATTCGGGTCACCCGCGAAGCGGGTCCGCCAGAAATCGTGGGTAAGCACGATGACCGGGTCGGCTCCCGGAGCGGTTTCATCCGCCGCGACGAACGTGCGCCCCAGAGCCGGCGGTACGCCCAGCACATCGAAGTACCCGGCTGAGACCAAGGCGAGTTCGACCTGCTCGGTCCGCCTGCCGTCGTCCAGCGCGGCGAACTCCGGACGCCAGCACAGCACGCCGTCGAAGACGCCCTTCAGGTCTCGGAAATCCTTGAACATGGGATAGGAGAGCATGTGCCAACCCCAACTGCCCCCGATATACTTACCCTCCGTCACAAGAGCGACCAGCGAGCCGGGGTCTCTGACGGGCAGGGAGCGCAGCAGGACCTGCTCGAAAATGGTGAAGACCGCCGTGTTGGCTCCGATGCCCAATGCCAGCGTCAGCACGGCCACGCCGGCAAAGCCGGGACTGGCGCACAGCGTGCGAAACGCGTGACGCGCGTCCTGCCAAATCGTTCTCATGGCACAACTCCTATCGCTGATTCCAGGTCAGCAGTTCTCAGTTGTCAGCCAGGGGCCGTCGTTTGTCTTGCCGGCGGCTGCCAACTGTCGACTGACCATTGTCAACTTATTCTCTCTCCATCCAGCCGTCTTTGAGGCGGATGATGCGCTTGCCGTAGGCGGCGTACTTGTCGTTGTGGGTCACCTGGATGATGGTGGTGCCCTCGCGGTTGAGCTTCTTGAACAGGTCCATGATGGCCTCGCCCTGGCTGGAGTGCAGGTTGCCGGTCGGTTCATCCGCGAGCAGGAGCTTCGGATTGGCAATTACCGCCCGGGCAACGCCGACGAGCTGTTGCTGGCCGCCGGAGAGCTGGCTGGGGAACAGGTCCTTCTTGCCCACGATGCCGAAGCGGTCGAGCGTGTCGCAGACAATGGCCGCTCGCTCGGAGGCCTTGACGTTCCGGTAAGACAGGGGGACATCGAGGTTCTCGTAGACCGTCAGCGTGTCCAGCAGGTTGAAGTTCTGAAACACGAACCCGATATACTGCTTGTTCAGCGCCAGCCGCTCCTTGGGTTTGAGCGCGTGGACGGCCTGGTCGAAGAGGTAGTACTCGCCCTCCCAATCACCATCCAGCATCCCGAGGATGTTCAGCAGGGTCGTCTTTCCCGCGGCCGAAGGCCCCATGATGGTGACGAACTCGCCCTCTTCGATGTCCAGGTTGATTTGTCGCAGGACATAGTTCTTGCCCGCTCGCGTTTCGTAGCATTTTTCGATATTTTTCAGTTGAATCATAGTCACGGCTCTCCATCTTCAGTCAAGTACTGGAATATTTGGAATGGTGGAATGGCGTATGGACGACGGCGATCCCCCTCATCATTCGAGTATTCCAACATCCCATCATTCTATCTCTATTCATTTCTCAGCGCCTCCATCGGGTCGATCCGGGCCGCCCGGCGGGCCGGGAGCCACGCGGCCAGGGCGGCCACCGCAATCAGCAGAGCGCCCGCACCCGCGATGGCGACCAGATCGGTCGGGGCCACGCCATAGAGTCGGCTCTTGACGATGCGGCCAAGGGCGAGGACCACCGGGATGCCGATTGCCACGCCAATGCCGGCCAGCAGCAACGCTTCGCGCAGGATCGGTCCGCCGATGTTGCGGCCCGTCGCACCCAGCGCCATGCGCACGCCAATCTCGTTCGTGCGGCGTGCCACGTTGTACGCCATCAAGCCGTAGAGACCGAT
>CAYFUB010000817.1:0-5622 GCA_964346195.1 uncultured Pirellulales bacterium
CCTTGTTGCTCCCGGCGATGCAGTTCCCTGGCCCGTTGCCAGTCTATCGGGTCATCGGCCGCCAGGGACGTTGACACAATTGTCACAGCCAGCAAACACGACGCGACGACAGAACCGGCATTGCTCCTCATGGCCTGTTCCTCCTGCTGAAGAAAAGTTGCGATCCGTTATGCACCGATGCCCACTCTGGGACCATCGATCTCATAGTGTCGTGCCTGTTGATGAAAGACGCCCGGCGCCGGCCCGCTATTGCAGGCTGAATTCGCGTTTCTCGAGAGGATCGAGACCCTGCCTCACGAACCCCCGTCTCGCGTTCGGCCAGACCCCTCCTCGTCATGACGGTCCCCACGGGGCGACAGGGAAAAGACGGCCGCGGCCGCGGTCAGCCTCTGAAGACCTCGCGGGCGAGGTCCTCGCCGGCCTGGTTGGTGTAGTACTGCTTCATGACGGCCTGGCCGTGCGTGTTGGCGCTGTCCAAGGAAGAGAAGATGCCCACCTTGATGAGAACCAGGATGGCGAGACAGGCCGCCACATTGGTGACGGCGTTCTGGTACCTGCCGCAGCGCTCGGTAAAGGAGGGTTCCGGCCCGGCTTGTTCGAGCCGGCGCGATTCGGTGTCTTCCCGCAACTGACGACTGAGCATCTGCACGGCGGCGGTGTTGGCCCGCATCAGCAGATCGAGCCGGTGGGGCTGCGACTTGACCACGGACAGCGCCAGGTCCACTTTGCCCAGGGCGGCCAGGCGTTTCTGGCATCTCGGGCAACCTGCCACGTGCCTCTGGACCCATGAAGCGCCGGGGCCGAGCCGGCGGTACGCCGAATCTGCCAGACGCCGGCGGATCTTCCTGCAGTGGCCCGGCGTCGGCTTGTTTTCACACGAACGCGTTGTCTCCCAGTGCGTCAGGAGTCTCATTGCTGTTCCTCTTTATTCATCCACGTGGCCAGAAGCTGCACGGCCTTGCACCGGTACACTCGGGCGGTGCCGCTGGTAATGCCCATCGTACGAGCGACCTCGGCGTACGACAACTCCCCGAAATCGCGGAGCATGATCACGCTGCGCAGATGCTCGGGCAGTTGCGCGATATGGCAGCGAAGGTTCTCGGCCAGTTGACCGGCATCGAAGTCTGTCTCGACGGTTTCCGAGCCCTCGGCGGCCTGCGTCATGTTGGATAGCGTCTTCCTCTCCATCAGTCTCTGCCGCAGCATCGTTATGGCCGTATTGCTGGCCGTGCGAAACAGGTACGCCTTGATCCACCGGGGTCGGCCGCCCTCAAGGTGCGCCAGACGCAGGAACGTGGTCTGGTAGGCGTCGCAGACATCCTGCTCGTTGCCCAGAATGCGCCACAGCATCGTGACCAGCTCGTGCCCATGCTTGTGCATGGCGGCGAGGACCCAGCGCTGACTCTCCTGGACGGCCCTGAAGGCCGCAGAGTCCCACAACAGGTCGTGGCTAACGGCCCTATCGAACATAACTCCCCGCTGTACAGCGTCTTTTCGTCCCATCAAGACGTGCCGCAGCCTTCCATGTTAACACAAAATCCATGCGAAAGCGAAAAAATATCGCCTCTGCGGAACCGGCGGGATACCTCTCCCTGTCGGCTTCGTTCCTCTTGAGGCGCAATCGGCACTTTTCTCCTAAGCCTTTGCCTGCCAAGCAGTTAATGTAGGTCTGGCCCTCGTGTGACTGGCTGGGAAAGCGTCGGCCCTGGGGAATAAGTATCGACAATCCTTATCTGTGTCGGTACGGTTTGCGGCATGCCCAGGCAGCCGCGTATTGAATGTGCAAGGGGGGCCATTACGTGTTCGGTCGTGGAGGTTGACGATGCCAGTGCAAGCGACCGTGATTGCGACATTGTTATCGATAGCATTGTCCGCAGGGGGCACGCCAGTTGAGCGCATTTCCGCCGATACCGAGAACGAGCCGAACAGCGTGGCCCTGGCAATCGTCGAATCGAAGGTGACGGAGAAGACCCTTGGGGTTCGCTATCAGATCACCAACGGCCTGCAACGCGATATCTGGATATGCGAAAGCATCCTCTCTCGGCAATTAGGCGCCGGCGGGATAGATCACGAGGTCTATCTGTCCGAAGATAGCAGGACTCTCGTCATACGGAGAAGGCTCAATGTGCCAGGCGGTGGGCACACTTCGCAGCCGTCGTATGCCGCCTATTTCCGATTGTCTGCCGGGGAGCAGCGGTCTGAATCCGTCGTTCTGCCCTTGCCGGTTCGCTCCGCGATGCTGTTCTACCCTCGGCGCGATGTGAACACGCCGTCTGCCATGCGCTTGCGGATGGAGATTGGTTTCCACGACTTCAATCTTGCAGAGCAGACCTTCGACAAGCTCGGCGAGGTAGCGAAGTTCGATGCAATAATGACGCGTAGAGATCGCATCTTCCTCTGCCCGTATCCTGGTCCCTTTCTGAGAGGTTACAGAAAGCGAGAGCGAACGGTCTGGGCTGAGGCAGATGTGCCGCGCATCCCCTATGTGCCGAAGACAATGCACTCGGTTCCCCATTCCGAGTGGCCCACGCCGCCCGATCTTGTCCTGTGTACGCGCGTCAACGTCGAGTATCATCCGTCGGTGCTGGAGTACTTCTTTCCAGACCCGGAAGCACAAAGTCTGCTAAGCGACGCGGAGAAGCAGTCCCTGCGGTCGCAGAAGGCGGCATCCATGGACCGCCCGGAGCAGATCGCGGCTTTTCGTTACGAGATCGGACGGGGTGAATGGAGTCTGGTTGTTGCCGAGGAGACGCGCGCCTATGTGACCTGCTATTCGGATGACAAGCGGCTGACGTCCTTTGCTGTGTTCGGGGAGGGGAGGCTCCTGATGAACGACGGCACACAGTTCCGGTCTGTGAACCCTCTGGCGAGCCTGAGGGCTCTGACCCCGCAGATTGAGCCCTTTCGGCTGAGAACCCAGCGCGCTCGCGTTCTCAGGAGCTTCTGGTACGAAGTCCGGGCGTGGCACAGAGGGCACGCCGGGGTCGCGCTGGATTCGTCTGGCGAGGACGCGATCCGATACCCGCCGGCTTCGAAGTGGAATGAAGCCATCAGACGAGCTTATCGGGAAACCGAGCGGGAGAATCCGATAGGAGAGTCCTACCGCGAGGGCGCGTGCGAGTACGCGATGAATCCTGACTGCGAGCCGAACTCACCCCCCGATACGGTATTGCTCTTCGAGACGCAGGTGGGCTGGAATCAGCACGGCGGACCGGAGTTGTTCACCTTCGACAATCACGACCCGCGCGGCGGCTTGGTCCTGCTCAACGACGGCACCGTGAAGTTCATCCGCACCGAAGAGGAATTGAATCAACTTCGATGGAGGTAGCGCGAAGTGGCAGAGAAGAAGAGGTTGGGAGGTAACTTGTGGCCCCTGCCGCGATCTTCCAGGCAGGGCGGCGGCCCGAGGTCTTGTTTTCCCGGCGGGCGCTGTTAACAGCGGGGGCTGCGGCGCGTCATATTGGGTAGATGGGTAAGAACAAGAATGACAAGTCGTTGCCGGATGCCCAGGATGTGGTGGGTATCGTGGATGAGTTGCTCCAAAGGGCGGTGGCGTCGGGGGCCAGCGATATCCATTTCGAGCCTACAGGCAGCGAGCTGAAGGTGAAATACCGGCTGGATGGCGTGCTGAGCCCGATCGAGAGCCTGCCCGGCGCGGTGGCGGACAACACGGTCGCCCGGCTCAAGGTGCTCGGGGGGCTGCTCACCTATCGCAACGATATCCCGCAGGAGGGCCGGCTCGAATTGGACGGCCAGGCCTCCGACAAGGTTACGGATGTCCGTTTGGCCGTTTTCCCGACCATCTATGGGCAGCGGGCGGTGGTCCGCCTGTTTTACCGGCATGAGGAGCTCATGGAACTGGAGCACCTCGGTTTTGACGCCCGGCTCGAGTCGCGGCTCAAGACGATTGCGGCGCAGAATCAGGGGGTCCTGCTGGTGACCGGACCGGCGGGCAGCGGCAAGAGCACCACCCTGGCGAGCCTGCTGCGACACATCGTCAAGACCCTCCCGGGCAAGAGCGTGGTGACCCTGGAGGACCCGGTGGAAATCCGCATCGACGGTGTGACCCAGGTGCCGATCACGCCGCACGGGCAGATGACGTTTCCGACGGCCCTGCGCTCGCTGCTGAGGCAGGACCCCCAGGTCCTGATGATTGGCGAGATTCGCGACGCCGAGACGGCCAGGATCGCCATCGAAGCCGGTCTGACGGGACACTTGCTAATGAGCACGATGCACAGCGGCACGCCCGCAGGCGCGCTGCTGCGGCTCCTGGAAATGGGCATTGAGCCTTATCAGGTGACCTCAAGCATCTCGGCGGTGGTGAGCCAGCGATTGGTCCGAAAACTCTGTGACCAGTGCAGAAAACGGGGTGAGAGCGGGGGATTCGAGCCGGTTGGCTGTCCGGCGTGTCTCGGCACGGGCTTCCGCGGCCGGACCCTCATCGCCGAGATGGTCCAGTTGGACAGCGACCTGCGAAAAGCCCTCCTGGCCAAGGCCGACCTCGACGAGCTGGAAGCCCTGCTCAAGGCCAAGGGGCACGCAACCATGCTCACGGACGGCCGGCGCCTGGTCGAAACGGGCGTCACTACGCCGGCCGAACTTCAGAAGGCGTGTGGAATCGTCCCCGATTCCAACGTATCCGCCCGCGAACGGCAGTGCAACGGATGAACGAAGGAGAGGACATGTGCCTGAATCGAAGAAATTGGATGCTGGCATCGGCGGCGTCCGTCATCGTTTTCGCGGTAGTTGGCACGGCCGCGGACAAGCGGGAGGACGGGACAAAGAAGTTGACTCTCCGTCGCGCGGGACAGACCGCGGGTGCAACGGAGTTGGGGCTGCTTCCCAAGCCGGAAGAGATGACCGACGGCGATGCCTTTGCTCTGTATACGAAGGCCCTCGAGTCGTTATCGAAGGATTTGGATTGGCAAAAGGTCAGAGCCTGGAGGCAGATGCCGATGGAGGGACTGCCGCCGGACGAGGTCGCAGCGGTGCTGCGCCCGTTCGACGCGAGTCTGCCATTGCTGGAGCAGGCGGGCAGATGCAAACGATGCGATTGGCCGCTTACCTTTGAGGATGATCCTCCGATAGATCTCCAGGCGTGCCGGAACGTGGTGTTTCTGGTCGCGCTGAGGGCTCGCTCAGAGCTTGCCCGCGGCGATCATGCCTCGTGTGCGCGGACCCTTGGAACGGGGTTGGCCCTGGCCAGGCACTTGAGCGCGGGTCCGAGTGTGATACACCTGCTGGTCGGTGCGGGGGTCAGCGCGCTCGCCTACGGCGAGATTGAGTTGTATATCCAGCAGCCGGGCGCGCCGAGTCTGGAGGCGGCGCTGCGGGCGGTCCCCAAGCCGATGTTCGATGAGGAGCACTCGGAGCTCTACGGCATGGACGAGGCCAGCCGTAACAAGGTCCGTCTGATCCTGAGGCGGGCCAATCGGCACGTGATCGCTCTGCAGTACGTTGAGACGCTCCGATCATACGCCACGAAAGCCGGTGAATGGCCTGCGACTCTCAGCGACCTCAAGGCACCTCTGCCGGACGACCCGGTGGCGGGCAAACCATTCTCATACCAACGGCTCTCCGAGACTCAGGCAGTCCTCGAAGGACCGGTGCCGGCAGGCGGCG
>CAYFUB010000818.1:0-2317 GCA_964346195.1 uncultured Pirellulales bacterium
ACGCTGATCGAGCTGCTGGTCGTCATCGCTATCATCGCTATCCTCATGGCCATTCTCATGCCCGCCTTGAGCCGGGCCCGAGATCAGGCCCGCCGCGTCTCTTGCGGGAACAATCTCAAACAGATCGGCACCAGCCTGCACATGTACGGCGGCGACTACGACGCGAAGTTACCGCTGAACGCCAACCCCGGTTACTGGTGGTGGGACATCGCCTACAGCACGACCGACTACATTATCCACACCGGCGGCGACCGCCGCACGTTCTATTGCCCCGCCGACACGAGCAAGAACGGCGACATGGCGATCGTGTGGCAGTATAGTTCGGATCCCCCGTATGATGCCAGACCGGAAAACGTGGCCGAGCCTGAGACCGGGCGTGATAACCTCTACCGCGTCACCAGCTACTTCTGGCTGATCGAAACGAAGAACCCGAGGTCAGACAGGCCGCGGGGTATGCCGCCAAGCTGGGAGTGGCCCAAGACCCTCAATGTCAAGAACGCCGCGGACACCGAGCTTGTCCTCGATGCAACGCTCAGCACGACAGAGGACCCCGACACGGCCTCGTTCGTCGAAATCGCGGGCGGATTATTTGCGCGGTGGCAGCTTTACGACCGCACAAATCATGTCAGGAGCGGTGACAAGCCCGACGGCGCCAACATCTTGTTCGTGGATGGGCACTTGGGCAAGCGGGGGTTCAATGAAATGATTGTCCGGCGGTCCGGGCCGGTCCATTGGTGGTGAGGGGCGAGCGAATCGTCTCACGTGTGGCAAAGGCTGAGAGGTCGGCCTTTCTCGGACAATAGAGCAAGGTTCCATCGGCTGGAGGCAGGATGACCCTGCTCGATAGGGAGTTGGAGGGTCATGGCAGGATGGGTCTCAACGTAGGCATCGGCGTCGCGCCGCGTCCGGCGGCCGGTGGATGCTCTGCGCGCTTTGCGTCAGCAACAGCGTCACGGGGTTGTTCAATGCCTGCGCCAAGCCCCCCGTGCCCGCAATGTCATCGACAGCCGAATCAGGCAATCATCCATGCAATATTCCGCGAGTTGCCGTGCAAGGCAACCACCGCGCCGGCACGGTTGAGTGGTTGCACGGCAGCAACTTGGCTAACAATGAGACGGGCAGTAGGGGCGGGTTTCAAACCCGCCCCCGATGGTCGATTTAAGGAGAGACACCATGGGAAAGAAGCTGATGTATTTGGTTTTGGTTGTGCTAGTGCTGGCCCCGGCCTTCGCCAAAGCGGCGAGCACGGGACCCGTCGGTTGGTGGAAGCTCGATGAGAAATCGGGCACGACGGCCGGCGATTCGTCCAAGAACAAGAACCACGGCACGCTGGTCGGCGGGGCCCTGTGGGCGGCCGGGCAGCTTGACGGCGCCGTGCAGTTCGACGCGACCGATGATTATGTGACCTTGCCCATTGGACCGCTGATCAACACCCTGACCAATTCCACCTTCACCATCTGGGCGAATTATTCCCAGCAGGGCGGAGCCTGGCAGCGCCTGTTCGATATCGGCACGGGCACAACTGTCAACATGTTTCTGACGCCGGCCATCGGAGGCTCCAACACCGGAGTCATGCGGTTCGCCATCACGACCGGCGGCTCCGGCGCGGAATCCCAACTGAGCGCTCCCAGCCGGCTCGCGACGGGCTGGCACCACATCGCCGTAGTGATCGATGCCGGCGCTATGAACATGCAGCTCTACCTGGACGGCGCGGTCGTGGTCAGTAACACGACGGCCACGCTGCCCCAGGATCTCGGCAACACGACCCAGAATTGGCTCGGCCGCTCGCAATACGCGGCAGACGGGTACTATAGTGGGCTGCTGGATGATTTCCGCATTTATGACCGCGCACTGACCCAGGAGGAGGTCGCGGCCGTCATGGAAGGGGGACTGACCGGCGTGACCGCCGCGGGCCCCAATCCTCCCAATGGTGCTGTGGATGTGCGCCCCGATGCGATGTTGGGCTGGGTGCCGAGCGATCTCGCCGATACCCACGATGTGTACTTTGGCCTGTCGCTTGAGGACGTCAGGAACGCGAGCAAGGCCAATTCGTTGGGAGTCTTGGCCAGTCCAGGCCAGGATGCCAACACCTACGACCCGCCGGGACGCCTCGAATTCGGGCAGACTTACTACTGGCGGATCGATGAGGTCAACGCCCCGCCGGACAGCACCGTCTTCAAAGGGAGCGTTTGGTCCTTCACGGTCGAGCCGTACTCGTATCCGATCATTGACGTCAACGCTACCGCCTCCAGTATTAATAACAACAATATGGGGCCGGAGAAGACCGTCGACGGCTCCGGCCTGAACGCCGACGACC
>CAYFUB010000819.1:0-1871 GCA_964346195.1 uncultured Pirellulales bacterium
GAGCACCGTGTTCTCGCGTCCAAAGGCGATGAACAACTCCTTCGGCGTCTCCACGACGGTTGTCGCGTGCTTGGACTGTTCCCACGTGAAAACGTCCCGGGCGAGCCGCCGACCGAACAGCTCCACGAATTTCGTGGTCAGCATGGTGCGGATCAACTCGAGTTCCTCCGGCACCAACAGGAAGAAGGCGTTATAGCCGCCAAAGCGCTTGCCAAACTTCTTGAGGATCGGGTCGACGACCATGCGAAGGTGCTCGCGAATCCTCCGGGCTTCCACTCGCGGCTGCCTTATCAGGCAGGCCATCATCATGCCCATGTAGGTGGAGGTGTTGTACGTGTACGGTTCGGGCCGGCTCGGAAAGACGTACAACTCGTTCACGTCATCCTTGGCCGGCGGGGAGGGATTGCAGGTGAACAGCATGATCCTGCGGCCTTTGGACCTGACGTCTCTGGCGATGATCGGGGCGTGCTTGCCGCCGGAGGCGGACAGCAGTATAACGCCGTCGATGCTCTTGATGGCGTCGAGCTTGCCCCGGTACGCGCCTTCGTCGGCAAAGACCGCGTCGTGCGTGTCGAAAATGATTCGGCCGGTTGCGATGGCGTTGCCGCTGCCGACGACCAGCGGCCGTTTGAATTTCGCCAGGTTCGGCCTGGGGAACTTCGTCCTGGGATCAGTGAACAGGTCCAGTGCGTTCAAGACACATCTGTCGAGGTCGATCAAGGACTTCGGATCAATGCCGCTCATCAAATCCCTCTGAGTTTACTATTTACAACTTATTGTTTACAATTGACGACAGCAGGATGATAAAACACCAATGATAAATCGTAAATAGGAAATGGAAAATTGACGGGGGTGGAACCGATGGAAATGTACAAAGAAGCCGTGCTGTGGGATGCGGCGGGGGACCGAAAGGTCCGCTGCAAGCTGTGCAGTTTCCATTGCCTGATCGGCGAAGGGAAGCTGGGCCATTGCTGCGTGCGAAAGAACATCGGCGGCAAGCTGTGTTCGCTGAATTACGACAAGGTGTGTGCCGCGAACCCGGACCCGATCGAGAAGAAGCCGCTCTTTCACTTTCAGCCGGGCAGCCGCAGCTTCTCCATCGCGGCCATCGGCTGCAACTTTCGCTGCGCGTTTTGCCAGAACTGGCAGATCAGCCAGGCGGCCCTGGAGACGGGCCCGATCGACGGCGAGAGCATCTCGCCCGCCGAGATCGTTGCCGCGGCCGTCAAGACCGGCTGCAAGAGCATTGCCTATACCTACACGGAACCCACGATCTTTATGGAGCTGTGCAACGATTGTGCCCGGCCCGCCAAGGAGCGGGGGCTCGCCAATGTCTTCGTCAGCAACGGCTACATGACGCGCGAGGCGATTGATTTCGCCGCCGACTGGCTCGACGGCATCAATGTGGACCTCAAGGCGTTCAGCGACGACTACTATCGACAATTGTGCGCGGCACGCCTTCAGCCGGTCCTGGACTCAATCGCGTACATTGCCAAGGAGACGCACATCTGGATGGAGATCACGACCCTCCTTCTGCCGGGGCAGAACGATTCCGAGGAAGAGCTCAAAAAGCTGACCGATTTCCTGGTGACGCGGGCCGGGCCGGATGTCCCCTGGCACATCAGTCGGTTCTATCCCCAGTACAAGTACACCGACTCGCAGCCCACGCCGGTGCAGACGATGCGGCGGGCGGAGGAAATCGGCAAGGCGGCCGGCCTGCGCTATGTCTATCTGGGCAACGTGCCCGGCAACAAGTCAGAGAGCACGCACTGTTACAACTGCGGTCGGATGCTGATCGAGCGGACGGGATACGCGATCGTGGCGAACGAAGTCAAGGATTCGAAGTGCCCGAAGTGTGGGGCTCAGATCGC
>CAYFUB010000820.1:0-6669 GCA_964346195.1 uncultured Pirellulales bacterium
TCAGTCATCCTGAGGCGAAGCCGAAGGATCTGGCCTCCGGATGAGACGTTTCTCCCGTTCGTAACCCAGATCGTTGGGGCCCCCAAACGCAATCATTCGCGTTTGGGGAACCCCTTCACGGCGCTGCGCTTCGTTCAGAGCCTGCCCTGAGCGTAGCCGAAGGGATGACACACGGGGCACAAGAATTTTTCATAATCCGTATGATACCGATTACGGTTGAGAATTTCGTATCTCCGGGTGGCAGCGTCAAGGGGTCCCCAACGCGATAGATAGATTGCGTTGGGGGGCCCATGCGCAGCTTGGCGATGGCCGGGTTGCCTGCGCAGGAACCATCGCCAAGACCTCCGGTCTTGACGGGGACCCCAAACGCGATACGTTGCGTTTGGGAACCCACGCTGCCACCCGGTGCTCATGCCACACTACGACAAATTCATTTGTAATCGGTATGAGTCACGAGCCCGCGCGCGTCGGGTCGCAAGGATATTTCGTCGCACTTGACAACGGCCGGCGGGGGCTCAGCGGGTGATGTTGTTTTCCAGGGCGGCGAGGATCGAACGGGCTTTGGCGACTCTATTGCCGTTGGGGCCCTCCCAGTTGATCTCGGCGTCGCGGGCGATCAGGTCGTCGACCTTCTTGCAGGCAACGAGCACGGTCGCATGGTTCTTGTTGCCCATGTGCCGCCCGACCTCCGAGGAAGACATGTTGGTATGCTTTCTGGTCAGGTACATGCTGAAATGTCTGGCGAGCGAGATGGTCCGGCCCTTCCGGGCCGAGTGCAGACTGGCCGGCGTCACGTTGAAATAGGCCCCCACGGCGGCCTCGATGTCCGTGACATGGACGATCGGGTCGCACCGTTCGATGTGATCGGCCAGGACCGTCTCCGCCATCGCCAGGGACAGCTTCTCACTCTGCAGGGCGCAATACGCGAACAGCTTCAGCAGCGCCCCTTCGAGCTCGCGGACATTCGTTCGCACCCGCTCGGCGATGTATCGGACGACGCTCTCGGGCATCTCGCCCACCCGTTTGCGCTCTTCGCCGCCCAGCGTGGCGCCCATCGTGCGGCGCGAGAACCGCCGACAAATCTCGCAGCGCGTTTGGAAATCCGGGGTCTCGATCTTGACGACCATCCCCGAGACGAACCGATTCACCAGTTTTTCCGATAACTGCCCAATCATCTTGGGATGGGCATCTGAAACCAGGACGACCTGCTTGCCGGCCAGACTGATCGTGTTGAACGTGTGCAGGAACTCCTCCTGGGTTGATGGTTTGCTGGCCAAGAAGTGTACGTCGTCAATCGCCAGCAAGTCCGTTTGCCTCATGCGACGTCGAAAAGCCTCCAGCTTCTTCGTCTTCAAGGCCAGCACAAATTGGTTGGCGAAGTCCTCGGCGGACAGATAGAGCCACTGGGTCTGCGGCCGGGCCTGGGCCACGCCGTGGCAGATTCCCTGCAGCAGGTGGGTCTTGCCCACCCCACAACCGCCGTGGATGAACAGCGGGTTGAACGGGCTTTGCTGCTCGCGAACCACCGCTTTGGCGGCGTTGTACGCCAGCTCGTTCGAAGGCCCCACCACGAAAGTGTCCAGCGTCAGTCTCAGCCCCCTCAGGGGACGTGACGAGACACCTGCGGTCGTGCGGTACGGGGCCTCCCGCACTTTCGCCGTAACCTGGGCCTGGGGGCCGGCGCCGGATCGCCGTCGCGCGCCGGAAAGCTCCGGCTCGATCGTGAACGAGATCTCCGGCAGATACCCCAGGGCCGACTGCGCCGCCGACTTGATGTCCCGCAGGAAATGCCCCTCCAGCCAGGTAGCCAGGAAAGGATTCGCGACTCCGATCCTGAGGAACCCCTCGCCCTGTGTAAAGCGCGCGCAGTTCTGAAACCAGATCTTGTATTTCTGTGGCCCGATTCGTTGTGCCAGGGCATCGGCTACCGTCGCCACATCGGGCCCCGCCGTACGGGAACTTTCATCCGTGATTGTACCCTGCATCAAGATCTCCGTGAGCAGCGATGTCAACATCTTCATTGCTGCTGCGTTTAATACATGGGGATAGATACGTCCCCATAAAGACGAACCGTTCAGGTACCCATTATTGAACGAAACGTTAGCAAATCAATAACGTTTTAGCTGCTTTCTTTTCCACTTGATAGAGGGACTTGCAAATACTGGCTTTGCGCCCAAAAAAAATTTCTTGTTCACACGTTTTGCACGGCGCAAGTGCCGGTTGTGGATAACGTGTGCATTATCGAAATGGCCACGCCGGCCGGCAAACAGGGTGCATCAATACTGATGACGGGCCCGACAGAAGTGAAGGGGCTCCGGACGTGTCATTTTGCGTATTTCCTCGGGAAGGCTTTCCACAACAACCCTTAGGTTGTCTACACTATCTCATCTCTTCCTCAATAGGGCGACATAAGCCCCGTCATGATCGAACGGCCCTGCAGAGGGCAGAATAAGTTCCTCGTGTACCAGTTCGCACTGTCCGCTGCGACTTAGAAAGTCCCGGATCAGCCCCTGATTCTCAATTCTCTGGATGCTGCACGTGCTGTAGCAAATCCTCCCACCAGCCTTGACGAGACCCGTCGCCCGCGCCAAGAGGTCCTTTTGCCTGGCGACCAGTTCTTCCATCGCTTTGGGCCTGATTCGAAACCGCGCCTCGACGCGCCTGGCCAGTACCCCCGTATTCGAACAGGGAACGTCGAGCAGGATGGCGTCGAAGGATCCCCTCATTTCCCGGCCAATTTCCACGTCACGGACAACCGTTACGCTCTTGAACCCAAGACGGGTGATATTCTCCTGCACACGCTCTAATCGCTTCGGGTCGATGTCGGTGGCCGTGATGCAGGCTGAATCCCGCGTCGCCTCGGCAAGCTGGGTCGTTTTGGTGCCCGGGGCCGAACACAGGTCGAGGATCGACCAACCTTGCTGAGGCCCCAGGGCCCGCACGGCTTCGGAGGCCGAGAGGTCCTGTACGGTGAACAGGCCCTCGGCAAAACCGGAAAGCTGCGTCACCGCATGGGGCCCGGTGATTCTGATCATCGGTGGCGCGTGAGCGGCATCGTCAAGCGCAGCCTGTTCGTGGTGTGCCCGTGAGGGCATCCCGTAGCATGGACATGGGGCTCCCCAACGCGAAACAGTGCGTTGGGGACCCCGTCCCGCCCGTAAGTCGTAGTGCCATCCCGGCCCTGTCTTCACGGGCGGGACGCCCGTGCTACTCATGGGCAAGATGCCCATGCTACTAAAACGCCTCACGGCGTCACTGCCAACGGAACCTTCGGCCTTCACGATACCGCCCGCGACCACCGGTTCCGCCTGAATACCGGTCTGCTCGAATCTCCCCAATAGCCCTTCTGCCGTCGTTCGCAAGGGATTCACACGGACATAGAGGCTGGGCCTGCGATTGCAGGCGAGACAGATCGACCGCGTTTGCTGGGGCCCGTATTCATCGAGCCACTGTGTCACGAGCCACGGCGGGAGCGAAAAACAGGTGCCCAGATACGCGGCTTCGGCGGTCACCGGATCGGGCAAGAAATCGGTATCGAACACGCACCCCGTCTCCGGTGTCTGGACAAGTGTTCGCCTCGCATCGGACGCGGAGAGCCCGGCCTGCCGGTCGCAAATGTGTCGCGCGACCTGGCGCAGGACCGCGTTGACAAATCCCGTCTGCTTCCTGCCACCGGCCCTCCCGGCGTCGGCCACCGCCTCGTTGACGATGGAATAGACGGGCGTGGCCGGACTGTAGGCAAGCTCGTAGACCGCCACGCGGATAACGCTCAGGAGCGGGGGCGAAATGCGGGCGGGAAGCCGCCCGGAGAATCGGCTGACGACCGCATCGATGGCATGAAAGTTGCGGATCGTCCCATAAACGAGGTCCGTGGCCCTTTGCCTCTCCTGGGTCTGGTCGAGCAGGCGTTCGAGGATTGGGCCGGCGTACTCGCGTACAGGATCGAACCGCTGGAGGACTTCTGCGGCAATCGCTCGCGCCGATTTGGAATCCCGGCCGGACATGTTATTCTTCGATCTTCATCAACCGGTCGCCGGGCTGGAGGTGCCAGCCGTTGACGAAATCCCGGAACTTCATCAGTCCCGACCCGGCGGGTTTGACCTTCGCGACGGCCAGCCGGCTGCCATCCCCGCAGACCACGTTGCGGTTCTCATCAAACGTGCCTGCGGGCAAGGGTGCCGCGTCCGAGGCCGGCACGGCCTCAGCGAGGGCGATGACCAGGCGGACCGATTTCTGCGTTTGTTGAGAAACATACAGGGCGGCCGCGCCGGGCCACGGCCAGAGACCCCGAATCCTGCGAGCCAGGACTTGGGCCGGCTCGCTGAAATCCAGGAAGCCGTCAGATTTGCGCAGCTTCGGGGCGAGTGTCGCCTCGGCATCGTTCTGCCTGGTGTACATGGCCGTGCCGGATTCCAGTTTCGCCAGTGTCTCCAGCAACAGCGGGGCCGCCAACCGGGCCAACCGGTCGTGCAGCTCGCCGGCCGTCTCGCGGGCTCCGACGGCCGTCTCGGATTGGCCCAGGATGTCGCCGGCATCCATTTTCTCGGCCAGCGTGATGATGCTGATACCGGTGCGCGTTTCGCCCCGGATGATCGCCCAGTTGATCGGGGCGGCCCCGCGGTACTTCGGCAGCAGCGAGGCGTGGACGTTGACGGCCCCCTTCGGCGGCAGCCCGACCAGCTCTTTCCCGATCTTCTGGCCAAAGGCAATGACGACGATCGCATCGGGCCGACAAGCGGCTATCCGGTCGATTGTCTCCGGCATATTGACATTTTCTATCTGCAGAAAAGGCACGGACCGGCTGTCGGCCCACTGCGCAACCGGCGTAAGCTGCGGCTTGCGACCGCGACCGGCGGGATGGGCCGGTTGGGTCACCACCAGGGCCAGAACATGCCCGGACGCCTGCAAGGCATCGAGGCAAGGAATCCCAAACTCACCACTGCCGAGATAGACAAGATTCATAACAGGTCTTGAATTCAAAAGCACGGGGTGGCATCGTCAAGCGGAGCTTGGCGATGGTCTCCTTCATGGCGAGGGCGTCCCGCCCTTGCATACGGCCGTGAGGAACAAGGCCGGGATGGACTCGCCACAGTCACGCCATCGCCAAGGCCTTCGGCCTTGACGCTGCCACCCGTCGAAATCCCCAATTCGCAATTCCCTCACTTGCCCTCTTGTTCTTCCACGAGTTTCTTGAGCTGGCGCCGGTGGGCGATCCTGGCGGCCGCGCCCATGCGATTGACAATCACCATGCCCTCGATATGGTCGTGCTCGTGCTGGAGGGCACGGGCGTAGAGGCCCTCGGCCTCTTCCGTGAATTCTCTGCCCTCCAGGTCCGTCGCCGTGACGGTGGCCTGCTTATAACGCCGGATTTTCGCCCACACGCCCGGCACCGACAGGCAGCCTTCTTCCACTTCATCAAGGTCGCCGTGCGTCGTCACCGTCGGGTTGACGTAGGCCCGGACGCTGTCGCGCGTGCCGGTCAGCGAGATGATGAACAGCCGCAGCGGCACCCCCGCCTGCGGGGCCGCCAGCCCGACGCCCTTGCGCTCGATCATGATGTCCGTCATCTTCTCCACGAGCCGACGAATGCTCTCATCGATCTTCTCCACCGGCTCGGCCGGCTTACTCAATACCCGAGCCGGGTAAAACGTGATCCCACACTTGTCTATATCAACCATGATGCATACCTTGCCTTGCGGACGGTCAAATCTTAGCTGCGCCCATCGTCATCATTCGTCGAATTCGTCGCCGGAGAAGGTGTTGCCGAGATAGCTCTTGCGAACGAGCTCGTTGCGGATGATTTCGGCCGGGGGGCCGGCGCCGATCACCCTGCCGTGGTCGATGATGTAGGCCTTGTCCACGACCTCCAGCGTTCGTTCCACGTTGTGGTCGGTGATCAGGATGCTCACCCCCGCGGCCACGAGCCGGCGGATTTCGTGCTGCAAGTCCTCCACGGCGATGGGGTCCACGCCGCTGAACGGCTCGTCGAGCAGGATCAGCGACGGGTCGGTCACCATCGCGCGGGCGATTTCGAGCTTGCGCCGCTCGCCGCCGGAGAGGAATCGGCCGTGGCTTTTCGCTACCTCCGCCAGGCCGAACTGCTCGATGAGCATGTCCGCCTTGCGGTTGCGCTCCCGGCGGGTCAGAGACATCGTCTCCAGGATCGCCAGGAGGTTGTCGCGGACGCTGAGCCGCTGGAAGATGCTCGGCTCCTGCGAGAGATAGCCGAGGCCCAGGCGTGCCCGCTTGTACATGGGCAGCTTCGTGATATCGCGGTCCTCGAAGATCACGCTGCCGCGGTCCGGGGTGACCATTCCCATGATCATCCGGAACGTGGTCGTCTTGCCGGCCCCGTTTCGGCCCAGCAGACCGACGATACTGCGCTGCTCGATCATAACGGCGACCTCGTTGACGACGGCCCGCCCGGAGTAGCGCTTCACCAGATCCCGCGTTTCAAGAAGGGTCATGCCTGCCAAAATCTGCACCTCATATTCGTTCCGGCCTGCCCGATGTCCGTATTATACCGGGGCCCCGGCGGCAGGCAACCCACATTCGGCGTCCGGCAGGCGGCGTGGGTGCGGCCGGCATTCAGTGGCGGATTCGAATCGCTTCGCGAGCCGGGCGCCTGCACTCACGTAGCATGGGCATCTTGCCCATGAGTATCACGGG
>CAYFUB010000821.1:0-39654 GCA_964346195.1 uncultured Pirellulales bacterium
CGAAGCGAAGGGGTCCCCAAACGCGAAGTAGTGCGTTTGGGGGGCCCCGAACCATCTGGCCATCGAATGAAGGGTTTCTCAAGTGCGCAGCCCAGATTCTTCGCTTCGCTCAGAATGACATTGCCGTTTTGAGATAGTCTCTAACGGGAGTCGTCCGGCGCGGGCAGGCTGTTGGGGGACGCGCGACGTGGGCCCGGCCGGTCACGGCGCGGGCCGAACGGCCCTGCTCCCGGGCCGGGTCCGGGCCCGGGGCCGAAGCCGGGGCCGCGCCGCCCGGGACCACGCGGCATCTGGCCCGGCAGACCGCGCATGAGCTCGTGCCACACGCGCTCCTGGTCCTCTTTGAGCACGCCGGAAATCTCCGCGTTCATCGACCGCAATTCCTTGAATATCGCCGCCCGGCCCTCCTCTCGAATTTCATCGAGCCTTCGTATGTGTTCGTGCAGGATCGGCTGGACCTGCTCAACCTGCTCCCGCGACAACTGCAGGCGCGGCGCGATGCGATGTAGGATCACCTCCGCCACCACTTCCGGGTCCGGCGTCGACTTGGGACCCACACAGTGCAGGGTCAGCAGTGTCGTCGCGACGCCGGTCGTCACCCCGGCCAGGAGAATAATCAGGCCGAAAAAGGCCATGCGCCAGCGGTGTAACCGGCAGAGCAGAACCGTCGGGCTGTCGAGGCCCTCATTATGGTTCACTGAATCGCCCATGAAATCGCCTCTGCAATCTCGTTCAACGGCCCGGCCGACTTCGTGTAGAGGATGAACGCGACAATGGCGGCCGGCACGGCAATCGCCGAAGAAACGGCCGCCAGCCACATCCAAACCCGTTCCGTCATCGTCAGAGGCTCGGCCCGCCCCGCCGTGAGGATGCGCAAAACGCTCTGCGCCACATCGATCCGGGGCGGCTCCTCCGCCCGGGCCCGGGCCGCCAAACGCTCAATCTTCTCTTCCCAGTTCATCGGACTGACTCCGTCCCACCCCGACGCGCCGCGGCGCCAGGGTCTTGCTCGATCAACCTGCGCAGCCTGTTGCGCGCACGCAGCGTCTGCACTTTCACCATCGTCCTTGTCCACCCTGTGCGCCGCGCCGTTTCCGCCACGTCGCACTGGTCCAGGTAGCGCAGCGTCAGCACCAGCCGGTCACGCGGCGGCATCTGTGCCAGGAGGTCGTAGAGCAACGCGGCGGCATGGTCGGCGTCCATGCCATCCGCAATACCATCGTCACTGACGGCCCGGTCCCATTCCCGCAAATCGAACGTCGCCGCATCGCGCCGGCGCGCCTTCTCCTTCCAGTACCGGTACCCGACGCGCGTCGCGATGCGTGCGAGCCAGTGCTCGAACGGCGCCTGGCTGCGGTAGTTGTTCAGGCCCAGGTAGGCTTCCACAAACACGTCCTGCACCAGTTCCTCATGGACCCCACGGTCGCGGCTGAAGCGCCAGAGGATACGCGCGACGTGCTCCTGGTGACGCTCGATGAGCCGGCGATACGCATCGGGGTCTCCCCGCCGCGTCTGCTCCACGTCGGTAATATCGTCCGGCTGCGAATCCACAGACGCATCGGCGCCTCCCGGGTGCATCGCGTGCGCCAAGGCCCGCACTGACTGAACAATGGCGGCCTCAAGCGCTGAAAGCTCCGGCACCAGGCAACTCGCACTAACCATATCTCAATGACTTAGCCGCGCACAACATTCCCGGCAAGACAATTCCCCAGACATCACCCGCCCGGGGCACGACATCGGCCCCGCCGGCAAGGTCGTGCAGGCGGGGCCACCATCACCCACATTCCACAGTTGTCACTGCGGGGGTTGCAGGCCGCGCCGCATCGTATCCTGAAAGGCCTTAAGCTCCTCTCGCGTCAGAGTGCCGTCGTCGTTGGCATCTGCCCGGTCGAACAGCCGACCCAGCGGCGGTGCGCCATCCTGCTGGGCAGGCCCCATGCCCTGTCTCCGTCCGCCCGCTGTGGGTCCGCCGCCGACCGACGGAACCGGAGGCTGCCGCATGCCGGGCCCCCTCTGAGGACCCCAGTTCTGCATGCCTGGGCCGCCCCAGCCTTGGCCACGCGGGCCCATGCTTTGTCCGCGTGCGCCCATCGGGCCGCCCATACCCTGTCCGCGTGCGCCCATACGGCCGCGTACGCCTTGTCCCTGTGCGCCCGTCCCGCCACCCCGCATGCCGGCCCCGGGCCGTGGCATCGGCCGGTTGAATTGCCCGGCCCTGTCCTGCATCGGCTGAAGTTGCCGACGCTGCTCCTCAGTCAGCACTTCCTTGATCCTGGCCTGCACTCTGGACCGTGATTCTTCCACGATACTCCGAATCTTCTCTCTCTGCTCGGGCGTCAAATTCAGCCGGCGGCCGAGCAGGCCGCGCATTGCGCCCCGGTCCAGGCCCAGCGGACACCATGCTCCGGGACCGTCTTGACCGGCCCCAGGCGCACGCCAAGCCCCGCGACCATCCTGCGGTCCCCACTGTTGTCCCATCGGTCCGGGTCCTCCCCTGCCCGGCCCCTGAAACCGGCCCTGGCCTCGGCCCGGCCCACCGCCCCACGGCTGCGCCATCACCCAGTCGCTCAAAACCACGAGCACGACGCCCGCAACGATCAGTGTTTTCCATCCTGCCTTCATGATTTGGCTCCTTTCAGTTTCGTCTTGCCAGACTTCTCAGTTCGTCACATTCGGGCCCTCCTGACAGGATAGTGAGCGCAACTCGTCCACAAGTTACACCCAGGGCGAATAATCTCTCGAATAATGCGAAGTGCGACGGGAGAGCTTCCCTGACCGGGTGGCAGCGTCAAGCGCAGCTTGGCGATGGCTTGATTCCGGCGGGAGAAAAACCATCGCCAAAGCCTTCGGCCTTGACATCGGGGTCCCCAGACGCGGAATTGTGCCTTTGGGGTGCCCCGCTGCCACCCGTCTCAATATCTATGCCACGCGAAACTCAAGAACTCTGAACGAACCCAATAAGTCTGTTCACGCCACCCCTTGTCACACTCTCCAGGCTGAGCACATACAGGCTATCGGCGCTACCGCCCCGGTTTGGACCTCTGCAGCGGGAAGACCTCGGACTCCGTGCGGTCCTGGGTGAATATCTCCGCGGCCCGCGCGACGATGTCCGGATGCCGGTCCGCGACATCGTTCTTCTCGCCGATATCCGCTTTGAGATTGAAGAGCTGAATCTTCTGGTTCGGCTTGAGGCGCAGGGCTTTCCAGTCACCCATGCGGACCGCCTGCTGGCCGTTCAGTTCCCAGTAGAGGTGATCGTGCACTTTCTGTTGGTCGGGCCGGCCCAGGAGCGTCGGCAGCATGGAGAGACCATCGATTCCCTGGGGCGGCTGCTCCCCGAGCAACTCCGCACAGGTGGGCAGGAAGTCCCAGAAGGCCGCGACGTGGTCGCTCTCGCTGCCCGGCTTGATCCGGCCGGGCCAGCGGGCGATGAACGGAACGCGTATGCCGCCCTCCCACACGGACCCTTTCAGGCCGTGCAGCGGGCCGGCGCTCTCGAAAAAGCCCGCGTCCGAGCCACCTGCATTGGTCGGGCCGTTGTCGCTGGAGAAGATTACGAGTGTATTCTCATCCAGGCCAAGCTCCTTGAGCAGCTCCATGATCCGTCCGACCTCTCTATCCAGGCGCGTGACCATGGCGGCATAGCACGCCCGGGGATGCGCGTGGCGGACGTAGCCTCTCTTGCCGTCGTACGCCGGATCGGGCCACCGGTCCTTGTATTCGGCCAGCGAATCCTCCGGCACCTGCAGTGCCACGTGGGGAATCGTGGACGGCACGTACAGGAAGAACGGCTTGTCCCTGTTGGACCGGATGAACTTGAGGGCCTCTTCGCAGATCACATCGTGCGAATACACCCGCTCCGCTCCATCCTTGTTCTCCCCAATCCAGAAGATTTCTCCATCGCGCCAGAGATGATTCGGGTAGTACGTGTGCGCCTGGCGCTGACAGATGGGGCCAAAGAAGTGATTGAAGCCCTGTTTCTGCGGGTCGCCGGCAGTCCCGACCCGGCCAAGCCCCCACTTGCCGAACGCGCCGGTGGCATAGCCGGCCCGCTGGAAGAGGTGACCCACGGTGAACGTGCCCGCTTCCAGCGGCCACTGCCCGCCGGTCGTCACGCCGAGCGTCCAGGCATCGTCCCCGCCGACCTGCTTGTTGCTCCGCACCTGGGCGTGGCCCGTGTGGTACCCCGTCATCAGCGTGCAGCGCGACGGCGCGCAAACCGGGTTGCCTGAATAGCACTGGGTAAACCGCATGCCCTCGGCCGCAAGCCTGTCGATGTTGGGCGTCCGAATCTTCTTCTGCCCATAGCAGCCCAGGTCTGCGTAACCCAGGTCATCGGCCAGGATGAAAACAACATTGGGCCGCCGCGTCTCGTTCGCATGGAGCGTACCAAGCCCCACAATGGAAGCTGCACTCCAGCCCGCCACTTTCAGAAAATCACGTCGTTTCATTTCGGGTTCTCCTTCAGGGCTCATCCGGTTTTTCTCATACTCGTGGGTGAGCACGGCCCAGCCATCGGGGACTCCGTCCCCGGACCCCTGGCACTTTTCGCTTTGCACGAATAGCATGGCAAGAGAGCAAAACGATGCTCCCAAGCCGACAGCGTCGCCCATCCTGCTGGACTGCTACGGCGCTCGGGGCGGGGCCCCAAACGCGATACATCGCGTTTGGGAACCCTTGTTTGCCGGCACAACGGACTGCCGCTTGGGATACACCGCAAATAGGGTTCCGGCCCTATCCTCCACAACAGCGAGTATAAACTACACGAGACATGTGTCGGCGGCAATGGAATGTGCAGATAAAAACGATTGCGATGAGATACCGCAGGCAGGCTGTGGTATCGCGGCTTCATGCGATCATGCTATTGGCCTAAAGCGGCAAATGCCGGGGGTTTGGGGGCAGAGCCTCCAAGAGCCAGGCAACTGGACGGGCCGGTCGGCAGAGAGTCAAATGCCCACCATCTCCCGCGAGAGCAAAAGAAGTACGCAAGAACCGCGTGAGGCTCCTTTGTCAGTGTCAGTCGGCCGCCGTCGATGGGTCATCGTACAGATCGCACATCAGCGACAGCCAGCGGGAGGACGGATGCACCCAGACTTCTTTGTAGTTGTAGCAGTTATCCGGTGGCCAGTACGGCTCGCCGCGCTCGAAGTGGGTCTCGATGCCCACGGGCAGCGAGCCGACCATATCGCCCGACATCGCGGTGTACTGCGGGGCGTAGTCGTGCCCCGCGCCGTACATCGTGCTCTGGCAAAACGGATTGCGGCCCAGGACCCACTGGAGCTGTTTGCGGCACAGTTCCAGAAGTTCGGCGTCGCCTCGCAACCGAGCGGCGGCCGATAGCCCCTTGGTTTGTGACAGGAGCGTGCCGTGGTTGCCGCGGAAATCGAACCAGACGGGGAACAGACGCAGGTAATAGCCGTCGCCAAGCTTAATGCCGTTTTCGACCTGTTCGCGGAATGTCTCCCGGCGCGATTCGTCTATGTGGTAAATCGATGCCGGCAGCATGCAGTACGGGGCCGTGTATTGGGCAATGGCCTTGTAGTACTCGCAGTAGAGTGCGAGGGCGTTATCCCATTTCGGCCGATCCGCATGCTGTGGGAACAGCCGGCATAGCCGCACCAGGCCAACCACAGGGGCCTGCTCGTGACCGCGATGCGAATAGTGAAGGATGCGCTCTCTCTTCGGGTCCGCATAGAAGAAGCCGGTCAGGGGCATGTCCCATTTCGGGGCATCCTGCTGCTGGCAGCTCAGCACGATCTCTGCGAAACCATACGCCCGGTCGGCGTAACTCTGGTCGCCCGTCGCCTCGTACAGGTCCAACGAACTCTGCAGACCGGCCGCGGCCAGCTCGAGGTTCGGATTCTCAACGCGCTCGACGGCGAAACGCCAATCCTCTTGGGCCACTCGCAACGCATAGGCCGCCCGGACGGGGTCGCGCTCCTTGAGCATCTGTGCGGCCAGGGCCTCGGCGGAGACGGCCAGGAAATTCTCGAACGGCCGGTTGGCCGCCTTGACGGTGACATCATCGACCGTGCCCATAATCCCGTCGGTCCAGAAATCCATCGTGGCCCAGGTGCAGCGGTAGCCATCGCCGAAGCGCGTCTTGAGAACCCAGTCGAGACCCCAGCAGGCCTCGTCGACCAGGCGGTTGGCCAGTACCGAATCGGTACTCTGCAGGTGACGGGCCAATTCGAGCATGGCATAGACCGCCTCGGATGTATTCACCAGTCCCTGCGAGAGGTCACCGGCGTCGTGCCAGCCGCCGTTGATCATGATTTCCTTGTCGCCGTGGCGGACCCGCCAATCGCGATGGCAGGCATCGTGAACGCCGGGCACTTCCGTGCCGCAACGCTCGCAATAGAAGAAGTTGATTGTCTTCAGGACTGTGACGCGCCACACATCTGCGCCGATGTCAAATGGCCTCGTGGTTCTGCCATCCATCCGAATCGCGTATGGGCCCGGCTTCCCTATTTCAGTGAAATCCAGGAGATCGAACGTGCCGATGCGGGACTCCGCCTTTTGCACGGGTTTCGTCAAAACGACTTTACCTGTCTGCACGTTGACGATCTGAAATTCTCTTCCGGTCGAGCCGGCGGCAAGCGCGGTTTTCGGAGCGTGGGTGAGGTAGCCGGCATGGCAGTAGGCGATTCGCCCGGGGGCCACTTCCCAGCCTTCGAAATGGTCGGCCTCCACTTTCTGCAGTTCGAGACGGTCGATATCATAACAGACGGTCGTCGTCGCACCGGGCTCATTGCCCTGAAGGCGGTACGTGAACTCCACGCCGGTGACTTTGTCCCGGCCCAGATGGGCAATCTCCCACACGATATGGTTCCACCGGTCCGGCTCCAGCAGGATGAAGTTGCGGCCGTTGCGGTCGTACATCCCCGGCACCTTCTCCCGGCCCTCGTTGTGAAGAACTGCACACATCGAAATCACTCGAAAGCCGGGCAACGTCGGGTACACCCAGAACGAGAGACGGTTGAACGCCGTCCAGTCTTCGCCGTCGAACTCTCGGAGGGCCGTCGCGACACCGAACGGTCGTCCCAGTGCCCCGCCAGGTTTGTCGCCGACGGTGGGAGAGGTCAATCGAAGCGACCGGCCGCCGGTTTTGGAACGGTCGGCCGTCAGGCTCATCGCGCCGAAGCCGTGGTGAGACCAGTTGTCCAGGTCCTCCATATCGTCGAGCAGCCTGTTGGCCAATACCGGCTTGCCGAGCCAGCGGTGTCGGATCGTGTCTTCGAACGGGATCTCCATCGGCATGCGCGGAACGGACAAGGCCGCCGCTTTCGCCGTCGTTCCCGCCATCGCACAGACAACCACGGCAGCAACGAACGGGTGGTTTGCGCGATATCTCATGTTTCCTCCCGGCCAGACACAAGGAACCGTATGACACCCCGTCAAATCTCGACCGCGCACCGGCCTTTCGGCAAATCGAAGCAGACCGTCGTACCGTTGCCGTCATGATGCCACGTGCCGCTCTTGAGCCACAACGCGTTCTGCACCGCTTCCAGTTTCTTTGCCGCGCCGTCTATGGTGACGGTCGCGATTTGCGAGGGTCCGCCGTCCAGCCGTACGGTGAAGCGCGATGTCGCAAACGGCGCCTGGAAGGTGACGCGGTTTCCCTGCCGTGTGACCTGCGTCAGTTCCCGCGCGGCCCAGTAACGGGCGATCTCGCAGAGTTTCATCCAAATGAGGTTGTCGTAGCGGGCGTGCATGCGACGCACCACCTCTTTGAAGATATTGAAGCCGACCTCCTCGCCGTTGAAGTAAATCCCCGGCCAGTGACAAACGAGGATGGCGGGCTCGCCTTCGTCGATCACCTGGGGCAGCCGGCCGCCCTGGAGGTCCTCCGTGATGAACCTGTCGGCCGACCCGCGCTCCAGGCCGTCCCAGCCGCCGAACCAGTCGCCAGTGCAGCCGATGATCGAGACCACGCATTTCGGGTCCGGGCCCTCGAGGCCGGAGGCATACTCGACGCGCGGGGCGACGCTCCGCTCGTCCGTGAACAGGTGCCGGAAGTAATGGGGAATCTCCGCTTTGAATACGTCCCGGCACGACTGTAACGTGGCCTGGGCCAACTCCGGGAGAACCCGGTTGCCGAAACCGCCGGGCGTCGTGATCCCCTCGCACTGGAGCCCAGCGTTCTTGAGGATGTGCAGCGCATAACTCATATAGTCGGCAAGCTGGTCCACGGACTTGCCGTCGGTCCAGCGCCAGTTTTCCATGAAGCGGTCCGTCCGTTCGGGGTAAGGTCGGCCCGTTTTCGTGTCGATAACCCAGGTGTGCGAGACCATCTCGGGATGGATGTCCCAGTGGGGCATCATCAGCTCGCGCACGAGCTTGAGGCTCTCGTCGAGTTCCTTCTTCGACCAGCCCGGGATGTCGCGGTCGAGCCACCCGACGCAGGCCGGGTACGGGACGATGCTGTACTTGCCCTTGACGCCGTGCTCGCGGCACCACTGGCCGAACTTGCGCACGAAGGAATCGGGTATCTCGCGCGGCAGCCTCCGCCAGTCCTGCTTGTAGTTGTCCGGAAACACCTCGGCAAAATGGGGGATGCCGAAGTGCGCCAGATTCACGAGACAGGTCGAATCGTCGATGATCAGGCTGACCGGGACACGCCCGCAGGGATTCAGCACCTCCACGCCCGTTGCCCGCGTGGGACGTTCGCCCTTTTCCTGGGCCCCGACTGTGCCGCCCCGGAAGCCGAACCGCGCCGCGGTGGCGGCCAGTGCGGCCGTCTGCAGCAGCCGGCGACGGCTGACCGCACGCTCCTCGTCCCCTGCCCCGATGCTCCGGGTCTGCGGCCCTCTTCGACTGTGCGGTTGATTCTCCATATAGCGACCCTGCCCCTGAAGCCTCGTTGAGAATTCATCCGATGCCTCACGGTACCGGCGCGTCGGGACCGTGTCAACACCATCGTCGCGAAGCCTGGTACCGATTACGAGTGAATTTTTCGTCGTGGGGCGTAAGCGTCGGGTGGCAGCGTCAAGGCCACAGGTCTTGGCGATGGTTCCCGCGCGTACAGCACGGCCATCGCCAGGCATCGCTTGACCATACCACCCGGCCAGGCAACAAATCGATTACGATACGCTCCAGGTGAATCGGCCCGGGCGCTCAGGGGAGGTATCTTGTCCGTGTTCCTGGATTCATGGGCGGGACGCCCATGCTACTTCGGGCTGATGCCGTCCGCTCCTGGTGGAGGACTCGGTTTGAGCAATCCCAGGTCGGCTGCACGCCGGAGCAACTCGACGAGGTTACCGGCGCCCATCTTCTGCATCAGGTGGCCTCGATGGACCTCGACCGTGCGGGGTGAGCGATGCAGCGCCGCCGCCACGTCGCGGTTATTCTTGCCTTCCAGAATCAGACGCAGAACCCGCATCTCCGCTTTCGTCAGAGCCAGATCGGAGAACACACCCTGAGCGGCGCTCCGCGCGAGCAACGCCTTGATGGTGCCCAGGAGAGTGTCGCGTTCCAGCGGTTTCTCAATGAAATCCGCGGCGCCGGACTTCAGCGCCCGGACCGCCATAGGCACGTCCCCGCACCCCGTGACGACAACGACGGGCAGCCAGGGCAGGTGCTTCCGCGCCTCGTGCAACAGCTCGATGCCGTCCTTGCCCGGCATTCTCACATCCGTGATGAGCAGGTCACATCTTCCCTGGGCCAGATACGCGAGACAATCGTCGGTACCATGGAAACACCGCACACTCATGCCGGCACGTTCCAGGGTCTTGCGCACCGCATCACAAACGGTCGGCTCATCATCGACAAAAACCACCTGGGCAGCGTCGGCATTCTCCATATAGGCACTCCATTCGCATGATGTCACGTTTTTTCGACAGGCAGCGTGATATGGAATGTGACACCCTCGCCCCACCGGCTGTCGACCCACAGCTGCCCTCCCGCCTGCGCGACAATCCGCTGAACGATGCACAACCCGAGTCCCGTCCCCTCGCCCGGTGGTTTCGTGGTGAAGAACGGCTCGAAGATGCGCTCCAGATTCTCCGGGGGTATCCCGCCGCAATCATCGGCAAATTGCAGTTCGACCCGGTCGTCCCGCCGGACACCGCCGATGCGAAAACAGCGGTCCTTCGAGCCGTCGGCCGCCTGGATTGCATTCTGGGTCAGCGCAAAGAACATCTGCTCGGCGTCTTTCTCATGCGCATAGATCGGCGGCAGGTCCTCAAGGCCCTGGGTTTCGAGGGCGACACGGGCATGCCGCGCACTTTCCTCCAGCAGCCGCATCACTTTGCGCGCGACGTGCGACAGAGTCACCTCCTTGACCACCTTCTCCGATGACCGGCGCGCGAACCGGCGGAAGCGCTCGACGATCGCCGTCAGATTGGAGACCTCCGCCAGCCCGTCGTTCAGGTCCTCCGCGACGCTTCCCGGGCACGCCGTCCCCTCGAGAGTCTGAAGAGCATTCTGAATGGACAAATGAACGACCGTCAAAGGCTGTGTCAGCTCGTGCGCCAGGGTGGCACTGAGGGTCCCCAGAGAAGCAAGCTGCTCGGCCCAGACCATCTGCCGGCGATACGCCTCCAACTCGTCCTGCGCCTCTTTGAACGCGTGAATGTCCCGAGCGATGACCAGCGCCGCCCTGACGTCGGTGGTGCGGTCGTCCAAGGGCACCACGGTGGTGTTGTACCACCGGAGCTCGCCCTGGACCATGGAGAGGCTGATCTCGTTCCGCGCCTCTCCCGTGCGAATGACGGAGGTAACGTGGCCCACCTGCTGGTCGGCCACGTCCCGGGGGAACAGGTCCCACATCGTCTTGCCAACGAAGTCGGCCGGGCATCCCCCCAGTCGGCGGCCCGCGGTGGTATTCATGAACTGAAGGACGCCCCGTTCGTCGACAATTGCGATAACCTCCCCTGCACTCTCAACGACCGTCCGGTACCTCTCCTCGCTCTCTCTGAGCCTGCGCTCCAGTTCTTTTCGCTCGGTGATGTCCACGTTGATCTCGGCCACCAGCCACTCCCCGTTCTCGGCCTGGAAGGGAATGGTGGTGACCTGGACCGGCCGGTTCCCTTCCCTCACCAGAACCTCATCGGAGACGGTGACCTGCTTGCTCTCAAAGGCCCTGGGTACCCCACACCCGGGACACACACAATCCCGTCCCATGAAATACTCGTAGCATTTCCTGCCCTTGTAGTCACCGTACAGCTTCTGCCAGGCCGGATCCACGTAGTGAAGGTTGAAAGCCCTGTCGGTGACGTTCAGCCCGGTCTTGGCGGCGCCGAGAATAAACTCCAGCTGCCGCTGCAGGATGGTGATTTCCTCCTGTGCTTTTCTCCGTTCGGTCACGTCTTTAGCGAAAATTGCCACACTGGTGACCTTACCACCCGCGTCGAAAACCGGGTAGACGGTGGTGTCAAAACAAATGCCCGCTCTTTCATCCTCGACATGAGCGGCCTCGCCTGTGTCATAGACTTTTCTGATCGCCGCTTGCCGCCGCCGGGCGAGGGCCGGCGCGATTCCCATGCCGGCGTCAGACGGTCGGCGGCCAATCAGTTCCTCCGGTGTCAACCCGAACCTTTCGGCCCCCGTTTTGTTCACCGTCAGAACCTCTCCGTCGCGCCCCACCAAGAAGATTGACTCCGTCGCGGCGTTCAGGAGGGCCCGCAGCCGTTCCTCACTTTCGCGGACCCGCTGTTCGGCCTGGCGCCGTGCCGTAATATCGCGAATGATGCCCTGCGTCCCCACGATCCGTCCGTCGACGCGCGCCGGTGCAATACTGATTTCCGCCACGCGCTCGCCTTCCCTCTGGTCGTGCAGAACCAGCTCCGTCACGGCCCGTTCTCCCGCCAGCGCCCTGTGTCGGGCGGCCTCGACCGTCAGCGCCGTCTCCGGCGCGACCCACTGGCGGACGTTTGTGCCGATCACTTCCTCCGGCTCCCGGCCGATCCAGGTCTTGATGGCGCGGCTCACCGACGTCACATTGCCGTCCAAGTCCGTGGAGTATATAACGTCGCTCATATTGTCGATGAGATCCTGGTAGCGCTGCCGGCTCTCGATAAGCTCTTTCTCGGCCCCGACGCGAGCCGTCGCGTCGGCAGACAATATGATGACGTGGGTCACCTGTCCGGCGTCGTCAAGAACGGGGTAGAAAGTACATTCGTAGAATCTGCCCCGGTATTCATCAGCCGTCCGAACCGGTTTACGCGTTTCGACGGTGGCAGCCAGGTGCGTCAAGGCGGCATCACGAATCTCCGAAGGCACGATCTCGGGACCGAGCTGGCGCCCGTCCAGTCCCGTCAAGTGCTCCCGTGTGCAGCCCAGCCGGTCCGCAGCCGTCTGGTTCGCCACCCGAATCACACCGGCGCGATCGACCACCATCACCGGCTCGGTGATCGCGTCGAACGTGGCGGCGAGCAGCCGCTCAGGGTCGAGCGCCAGTCGCTGTGCCTCCGCCTGAGACCGGCTTCGCGCCAACGCCTCGCGAACCGTGTCCCGCTCATTCTCAAGAAGGGTCACTTGCCGCCTCAACCGTTCGTTCGCCTGCTTGAGCTCCGCTACGCGTCGGCGCAGTCCTAGCACTTCCTCCGCAGACTCGGGGCCGTTCTCGCAGGCCTCACGCATTCTGCCGCCTCCACCAATCTCCCCTGCCAAGACAAAATACCTGCCACGGTCGAAAGTCACCGACCATCCGATCACGAACCAATCTACCAGCAGCTCACCAGGAAGAAGCGACGTTCATGATAAGACTCTCTGTCGGAACAGTCAAGAGGAAAGCAGCGATTTAGGGACACAAAAGGCATGTCGCCCGGCATGATTGTCGAATAATCCCATAGACGTGGCGTGGTTTGCTGTGTGTTGTCCAGCTATTCGTGACGTAGGGATTCGATCGGGTCCATGCCGGCCGCTCGGCAGGCGGGGTACAGGCCGAACGTCAGTCCGACCGCCGCGCTGATGCCAAAGGCCAGCACCAGCGACGTGGCCGTAATCACCGTCGGCATATTGCTGAACCGGCTGACCAGAAAAGGAATGAACAGCCCCAATACAATCCCCAGCACGCCGCCGGTCAACGTCAAGAGCAGAGTCTCGGACAGGAACTGAAAGACAATATCGCGTTTCCGTGCCCCCATCGCCCGACGAATGCCGATCTCGCGCGTTCGTTCGCTGACAGTGGCCAGCATGATATTCATGATGCCTATGCCGCCCACCAGCAGGGAGATCGTCGCAATGGACCCGAGGACTATGCTGAAGATGAACTGAGTACGCCGGGCCTGCCGCAACAGCTCCAGTGGCACGACGATCCGATAGTCTCTCTTCTGCTCGTGCAGTCTGTCCAGGAGGGTGTCGAGCACGTCGCGCATCGGCAACACCTGATCCGTGGTCCCGACCTTGACCGTGATCTTCTGCAACTCCACCCGCTTGGCATTGCGCTGGCCGCCGCTGTAACTCAGGTCGAGTTCGCTGAAGCGGGACTTTGCTGTCGTCACCGGCAGGTAGATACAGCCGGTAGCCGCGCCGGCCGATCCCTCCGGCAGCGACGTCACGTCCTCATCGGAAACACCCCGCCCGACATCGAGAGAGCCTCCGCCAACGATCCCGACCACGCGGTAGCAGTTGCCGGAGATCTGAATGTCCTTGCCAATCGGGTCCTCGAACCCGAAAAGGCCCTGGAGCAAACGTTCGTCGAGCACGCAGACATTCTGCTGCAGATGCAGGTCGATGCTGCACAGAAAGCGTCCCTGCAGCAGGCGAACGGGGGCAATGTCCCTATACCACGGCACCGAACCGATGATCTTCACCAGGACCTTGCGGCTGAGATACCGGGCCTCCTGGTCCAGCTCGCGAATGGGCACGACCACGTCGATATCGGGTATGGTGTTCCGGATGGCCTCGGCGTCCTTATAGGTCAGGCCGTAGCTGCGTATGCGGCTCGCTTTGCCGGTATCGGCACGCTCTTTCGGGGGCTCGACGGTCTCGATGATCAGGTTCCGGCTGCCCAGCCGCGCGATCGATTCCTGCGCCTCGCGGCTGGCGCCCTCGCCGATGGCCAGCATGGCAATCACCGAGGAAACGCCAAAGACGATGCCCAGCGCCGTCAGTGCCGACCGAAGCCGGTGCATCCAGAGGCTTTTCAACCCCAATCGGATCGTGCGCTCGATCCCGAACAAGATCATGGAGATGCCCCCGGACGATGGCTCTGTTCCCGTTCAATCCGCCCATCCAGCAAATGAATGGTTCGCTGCGTGCGGGCGGCAACCGTGCGATCGTGGGTCACGATGACAAGCGTGCGGCCGCGCTGCTGGAGTCGATCGAGAATTTGCATGATCTCGGCGCCGCTCCCGGAATCCAGGTTCCCCGTGGGCTCATCGGCGAGAATCATCACGGGGTCGTTGGTCAGGGCGCGGGCGATCGCGACACGCTGCTGCTCGCCGCCGCTCAGCTCGAACGGCCGGTGTGTGAGTCGCTCCTTGAGCCCGACCGTCTCGGCCAGTTCCCTGGCCCGCGCGGCGCTTCTCGGCGCCGGCACTCTCCGATAGTACATGGGCACCTCGATATTCTCGATGACGTTGAGCTGCGCAATCAGGTTGTACGACTGGAAGATGAATCCGATGCGCGACCCTCGTATGGCCGAGAGTTGATCGTCGTCGAGCGTGGACACGTCCTGGCCCGCCAGCAGGTAGCGCCCGCGCGTCGGCCTGTCCAGACAACCGAGGATATTCAACAAAGTCGATTTACCCGACCCGCTCGGCCCCATGATGGCGACGTATTCCCCTTCCTCAACGCTCAGGCTCAGACCACGCAGGACAGAGAGGTCGCGAGCGCCCAGCCGGTACGTCTTGCACAGATTCTCAATTGCGGCAATCACCATGTGGAACAATACCGATTAAGCATAGGTCTTTCGCAGCAGATCAGCCGGGTTTGGGTGGCAGCGCAGCGGAGAACTGTGAAGAGCAATCTGCCTGCGAACGAGAAGCGCCTTCCATTCGCTGCCAGATGTCTCGGGGTCCCCAAACGCATCATTCCACGTTTGGAAGGCCCCCGCGACGGCGCTGGCACTCCGCTCGACATGACAAATCAGGAAGTGTACCTGCATCACCTGCAAACATGACGTGTGCCTCGGCATACTCTCTCTTATGGTTCAATCGGCTGCGGCTGGGCCGGCTCCGGCTCCTCTTGGGCTCTCGGCCCCGCGCTCCACCGCGGCGGATTCAGCAACACGCGCTGCCCTTCATCCAGTCCGCTCTTGATCTCCACGAAATTGTCATTGAACAACCCCGTCTGAACCTCCTGCCGCCGTGCCCCGCTGCCAAGGACGTAGCAGACTTTCGTCTCGCCCACGGACACGACCGACTGAATCGGAACGTAGAGGACGTCGCGCAACTCCTGAATGATGACTTCGACCTTGCCCGTCATCCCCGTTTTCAGGCCATCGTGATTGCCATCGATGGCGACATCCGTCACGTACGCCTTGAGGTCGGGGTTGAACCAGTTGCTCAGGTCGGCCAGCGGGGCTTTCTTCAGCACTTGCCCCGAGAACGTCACGCCCGGAAACGCCGTAATGGTGATCCTGGCCTGTTGACCCACCTGAATCTTGTCAATCCACGTCTCATGAATCTTGACTTCGACTTTCATCCGGGAGGTATCCGGAATGGTGATGATTTTATAACCCTCGGTGACCTCAGCGCCCGGCTCCATCTTATTGTCCCCCCACCGGTCCAGGCTGGACCCATAGACGACCTGCCCCACGCCGGGGGCCTTGATCACGCAGGCCGCAAGCTGATTGCGCACCTTCGCCTGCCGTTCCTTCTGCAGGGACAGCGTGGCCTCGGCGCCGGTCAATTTGGCTCTGGCCTGCGCCAGTTGCGAGCGCGCCCGCGCCTGCGTTCGTTCCAGCTCGCGCCCGGCTTCCTGATAGTCACTCAGAAACTTCTCGACCTGTTTGGGAAACTCGTACCGCATGAACAGGTCCCTGGCGATTTCAGCTTTCTCCTTGTCGATTTCCAGGCGCTGTTTGTCCAGCCGGTCTCTCTGCAACTGAGTCTCGGCCACGTACTCCTTCTCATGCAGCTTTTGCGTCCATTCCAGCGTGTAGATGGCGTTCTGGAGATTCGCTTCGGACAGGGTGATGGCGCCCGTCAGCTCGCGCAGCTTCTGCTTGGCCTCGCCGCCGAGAGTGTTCGGGTCGTCGAGGAGCGCGGCCATTACCTTTCTGGAATCGGCGTTGGGATCCGGGTTCGCGAGCAACCGGCCGGCGGCAAGCTCGCCCACGTACTTCTGAAGGTCGATCAGCGCGAACCGCACCTTCAACTCGGCCGCCGTGACATCGCTCTCGTTCTGTTTCACCTGAATGTCATAGGCTTCCCGGGCTTCCGCGTGGTCCGCCTCCGCGGCGGCCAGGTCGATTTGTCTTTGTGCCAGCTCCTCCTTGAGCTCGGACGAATCCAGCTCCACGAGCACCTTGCCGTCATTCACGTCCTCAGGCGTGATGTACGTGCCTTCGGGCACGATGCTGACGATGGTCGTTCGCCCCTCCACCTCACATTTGACGTCGGTGGATTTCACCGCCTTGATGTCGCCACTTTCCGTTATGCTGATGGTCAGGTCCCCCCGCTTGACCGTGAAGGTTCCCGAGTCGTCCGCGGCGCCGTCGAGCCCGGCGCGGCGATTGCGACCCAGGAAGCCCAGGACGCCGGCGCCGGCGATGCACACGCCCGCCAGGAACAGCAGGATGGACCGCCTTCCCCACCCGCATCGGCCCCCGACGCCTCCCTCTCTGGTCTCTGCGTTCACATATCCCATAACACTCGCGACCTCACGCATGACGACTATTGGTCCTCCGAGAATCGCGCCGTCTTCGCCCGGAAACGGCGGAAATCCGCCCCGCGCATCATCGGCTCCGGTGGCACGCTGCGCGACAGCCCGGACCCCACACGGGCGGCCCCTGGCGGCGGACCCCGAAGCGGCTCCCACATCCCATCAGGGCGCACCCGCAACAAACCAATATCCCGGAAGAAGTTCAACTTGGCGATCGTGTGGGCAATCAGAGCCCCCGTAAGGTCGTTCTGCGCCTGCAGCAGCGCGTCCTGCGATTCCAACAGGTCGCGTGTCGTGACCCGCCCGGCCTGCAGGAGCAGCGACGTGCTCTCGACCCGTTTTTCGGCCAGCGTCAGACTGTTCTTCTGAATTTGATAGGACTCGGCCTGGAGCTGGAGCTGACGGTACGCCTCCCGCACGTCCAGCTTCACTGTGTCCACGTCGTTCGCGTACGCGCGGCGCTGCTGCTCCAGGGCAATGAGGGACTCCCGGTATGCGTTCCGCTCGGCCTTGCGGTCCAACGGCAAAGCCCCTTCCAGTCCAAGCGTGTAGGCGCCCTTATCGAACTCCAGCCGGGTGAAATCCGTTCTCGGCGTGGAACTGACGGCCGTCGCGCCCACGAGATTCAACTCGGCGCCGAGTCCGTCGGCCGCCACCATGACCTTCCGGGCCGCGTCCTCCACGGCGTCGGCACTGTTAGCCAGGTCCAGACGCCGGCTCACCGCCGTTTCCATGGCGGCATCCAGGGTGTAATCAGGCTCGATAACCTCCATTCTGCGCAGCGCCTCCAGTTCATTCGGGTCCAGCTCCACCTCGGCGTCGGTCCGCAGAGCCAGCCGTATCTTGAATGCGTCGAGGGCGCGGGCGTAGCGTTCTTCGGCCACCACCACGTTATCCTGAGCGCGCAGCACGTCCTGTACGGCCTGGTCCACCTCGAAGGAGGGCCGACGCCCCGCCTCGGCCTCCATTTCCAGCCGTTCCTTGGACTCGACCCTCCGTTCGTAGTCATTCCGCGCGTTGGCCACAGCGTCCCGCAACTGCAGCGCCCGGTAGTAATCGCCGGCGATGGAGACGACGTAGGTCTCCCGAAAGCGGTTGAATGACCGGATTTCGTACAGCGCGTTGCGTTCGGCCTGCGTCAGATCTTCTTGGGCGATTCGGCGCCCTCTGCCCCGCAACAGTGGCTGCGTGACGCTGGCGCTCAGGACCGAACCCAGAGACGTGCCGGGAGCGCCGGTCAGGAAGCGGGACCAGTCGAGCGCGAGTGCCGCACTGATGGAGGCGCCGTCGGCGAGTATCTGATTAAAACCCAGGGCCCCACCGCCGCTTACCGATTCGGCATCACGCTCGCTGGCATAGCGCGCGTCTACCGTGCCGAACCACTGCCGTGCAAACCGGTGCCTCACCAGCGTCAGATCGAGCACCGTGAGATAGAGCTGCTCCTTCTGCCGCTGATAATCCCGACCGTTGGCCGTGGCGATCGCCACGGCCTCGGCCAACGACAGAACACCCGGTGAGAGGCCACACTCGCGCCGGACATCATTCGGCGCGGACAGGCCATCAGCGACCCTGTAGTTGACTCGCTCGCCAAACCCCTCCTGCCATTTGCTGTCGATAATCCTATATACTTCCGTATCCGCCTCCGCCTTGTAGCGCGACGGAGCACAACCCCCGGCCATCGCCGAAATCACGGCGGCACAGCACATCCACCTCAGGGGTCGCTCCCATCCGTTACGACCAGACCAGAGAACCGGGCCACACATTCTGCGACAGCCTCCTTATACGCGTTGCTTCTAAAGATCTCGTAGGACCGGCATGGCCAAACGCAGCTTGGCGATGACCTTGCCTGGAGGCGCAGGAACCATCGCCAAAGCCCGCCCTGAGCGAAGTCCAACGGGGCCTGCGGCCTTGACGATGCCACTCTGGCAGCGCTCTGCTGTTCTTAGATGCGCGCAGACCAGAACCGTTTCAGGACTGACCTAGCCTTTTCACTATTATTCAAGACGCTCGGCGCGGGTCTGGTGTTAACATGCTGCACGAAATGGCTGAATCGGCAAGACGCCGCCGAGGCGCGCGGCGAGCCGGATTATTCTCTGGCCAGAGTGCGCTCGATATACTCGTCCGCCGGCCCGCTCAGGCCATCCGCCGCGTGCCCGGGCGCCTGCGGCAGCAAAACGGTGAAGGTGGTTCCCCGGCCCGGCTCGCTCTCCACTTCAATCCTCCCGCCGTGGGCGACGACGATCCGGCTGACGATGGCCAGGCCGAGTCCGGTTCCCTTGATTTCCTGGCCCGGCCGCTGGACCCGGTAGAAGCGATCGAAGATTTTCGGCAGGTCCTCCTTCGGAATCCCCAGTCCCGTATCGCTCACCCTCAGCACGAGGTGCTCCCCGCGCCCATGGGCTGAGACCACAATCCGGCCCCCGGGGGGCGTGAATTTGATCGCGTTGCTGATCAGGTTGGTCAGCGCCTGGATAATCCGGTCGCGGTCACAGACCATCGGGGGTAAGTCCGTCTCCAGATCGAGCGTAAGCTCCACGTCGCTCTTGGCCGCATGCGGCTGCATCGTGGTGTACGCTTCTTCAACGGTCGTCCCGACACTGTTCTCCCGCAGGTTGAACTTCATCTTGCCGGCGTTGAGTTTCTGGAAATCGAGGACGTCGTCGATCAGCCGCGCCAGTCTGTCGATATTGCGCTTGGCGATATCGAGAAAACGCCTCTGATCCTTGTTGATTTTCCCCGCGACCTCGTCGAGGACGATGATGACCGCCTCCCGCATCGAGGTCAGCGGCGTGCGCAGTTCGTGGGAAACCGTCGAGATGAACTGGGACTTCATCTCCATCGTCTCTTTCAACTCTTCCTCGGCCCGTCTATGGCCGGTCACATCGTGGAGGGCGACGACCACGTGCTTGCCCCCGTCAATGATGACCGGCTCGATACTGGCGGACAACCACAACCGGAGTTCTTCGCCGTTTCGGCTCAGGCCCGGTCGAATCTCCGCGCCGCGAACCGCCTGACCCCAAACCAGAGCGGTGTGAGTCATGCTTCTCAACGAACAGGCATCACAAGAGAACGAGGTATCGGCCGAGTCCGTGAGCTTCACACCGTGAATGCAGGCGAGCGCCTCGCAAAGGTCGTGTTCGACGATGTCCGGGTATCCTTTCTTCGACATCTGGCGGATGGCGTCGTTCGCTCGCACCACCCGCATCCCCTCGTTGACCAGCAGCATGCCCACCGGGGCGGCATCGAAAATCGCCTCCAGGTTCCTCTGCTTGTGATCCAGGATCTCGTGAATCCGCTTGCGCTCCGTGATATCCTGGACCAGGCCGATGAAACCGGCGACTTCGCCGTCGGCATCCTCGACGACACTGAGCGAGATGTCAACGTGGATGATCTCCCCGTCGCCGCGAACCATTCTCGTTTCGAAATGGTCCCGCATCCCTTTGCCGCCGATGCGCGAGGCCTGAATTCGCCGCCACTCGGATTCCGGGTACAGAGACAGGAAATCCCGCCCGACCAGCTCCGCGCCGTCCACGGCCAACAGATATTCGGCAAATTTGTTCCACGAACAGAGCTTCCCCTCCTTGTCGGCCATGATGATGGCGACGGCGGAATTCTCGAAGATCGTGCGGTAGCGCAGCTCCGTGGCCTGCAACTGAAGCTCCGCCCTTTTCCGCTCCAGCGCGTAGCTGATGGCGTGTGTCAGGCAGTCGCCCTGCATCCGGTTTTTGGTCAGACAATCCTGTGCGCCCAGGTGCATCACCTGAGTCGCCATGTCCTCATCGTCACATCCGCCGAGCACGATCACGGGCACTTGCGGTGCGCGCGCCTGGAGTCTGGTGACCGACTCCACGCCCTGGCTGTCCGGCAGTCTCAGGTCCAGGAGGACGATATCGAACGACCGATCCCGAAGTGCCTCCAGCGCACCTGCCAGACAGTCCACCCTGCGGACCGCGCCTATATCGAGCCCGGACTGCACGAGCCGCCCCTCGAGCAGCGTATTGTCTGCGGCGTCCTGAGCAACAATGAGAATCTGAAGCGGTTCGGCCGTGGTCATCGGCACTCTCCCCGTCCCGGGACTGGGGCGACAGGGTTCACTCGTGTTTCCCGCCCGTCAGAGCCGCGTGGATCTTATCCATGAGCTGGGCGAAATCGAACGGCTTGGTGACATAATCGGAGATGCCGCGCGCCGACGCGGCGGCAATGTCCGGAGCATCGCACCGCGCCGTCAGCATGATCACCGGTATGTGCTTGAGGGCCGGGTCGGCGCGGAGTCGTTCGAGGGTCTCGTGGCCGCTCATTCCGGGCATATTCGTATCCAGCAGGATCAGGTCCGGCCTCTCGGCCGCCGCACGTTCGAGACCCTCCTGGCCGTTCGAGGCCGTCACCACTTTGCAGTTCGCGAACTTCAATCGATACTCAACCGTGCTGACCAGGTCCGGCTCGTCGTCGACAACGAGGATCTTTGCCTGGGAAGCCTTCTTTCGAGCCCTGAATAATCCTAACATGACAACTGCTCCATAGCACAACGACAAGGCGAATCACTCGTCAACGGAGTCCTCCCCTTCCACCACGGTGTAGATCGTGACGGCAAGCCGGCACCGGCACAGCCCGCTGCCCGCGTCGAATCGCTCTACCCGGCAGGAGTCCACCCAAACTTTGCCACGATTGCTCTGCAATCGCTCCAGCAGTGTGATAAACTGCTCGTATTGTCCCAACACGGTCAGGCTGGCACGAGAAGCTTCGAGGACGTCGGCCTCGTCGCCCGGGTGACTCGGTCCGGCGTCGCCGTCGCCGTCGATGAAGTCCGCCAGAACGATGACGCAGCCGGTCTGTTCCACCAGGGCCGGCAGGCTCCGGAGAAATTCTCCGGCCTCGCCGCCGCGAAAGAGTCCCGCCCGGATATCGGCCAACTCCTGCTGGATCGTTCGCATCTGCCGGAGCTTGGGACCGAGATTCCCATGAATCCTGTCCTTCTCCTCGGCCATTTGGCCGACGACGGGCTCGAGGTGCTGCACCGCGCGCAGATAGCCGACGTACGGCCAAGCCACCCAGTTGCACACGGCGATCGCCCCGATGACGAGCAGGGCCGCCGGCCACACGCTTCTTATCGGTCGGGCGACCGTATTGTCTCGATCTGCGGACACGGGACCTTCCTAACGGGCCTGTTTCAGCACACAATCAATCCGATATTCCAGCGGACCACCGCGGTCCTGCTGTCTTTCCAGCCGGGCCAGGGAAACCGCGACAAAAGCCCCCCCGCCCTCAAGACTTCGCACAAATTGTTGGGCGGCCTCGGACGATGGGGCGAGCCCCTTGACCGAAAGGCTGCGGCCGTCACTGCACATCAGATGCGTTATGGACACCTCCGCCGGGGCCCCTTGCTGCGCCGTCTCCAGAACATCGGGCCAGTCCACCGCATATCTGTCGCGGACAACCTGCAGCCGCCGCAACTCCTGCTCGACGCGAGAGATCTCGCGATCGAGATACTTCTCCTGCGCGATGAGCGCAGGCATCGTGTAGAGCTGTTGGAAGAGCCGGGTCTGGTCCAGCTCTTGATGCTTGGCGCCGGTCGCTCGCGCGAGATATTGAATCATCAGGAGCATGCCCAGAAAGACGAGCGCCGCCACATTGGCCGCAATCAACACACGCCTGCGGGATCGTCGGGCCTGCGTCACCTCAGCCGGCAGCAGATCGATGCGCAGGTCCGCTTCCGCCTCCAGCAGTCTCACCGCGACTCCGAAGGCCGCCGCCGCAGGGGCCGGCGACGATGCGGTTTCACCCGCTACCGTCCTGTCCGCAAGACAGTCACACGGTCCAACCACCCTGACAGAGTCCGTTTCAGCCGCGACGGCGAGCCGGCGCTGGAGCTCCTGCGGCGGATAGGGGGCCTCATGAACGACCAGCCTCACCTGCCGGTCGGCGTTACCCCGCGGCCTCTGCGTGTCGCAGTACTGCATGACCGCCCGCAACTCGTCCGACAGCCATTTGCAGAGCGAATCGGCGGAACCAGCACCGGGCGGAACGTCTCTGGCCCTCACGAAATCCAAGACTCCCCGGGAGAAGAGGCACACCACGAGACTATGATAGCCAAGCACAGCCACCATCATGTCTTGCTTGTACCTGGCCTGCCCCTCGTACCCCAGAAGGGCCCTGGCGTACGCCAGCACCGCAGGCTCGGCGAACTCCACGACCGCCCCCGATATTCCACAGGCCTTCACCGTCTCGTGGACCTGTGCCGCGTCGACCGCCACGGCCAGCACTCGGTTCTGCGTGCCACCGGTGCCGCCGACGCCGCAGTAGTCAGACAAGATGTCTTTTCCCGACAGGGCCACGTACTGCCTCAACTCCTGTCCCACGAACTCACCCAGGTTGGCCGGCATATCCTTGGGAAGATCCAGCAACCGCATAACCGTGGGGTTTACCGAAAGGGCCACGGCGGCTCGACGCCCGCGCCGCCCGGCACACCGGCCGAGTCCCCTGAGCACATGCGACAGGGCTTTCGCGCATTCCGAAGGCCGCTTGCTTCCCCCGGCCGGCAGGTCGCCGCTCGCGGCAGCGATGGTCCGGAAGCCGCCCGCGCTCCTCTCGACCACCGCCACGCTGATGCGGCGCTCCCCTATGTCGATGCCCAACGCTCTGTTCGTGCGCGACTTCATGGATTGACCCGCCATTCGTCGATCCATATCGTGTATGGGGGCCCATCGGAGGCCGCCGTGATGCGGGCCTCGACGCTGGCCGCGAAGCCGCGCGCCGTAATGCCGGTGGATCGAACGGTCGAACCGTCGACGACAACGGTGTAGGAGCCGCCGTTGAACGGCTTGCCCGCGAATCCACGTCTCCAGCCGGAATCCTGTCTCATTTGAGCCAGTGCGTCATTCACGCCGGCCTCCGCCGTCGCCAGAGCTTCCGCGCCCCAGATATGGTTCCGCATCAGTTGGATTTCTTCCGTGCTCACCTGTAGACGGCCCATTACCACGGCCGCCAGCAGCGCTGCAACCAGCACCACCATCAGCATCACCGAACCCCGTTCCCTGCGCCGGTTCTTCATAAGCACGCACCTTTCAGGGCAGCAATCCGCCGCTCTCCATGGCGTCGCACTTGTCCGAGTTGAGCGCGTCTGGAGGCGCATCCGGCCCCCGTGGGAGCCCGGGCCTCCCGCCGTCACCAGGGGCATCCGCACCTTGTCGTTGCGCGGCATAGTCGTATGCCACTGCCATCTGAGCCCGGGAGGCATTCCCGTCGGCACGCAGACAACATGCGCCGTTGACGGCCTTGTCCCGGGCCGGACCGCCGGGGCTCCTCAACGTCGCCTCCCACGTCACGAAACGAATTTCGCCGACAATCTCGATGGGCTTCGAGAGGTCATTGACGTCGTAGCAAGTGAATCTCAGGCCGTCGAGCGGCCCCGCCAGTTCACCGGCGGCGCCGACGGGTCCGAATTCAACATAGCCGTCGGCGTTTACACCATACCGGCATATCGAGCCGTCAGCAGCCTCAAACTCGATGTATCCGCCCGTCTCGAAGGGTGAACTGACTCCCACAATCCGTTTGGCCTGTGCCAGGTGCCGGAGCACGTGCTCGTTCAGAACCCTGGCGTTCTGGAGCATCTCGACACGTGCCCGCTGCGTATCCGACCCGCTCCGGATGGCGGCGAATACCGGCACAATGGCCCCCAGGACGATCACTAGAATCGCCATCGCGACCACGAGTTCGACAAGGGTCGTGCCCCGGCGGTTTCCTTCTGCCTCATATCTGGCATTCATGCACAATCTCATACGCGAACCTGAATTGTTCACTATCATTTCGGCAGGGAGCGACCTGCCCGTTACCAAGGCGGTCCGTCGTGCGAGTGAAAAACCTCACGGGAGAATACCGCCCAAGAACACGCGTGCTCGGACGGCCGCACGCATCATTATCGGCCGGGCGGCGGACCTGGCAGGCAGAATCATGCCGCGGGCCGACGGGTGTCCGATAAGTCGCACTCCCGGGGAGTTCGGGCGATGAGACCACCCGGACACGGTGGTGCCTTGGAAGGTGTGTGAGAAGCTGAAACAACTGCGCCGCCGCGATCTGACGGGTGGCAGCGTCAAGGCTGAAGGCCTTGGCGATGGTCTTACGCACGATAACGCCGCCATCGGCAAGCTGCGCTTGACGACGCCGCATGGGAAACGCGCAGGTCCTCACACACCCTCTTAGAAACTACCTCAGGACGGCGCTCCGACTTGTCATGGCGAGCGAAACGAAGGGGTCCCCAAACGCGAAATAACGCGTTGAGGGCCCCAAACCATCCGGCCGCCGAATGATACGGATTAGGAGAAATTCTCGCGCTGCGGGCTCTGTCATCCTGAGGCGAAGCCGAAGGATCTGGCCCCCGGATGAGACGTTTCTTCCGTTCGTAGGCCAGATCCTTCACTGCGCTGCGCTTCGTTCAGGATGACAAACCGCGCACGAATTTATCAGAATCCGTATGAGAGGTTTGTCAAGTTCACAGCCCGGATTCTTCGCCTCGCTCAGAATGACGCTGTCGTTCCAAGGTAGTTTCTTAGGGCCCTGACCGGCACCTCGCAAGGTACGTGCAGAGGCGGACATCGATCTCATCAGGGCTCAGGATCCTGTCCTCGTTCCGGTCCAATCCCACCGACACGGCCACCATTCGCAGGTCTACGCCGTCATCGTCGGTCACGGTGCACAGGAAGGCCCCCTCCAGGACGCGGGACGTCTCCGCAGAATGGTCGTCATAATGACAGATGGACTGCGCCTTGACGCGCTCCAATTCGCGCTGCGCCAGCATGAGACTGTGCGTCTTGCGTTCAATCGTACGGTCTGTGAGCTCGGCGACGGTCAGGGCTTTCAGCAGGGGCACAATGGCGATGAGCAACAGGCCCGCAGCGACCACGACCTCGGTGAGCGTCACGCCGGAGGCGTGGATTGCGTCGGGCGTCGGGCGTCGTGCGTCGTGCGCAGGTTTACGCGGGACGCAGCCCGCCCGACGCATCCCCATGGTTATCTGTCGGCCCATTTGACCGCTCCCGTCGCCGATACGATACTAATCGCGAAAGTCCGGCCTGAGGATGAGACGCTTAGTTCCGTGTCGCTTCCTTCCTTGAGGTTGCCGAGAGGGCCGAACTCGAAATGTTTCCCGCCCGTGCAGCGGACGGTCCCGGGAATATCACGGCCGACCAGGACCGCAGAATCCCGCAGGTCGACGATCTCATAGCCGCGATACCGGCCGGGAGGACCGCGCATGATCAGCGCGAACCCGCCCGGATTCCGGGCCGCATGCGCGATGGCTTCAGCTCGAGTGCGGCGCAGGTCCGTCACAAGCTGTTGGGCGATGCTGTTCGCTTCCACGCGCCACACCGCGGCGTACTGCAGCCTGGGCACGGCTATACACGCCAGAATCGCGGTGATCAACACAACGATGATGAGCTCGACAAGTGTGTATCCATGGCGTGTCATAGCGTCCGTCGTCCTACGGCTGCGCGGCTTGTTTCGTCGGGCGGTTGCGCCGAGCGGCGCCTGACGCTTCACGCAACCGACACGGGCGGCGCAGCCGCAACCGTGCCACACCTGCTAGTGGATGTGGTCGGAGACACGATGCGTCATGCTGCTGTAATGGTAGGCGGTTCCGAAGGGACAGGCGGGAGCACCGTCCGGGAAGTAGTTCGGATCGGTGGTGACGACCGACAGCGAATCGGGCCAGTCGCCGTTGTTGGCGTAGTAGAGCTCGATCTGCGAGTTGATCAGGTCCACGTTGGTTTTGCAGGCGTTGATCTTGGCATTGGTTGCACCGCCGATGATCCGCGGCACGGCAATCGCTGCCAAAGCCCCCAGGATCAGAACGACCACGAGCAATTCCACCAGAGTAAAACCCTTTTGCCTGTGCATCATGTCCTCCTTATTGTACGTGCCTACGTCCTCAGCAACTCCAACGCTTATCGGCAAAACCGGGCCTTCGCTTTATCAGGACAATCGGCCGACGCCGACCGCCCGGAACACTCATCGCAACGTTGCCATGTAGTCGAACATCGGCAGATATACCCCGACGAGAATGAGGCCGATAACGGTCCCCATAACCACGGTCAGTGTCGGCTCCAGTTTCACCAGCAAAGAGGCGGTCATCCGGTCCGTCTCCTTGTCCAGCAGGTCGGCGCCCTTCTTGAGCATATCCGCCAGAAGGCCCGTCCCCTCGCCGGCCGCAACTAACTGGACCACCATCGGCGGAAAGAGGTTATGGGCCCTGAGCGACCCGGCAATCGGGCGACCGGCCCGAATCGCCTGCTTCAAATCCGCCGTAATATGGGTGATCTCCAGGTTGCGAGCCACCCTGCCGGCCGCCTCCAGGGCATCCATGAGGGGCACCCCAACCGAGATCGACATCCCGAACGTGCGAATGAACTGCGATACGAGGACCAGACGGTTGAGCGGCCCGACCAGAGGGATTCGGACCTTCAGCCGATCCCAGCGGGCGCGCACGCCCGGATTCGCCAACAACTGCCGAGTGCCCAGCACGACGGCGCCCGTCGCAATCAAAAGAAGCCACCACCGACTCCTCAGCGCCAGACTCAGGCCGACCAGCACCCTGGTCGGACCGGGCAACTCGACGTGCAGTCGCTCGTACAGCGTTGAGAAGGTCGGCACGACGAAAATCAGCAGGCAGGTCACTACGATGGCGCAGACGGTCCCGACAACGAGTGGATAGACGAACGCCGCACGCGTCTTCTGCCGAAGATCCAGACGCTTTTCGAGATACTGGGCGCTCAACTCCAGCGCTTGCGAGAGCTTTCCCGCCGATTCGCCCGCACCCAGCATGCCGAGGAAGAAATCCGAGAATACGCTCCGGTGCGATTCGAAGGCCGCCGCCAGGCTCGACCCGGCCTGTACGCGCCGGCGAATGTCGCCGATGACTTTCTGCAACGCCCACGGGTCGGCCTGCTGCTCCAGTGTCTCCAGGCAGGTCGCTATCGGCAGCCCGGCCGAGTACATGCCCGCAAATTTGTACGCAAACGTCGTCACGTCGCGCTGCCGGACGCGGCGGCGTCTCACCGGCGTACGCTCGCGCCGGGCGCGGACCAGCTTGTATCCGAGCTTCGCCAGGTCCTCACGCAGCGCTGCGACGCTTTGAACGTCGGTGTAGATACTGCTGAACTCGTTGCCTGCCGTATCCCGGGCCGTGTACTCGTAGACCGCCATCATTCCCTCTTGAGATCCACTACGCGAGCAACCTCATCAAGCGTCGTCATACCCTGCAACACCTCGTCCACGGCACTCATGCGCAACGTCCGCATGCCTCCCGCTATTGCCTTCTCCTTCAGGGACGCATCGCTGCATCCACCTACAATCATGCGGCGAATGTCCGGCGAGACCGGCAGGATTTCGAAGATCGCCTTACGACCCTGGTAGCCCGTGCGACCGCAATAGTGGCATCCGGCGCCGCGATAGAGGCGTTTCCCCTCTTTGCCCCGCGATCGTCCCTTCATCAGTTCGCGGTCCTCATGCTGCGGCTGGTAGGGCCCTTTGCAGTGCGGGCAAATCGTCCGGACGAGCCGCTGGGCCGCCGTCCCCAGCAGGGCCGAAGCCACGAGGAACGGCGGGATGCCGATATCGGTCAGTCGCGAGACCGCCCCGGCTGCATCGTTCGTGTGCAGCGTGCGCAGGACCAAGTGGCCCGTCAGGGCCGCGCTAACCGCGATCTCGGCCGTCTCCAGGTCGCGGATCTCTCCTACGAGAACGATATCAGGGTCCTGCCTGAGAATGCTCCGCAAGGCAGAAGCGAATGTCAGACCCACCACTGGTTTGACCTGCACCTGCGTGATCCCCGGCAGACGGTACTCGACCGGATCTTCAACCGTCACGATATTTCGCTGCGGGGTATTGATGAACTGAAGCACCGAGTAGAGCGTAGTCGTCTTCCCGCAGCCTGTCGGGCCCGTCAGCAGCAGCATGCCATTGGGATGGGACGCGAGGTCTCTGAACTTCCGGTTATCAGCGGGCGACGTGACCACTTTATCGAGCAGCCAGCGGCCGGCATCCTTGTCGAGGATCCGAAACACGATCTTTTCGCCCCCCACCGCCGGCAGCGACGAGACTCTCAGATCATACTCCTGCCCCTCGTGCCGGACCTGCATGTGGCCGTCCTGGGGCAGCCTCTTCTCGCTGATGTCCATTTGTGCCAGAATCTTGATGTGCGAGATCACCTCCGCCTGCGCCGACAGCGGCAGGTCCACGGCCGGGCGCAGCATGCCATCGACCCGATACCTGACCCGTAACGCGGACGTCTGCGGCTCAACATGGATATCGCTGGCGCGGGCATCGATCGCTCCCCTGACCACCGAATCGACCAGCTTCGTGATGGGGTCGTCGCTCGCACGGACCGGACTGTCCAGCTTGTCTCGTGCCGCCTCACGCTCTCGAGCCGCGTCGTTCCTGAGCCGCATGGAGGCGATGGCCTGCCTGGTTACATTGGCCACGTCGAAGTGGTAATGGATCGCCTGCTGCACGGCCTGCGGCGTCGCAGCGACGGGAACGACCGGGTAGCCCGTCTTGAGCTCGACTTCATCCCGCGCCCGCAGATCCAAGGGCCCGCTCATAGCCACGAGAAGCTGCTCCCCTTCGATCCTCAACGGAATCAGGCAGTGACGGCCCGCCACCTCGCGGGTGATCAGGTGCGCGACCATCGGCTCGATCATCTCCGGCGACAGATTGACGAATTCGAACTGGTTGGCCGCCGCCACGGCCCGGGCCGATTGCTCATCATCCATCCGTCCTTCGCGCTTCAAGACAGCCAGCAGACTCTCGCCCGTTTGCCGGCACCGGTCTAATAACGGGGGCAACTCGGCCGGCGTTATCACCTTCTCGCCCATCAGAAATGATATTATCGGGTCCGACTCATTCATCGCGACGGTTCCTGGATATTGAGGTTGCAGCCATTTATCGACATATCACCAGCAACACCTTAGCGGCGCACGTGTATATAATGTGGAGAAAAAAGCAGTTGCCAATCTGTCGGCTGTGCGATATAAGTGGCGCAGTCAAACCGGGCGGCGTAGCCAAGCGGCCCAAGGCGACGGTTTGCAAAACCGTTATTCGTGGGTTCGAATCCCACCGCCGCCTCTTAGAAACGATCTCAAAACTACACTGTGGCTTGTCATTGCGAGTGCACCGAAGCAATCTGCCACCCCTGAGATTGAGAGGACCCCCAAACGCGAGGAATCGCGTTTGGGAACCCAGATTGCGTCGTCGTTGCACTGCTCGCAATGACGTTCACCCCCTTGAGACAGTTTCTTGAGTACTCATATCCACGTACCCCGTATTCCACCACGGCTGTGGCCCCGTGCACATCTTTATCGAGGTTCAGTCTGGCGGCACGTCGGGTGGCACCCGCAGACTCGCTCCCGAGCGCGGCACGCGCCGCCATGACGGGTGTCGCTGAGTTCTCCCTCTTTGGAATTACTCCTCAAGTCTGAGAGACCGCTACGTCTGCCCCCCTCGGCGTCCGCCCGCACGCCGGAACGAGTAACGACGCAAGTCCTTTCTGCACAAAGCCTTGCGTCAATTCGTGCAGAAGGGCGCCAGGAGCCGGCTCCCTGGCATGCGGCTTGCTGTTAATAGCAAATGCAACAATCGTCATACACGTGTGTGGCGCGCAATTGGGGGCTCGGCGAACCGACAAGCCAACGTCACGCCTGTACCCAAAGCGAGGGGACAAACGACCGGATTGCGCCGGTACATTTTTGGAAAGGAGTAGTCTGCATGCGCACCGACCGACACCCTCGAAGGCTGTTTCTGGCCGCATTTGCCTCCGTTCTGCTCACAGCGGGATGGGCGGCGGGCGCCCACAGCGATCATGGCTGCGACGCCTGCCATATCCCGCACAACGCCGGTACCATGCCCGGCGTGCCGCTCTGGAACGGCAATGAGACGGTCACCACCTTCACCATGTACTCCAGTCACACGTTCCAGGCCGCCATCGACGGCCAGCCGAGCGGCTCTTCCCGGCTCTGTCTCAGTTGCCATGATGGGGCCAATCCCAACTACACATGGATGGCCGACGCCCGGACGTTCGGGGCCGACGAGTTGGTCAACAGTCACCCGATCTCGTTCGTGTACGATTCCACCCTCGTGGCGGTGGACAACGACCTGAAAGACCCTTCCCAACCGAGCACGCTCGGCCAGACCATCGCTCAGGACTTGCTCGACGCCGAGAGCAAGGTACAGTGCAGCAGTTGCCACGACGTGCACACCTCCGGCGTGGGCGAGAACCTGTTGCGCGGCTATGATTACGGTTATGAAACCGTCACCAACCCGGACGGCTCGACTTCCACGGTGCACCACGGCCCGGAACTGTGCCGCATGTGCCACCTGAAGTAAACCGCCGGGCCCGAGTGCGTCGGGCAATACGGGCGCAGTATCCGGATGGCCGAGGGCCGCGACCGGTGCCCCCAATTTCGGGCCCGGCCGGCGGACGTCGGCCATTTCCAACTCATGTTCGAAGAACGGATAGCGCGGCGGCCTTCGCGCGAAGCAACTCTTGCGTCCGGCCTTCAAGGCCGTTCAGTCGTAGAGCATGACATGAGGACGAATGAGCCGGGCCGCACGCCTCAGGCGGGAGACGACACGCACGACAAGGATATCTCGCTCTCCGGACAGGCGGCAAGGCCGGCGTCCTGGACCCGCGGGCAGCCATAGGCCTGACATTTCTCCCGGAACCGGGAATATACGTGCACGATGAGCTCGCATCGGTCCTCGACGCCGAAGCGACTGAACAGCCGGCACAAATGCGTCCGCACCGTCGGCACCGACATCTGAAGCTCGTGGGCGATCTGCTTATCGGAATGACCCGACAGAAGCTGCTCGACGACGTCCGCCTGCCGCGGCGACAACGAGAGGTCCCGCTTCAGTTCCGCCCACTCGTGCCCGGAGAATACTCGTCTGCCTGTTGTCGTTTCCATTGTGTGCCCTCCATGGCCATTGGTGATAACAAAGATCAAAAACGCCTGCCGTCCGGCGCGACTCGCCCGGGGCCCCATACCGCAGGCCCCGCCAACCGGCGTTCCACCGTGTCAGCCCATATAACTTGTCCCGTCATGCGCGCCAATTAGGGAAAATACCTAATTTTGCGCTGCCGGCCCCATTGACGAACGTCCAACGGTCCGACATGACGACCGTACGATATATTCGCACCACCTGTCGATGTGACGCACACCCCGGTGCGCGATTGATCTTTGTGGCCCTGGTGGACGGTCGCGGAATTTCACCCAGGAGGGCGAGCGTCCCCGCTCGCCTGAAGGCGTCGTGCGGGGACGCACGACCTGCAGAAACCACAAAACACGGTCGCAAACGGACGCCGTGGTATCCTCGCGGCAGTTGACTCCGGGTGACACGTCGGGTAGACCATAGCCTGAACTGACGATGCGCAAGGAGACCCAAATGCGACACGATGCCTTTGCCCCAGTCGTGCGGACTGTCCTGTGTGTGTTTGCCGCCGCGTGCGTTACGACCAGCGCAACGTGCTCTGCCCGGATGAACGAGCCGGCGCAGGCCGCTCCCGACGGCCACCAGGCATCGGCTGCCTGCCAAACCATCGACATATTCCCCGGTGTGAAGGAACACGTCCACGGCTCGACGATTGTCGAGCTGCCGAACGGCGACTTGCTGGCCGCGTGGTTCCAGGGCTCCGGCGAGCGCTGGGCCGATGACGTGACCATCATGGGCGCGCGGCTCAAGGCGGGCGCCGCGCGCTGGAGCAAGCCGTTTCTCATGGCGGACACGCCGGCCTTTCCCGACATCAACCCCATTCTCTTCATGGATGCACAGGACCGGCTCTGGCTGATGTGGTACACGGTCATCGCCAACCAGTGGGAGACGTCCCTGCTCAAGTACCGCATCAGCGAAGACTGCACCGCGCAGGCCCGGGCGCCGCGCTGGACCTGGCAGGATGTGCTGCACGTCAAGCCCGGGGACCCGGCCGAGCGCGGCATCCAACCGAACGACAGGTTCGTCATGTCCGTCGAGCGACAGATCGAGGGGTATGCGAGCTATATCAAGCAGGGCCTGTACGCGTCCCAACCGGCAAAGGGAGCCATGACCATCGCGCTGTGGAGGACCTGGGGCGCTCAGTTGCTCGCCAAGGCGCAGGGCGAGGACATGGTGCGCAAGGGCAGGCTCCAAGACCCGGCGGGAGAATCGAAGGAGACGGAGCTCGGCTACCCGTATTTCCGCCGGATGGGCTGGCAGACGAAGAACAAGGCCGTCCTCGTCGGCGACAAGCGGATCATCGTCCCGTTGTATTCCGACGGCTTCAGCTTCTCGCTGATGGCCATCACGGATGACGGCGGTCGGACGTGGCAGTTCAGCGAGCCCCTGGTCGGGGCCGGGAACATCCAGCCGTCCATTGCAAGAAAGAGCGATGGGACGCTGGTGGCGTACATGCGGGACAACGGCCCGGCGCTGAAGCGCCTGCACAGCAGTTCCTCACAGGACAACGGCATGACGTGGACTGGTGTGCGCGACTCAAAGTTGCCTAATCCCGGCTCGGGCGCGGATATCGTCACACTTCGCAACGGGCACTGGGTCCTGGCCTATAACGACACCGAGGAAGGCCGGCACAGCCTGGCCGTGGCGCTCTCGGAGGACGAGGGCAAAAAGTGGCCGCACGTCCGACATCTGGAGCAGGGCCCGGCCGACGGGTCCTCCCTCTCGGCTTCCTATCCATCGATTATCCAGAGTGCCGACGGCGACCTCCACGTCGTGTACAGCTATCGTTCCCGCACCGCGGCCGGCGAAGAGAGCAAGACGATCCGGCACGCCTGCTTCCCCGAGTCCTGGCTCAAGGGCCGGTAGGAACGCCCGCGCCGGAGAAACGCAGATGGCTCCCGGGCAAAGGCTGATCGTGGGAGGCGACGGTCAGGTACGCAAGCGCGAACAACAGGAGCGGAACAAGGCACAGGCACATCCAGAATCTCCGTCCGAGTCGCCAGGGACCGAGCGAATCGCGCTGCGACTCGATGACGACGGCTGGCGCCGGCGGGAAGGTCAGCACGATCAGCGAGCAAATGCCGGCGGTCAGCCAAAAGCTCACGTGGACGAGAAACACTCCCCCGCCTGACATCCCCGGCATCGCCTGTGTCAAGGCCCCAAGGACCGGCACCCACAGGACGATCAAAAACAGGAGTTGCGCCCGGCCGTAGGCGTCGGCGGGAGACAACGCCAGAGATGCGCGCTGCCGGCGGATGATGGCGACAACGATACTTGCGGACAACAGCACCCCGACCGCCAGAAGCCACCATCCCGCGCCGACGCCGAGAGCATCCTGTGGAAGGGCGTTCCTGCTCACCCATGTCCTGACGTTCTTGAACAGGTTGGCCCACATCATAACCAGCAGCAGAAGCAGCAATGCCAGGGCACGCAACCGGCTCTTCGGGGCATCCTGATTTGCAGGCGGCAGCCCCGTTCGGAAGCGCGTCAGAAACACCGCGCCGACACCCAACCCCATGACCAAGCCGAACGATTGCTCCATCCATTTCCAGTAGTCCAGGCCTTGCAGCGCCTCATAGCGGCCGATGGGTCCCCATTGGGCCCGCCCCAGCATATTGAGAAAGTCCCCCAGCACAAACCCGAGGCCACCGATGCCGAATCCGTGCCCGGCCGCCATCACGGCCGCGCGGTCTTTCTTCCGGAGCAGATACACGACGAGAACCGTGAACAGGCCGAAGCTGCCGGCCCAGTTGTCGCTGCGCGGCGGCGTCATGTGCAGGCCGAGCAGGCCCGTCAGAACTAGGTAGCCGGCCCACCATCCGCCGGCCAGAACGGCGATCAGGGCACACGCGCTGCGGTCGGATGGGATCAGCACCGCGCACACGCCCGCGACCAGCAAAGCCGATGAAGCGCCGATCCAGTCCGTGTCGTTCAAGGACCACGTGTCGGCGAGCCTGGCCGTCAGGCCGGTCAAGGTCATGACCAGCCAGACGAGTCCCAGGACCACGAGGGGGCGCGCGAAGCGTTCGAGAAAAGACCAGGACTGAGTGACGCTCAACGCCAGGAAAGCAGAGCCGACGCCCGCCCACAGTCCACCGATGATGAATAGAGACGCGTAACCATAGAGGACATCCGGCAGCGAGGCAGCGGCGGTATAGCCGACGACTTGACCGTAGCTCATCTGTCCGCCGAAGGCCCAGCCGATGGCCCCGGCCATCCCCATGATGCCGGCCCGGGCCCACCAGTCCTCCCGCCCGGAGGCCAGGCAGACGGCCAGTCCCACCAGGGCCCCCGGAATCATCGCCCCGGCCTCGTGCCCATAATCGCCCCGGACGCCCCACCCCACCGACATCGCCAAGCCGGCCAGGACGATGCCCGCGACCGTTCTGAAACCCCTCTGCCTGTCGAGATCGAAGACCGCCATATCTGACAACTTGCGCCTCGGACGCCAGCGGTGTAGCCTCAGGCCCCTGCAGCCGTGTTAGCGCGCTCTCTGGGCTGTTTTTCGTCGGCGGGCGGCTGAAACCCTTTGCTTGGTAGAACCGCCCTCCAAATGCCGACGAGATACCCGCCTCAGCGTTCGCTGCACTGCCTGTGGAAGCTCTACACCGACAAAGTAATTCGCAGGATACAGATAATCTTCGCCTTCGTTGTCTATCACGCGAACATAACCGGACTTCGCAGCACTCTCATCGGGCAAGATCTCGTACACGCTGCGAGGCGTCAGCATATCTGGATCGTCCGTCTTGATGCAGATGGCAAAACGGGCGGTAGGATTCTGTCTAGTCATGTCTTTGTCAATCCAACGGCATCAAAAACCACTATACCCGCGCTATCGTCTTATGCAGGAGCGGCCTAACGCCGCGGTTCAGCCGCATTCTCGCGCGCAGCGCGAGAATGTCGGCTGGAACCTGTTGTTAGCCACGGCGCCTCGAACGAAACGATGTTTGTAAATGCACAGAACGTCCTCAAGCTCGCGCGGGCTTAGGACGCGCAGTTCCGCCGGGAGCTGCGAGACCTCTAGGACCCCTTTTGAAACGTCCAACCCGAGGCTGCGCGCGCCCGCGCGAGCACCGGCATGAAGGAAGATTTTGCTTGGCTCCAACCGAAGATAAGCCCCAATGCGCAAGGCGGTGTCATAAACGGCAAGCTCGCCGATGCCACGGATTGGGCGGATAGCCGCGGAGACCAATTCATGAAGTTCTTCAAAGGACGTGGCGCGGTTCAACTCGCGCAAGCGACGGAGAAGCCGGGCGCGGCTTTCTTCTAGGACGCGGGCAGGAATACGACACTGATGGGAGAGGCGCTTGCCGCTGGGACTCTCGGCGAGCGCGGCGATTTCAACCGCTGCGCGGAGAGAGCGCTGAACGGCGAACCAGCGCCGCTCTCGCTCTGCATTGCGCTGATGATCTCTCACGTAGTCTTCAACGACGCGTTCAAATCCGTTCATAAGCGGCTAACAATGATTATACAGTCCCTATAAAAGGGGGAAACGCGGACTGTTTCTTTCTGTATGAGAAGTCCCGGCTCTTCTCAGGAATTCCTCTGACATCTTCCATTCCAACCGGTTACGCACTCAGAAGACGGGTTCTTGTCACGCGTTCATAAACGGACAACACTCGTGCGGGCTGTCAGGATGAAACGGGCCATGGAATAGTTGTGCCGCGGCGGCCTGGTCGTCCTCTTTCCGGAAAACCGAGCCGCAGCCGGCGGCAAGCTCGCGCAGCTTGCCCATCTCGGCCTCAGTGATTGGCTGATACGATTTGGCCGCCTTGATGCACTTGTCCACGAGGTCGAGGTACGAGACCGGGATACCGGTGACCACGCCCGGTTGGGACAGGGCAAAACGCAGCGCCAGTTCGATCTCGTCGTCCTTCTCCAGGGGGCGGTACCACCACTTGCGGGTCCGCTCTGCCCCTTCGGGCCACGCGCCGGCGTAGATCGCCTTCATGGCCAGCACGGCCACGCCGTGCTCCTTGGCCGCCTCTATCACCGCTTTGCCAAAATCCCAGTTCAGGTAATCGACGTAGCTGATCGGGAACATGACCGAATCGAACTGGAAGCCCTTCATCATCTCCAGCGCCCCTCTCGTCGTGTGGGCGGAGAAGCCGATGTGCCGGATCTTGCCCTCCTCTTTGGCCTTGAGGAAGGTCTCCATCGCTCCGTTCGGTCCGAGGGCCTGCTCGATCTCTTTCGTCCAGCGGATATGATGCATCTGGTACAGGTCGAAGTAGTCGGTCTTCAGGCGCGTCAGCGAACGCTCCAGTTCCTGCCGGGCTCCGTCTTTATCACGCATTTTGGTCTTGCACGACAGAAAGACCCGGCTGCGGTCGATCCCCTGCAAGCCGATTCCCATCTTGATCTCGGCGTCGCCATAGGCAGGCGCCACGTCGAAGTGATTGATGCCTTCCGCGAAGGCCTTGTGGAGCCCGGCCGTCCCTTCCTCCTGGCTCAACCGTGCCAGAGCCAGGCCCGGGAAGGCCACAATCGAGAGCTTCTCACCGGTCCGTCCGAGCACACGTCGCGGCAACTCGCCCCGGGACGCCGGCTCACTCAGCACAGGCAACGACTTCGACCCGAGAGCGCACCCGGCCACGCCCCCGGCGATTTTCAGGAATGATCGTCTTTTCATGATCGTCTTCCCCTTTCCAAAGCCAAAGTCACCTCTGGCGGATACGATTCACATGGCCATTGTAAAGCCTGCGAACGATTCCCGCAACGACGGACTCCGATATTGCCTGGAGGGGTGCAGTCGGCATTCGATGGCGGATTCTGGTCTGCTCTCGGCCGCTGTCATTTCGACCGAAGGCCAGAGGCCGGAGTGGAGAGGGTTGGGCTCCCAAAACGCGAAATAGCGCGTTTGGGGTCCCAGACACGCAGCGCAGCGGAGAGCCCGCCTCGGAAATCTGGCCACGGAGGGCGACACGCCCAACTCGCAGCCAGATATCTCGGGGTCCCCAAACGCATTATTTCGCGTTTGGAGGTCCCTCGACTACGCTTCGCTCCGCTCGATACGACAAAACACGCCCTTCCGACGGCCTTTCCTGCCATGCGGTCTCTGCGACCGAAAACCGACCGCATCCGCCTGAGGGTCATAGAAGGGACCTAGGCTATTTTACCGCAGGCGCAGCAGTCCAGCGTCAGGGAAGACAGGTGCTCCGTGACTTTGCCGCTTGCCCATACCGGGCCGCCGTAAGAGCAAATGGTTTTGTATAGGGTGAGTCGGTCGGGGAAAAAGCTCAGCTCGACCAATCCGGTGGCATCCTCCAGCGTCACAAAGCCCATGACGCGATTGTCGTTCGTTCTGGCCCGCCGGGCCGTCGCGACGAATCCGGCCACGGTGACTTTTCTGCCCGAGAATTCCGGCAGCCGTTCGGCAGGCACATAACGCGTGGGCAGCAGCGCGGCCGGATGCATACAGAACGGGATTCCTGTGACGTTAAGCTCTGCCTCCAGCTTCGCGACCTCGTCGTAATCGGGCAGACTCTCGACGCTCGATGTAGGTCGTGCGTTCTCGCACGACGTCGTAACATGGGCGTCCCGCCTATATCTCGCAGGGCCATCTTGGCCCTGCACGGGCGAGACGCCCGTGATACTCATGGGCAAGATGCCCATGCTACTGGGGCGAGCGCGGACGCTCGCGCCACAGAGATCGAACAGCATCGGCTGATCCGCCGGCGGCAAAGGGAAATGCAGGCGGCTCAGCATGGCCGGCCGCGTCGGTCCCAGGCCGTCACAGGCTCCCACGTGAATGAGATTCTGCAATTCGGGCCGGCGAAAACGCACCCGGCGGCGCAAATCCTCAAGGTCACGGAAGCTGCGCTCCTGCCTTTGCTCGATGATCGCCCTCATGGTGTTGCCGGTCAGCCCTTTGACGATGTTCAGACCCGCCCGAATAGCCCCATTCTGCAGGCTCCATTCGATCTCGCTGTGATTCACGTGAGGCGGCCGGACCGGCACGCCGTGCCTTTTCGCATCCCAAACATAGACCCGCAACGGATACATCCCCTGGTGGTTGTTGAGCAGCGAACAGCAGAACTGGCGGGGGTAGTGGGCCTTCAGCCAGGCGGTTTGCCAGGCGATGTTGGCGTACACGGTCGCATGTGCCTTGCAGTACGAATAGGCGGCGAAGCGCAGTACCTCATCCCAGATGGCCTCGGCGGTCCGACGGTCGATGCCTGCCTGCACCGCGCGCACGCGCACGAAATCGACATACTGCGCCTGCATGCGTGCGGCCGACACTTTCTTCGAGACCTCGGACCGGAAACGGTCCGCGTCCGCCACCGTGTAGCCGGCCACCTCGACCGCGATCCGCATGACGTCCTCCTGGTAGAGCATCACGCCGTAAGTGTCGCCGAGCAGCTTTTCGATCTTGGGATGCAGGTATTTGAAGGGCTTGCCGTTGACGTGTCGCTCGATGAACTCGCTCTTCATGCCGCCCGAGGCCGGACCCGGGCGAATCAGCGACAGGGCAATTGCCAGGTCCTTTTTGCTCTTGACCTTCAGCCCGCGCAGAAGCTGGCGCATCCCCGGCGACTCGCTCTGAAACACGCCGAGACTGTCCCCCGCACTGAGCATCTCGGCCGTCTTCCCGTCGTTCGGATCGAAGCGCGTTGATCTCAGGGGCCCTGCCCCCGAACCCCCGGCATTTGGCGCTTCGGACCAACAGCATGGTAGAGGCGAAAGCCTGCCACGCCAACCGTCGCTTTGAGTAACCGGAGATTTCCGCTCAGCCGATACCGTAACATGCGCCCGACACGCCGTTTTCCCAACGAGGGTATGCTCTGCACACTCTACATGCTGCTGGCGCAAAGCGGAAAATGCCGGGGGCCTGGGGGCAGAGCCCCCTGGGGCGGCGTCAGTTTGTAGGACGGGCTTGGGCCCATGCTGCTCCTCGTCCGAACA
>CAYFUB010000822.1:0-10802 GCA_964346195.1 uncultured Pirellulales bacterium
CGCTCTCCGAGCCGGGCCCGCCGCAACAGCAGAGTACGAATCCGAGGCCCGTGCCCCTGCGGCAGGGGCCTCGGCGTTTCCGGGATTCATGCGAACGGTTCAGGGCAGGAAGGGATTGACGATGCCCGGCGCGCAGCGGCGCTGCGGGGACAGGGTGAGGGCGTCCGGTATCATCATCAAAGAACGGTCGCGGGGACCCGGGCGGCCCGGCAGAAGGGCTTGACCCTGGAACAGGCCACCCAGCGACTCGCCGTGCGGCGGAGCTTCCCCGCCCTGCGTGATACGGATTAGGAAGAATTCTGGCGCGGCGGGCTCCGTCATCCTGAGGCGAAGCCGAAGGAGCTGGCCATCGAAAGGGAGGTTTCTCTCGCTCGCAGGCCGGATCCTTGGGGCCCCCAAACGCAATCACTCGCGTTTGGGGAACCCCTTCACTGCGCTGCGCTCCGCTCAGAGCCTGCCCTGAACGGAGTCGAAGGGATGACAGACCGCGCACGAATTGATCATAATCCGTATGATACCGATTACGACTGAGAATTTCGTATCTCCGGGTGGCAGCGTCAAGGGGTCCCCAACGCGACACATCGCGTTGGGGGGCCCATGCGCAGCTTGGCGATGGCCGGGTTGCCTGCGCAGGAACCATCGCCAAGACCTCCGGTCTTGACGGGGACCCCAAACGCGATGCATTGCGTTTGGGAACCCACGCTGCCACCCGGTGCTCATGCTACACTACGAAAGATTCGATCGGAATCGGTATGAGACACCGCCCGGCGACTGGGCCCACGGCATGCACGAATGGAACATAAAGAACCTCTGGCGCATCCTGGACGAGTAGAGGCGGCTCATTCGCCCCTCTTGCCACGATGATCGCAAATGTCGTGCAAGGATGAACCACGATGAGGCGAGCGCGGACGCTCGCCCCGCCGAAGCGGCCCGAATCCGCCGGCAAATGCCGGCCGCACCCTCACGGGCGCTGCGGCGTTTTGGGGCTTGTCGGAGCGTTGGTCGAAGGGTAAAATGACGAGAAGATGTGGGTACGGATTGACTGCGAGCGTTCAGCCGCACGTGGTCCTGCCGGAAGGAGAAAAGTGTATGAGCCGCAAGAGTGCGTTTACGCTGATCGAGCTTCTGGTCGTCATCGCCGTGATCGCCATCCTCATGGCCATTCTCATGCCCGCCCTGAACCGGGCCCGCGAACAGGGCAAGCGGGCCTCCTGCCTGAACAACGTCAAGCAACTGGCACTGGCTTGGAACGTGTACGCGGATGACTACGATGGGAAAATCGTCAACGGCAACACGGATACGGATAGCGACCCGACTCCCGGGATGGGATATAACCGAGACAACACCTGCTGGGTCTACTGGCGTGGCGCCAATCGGCCGGAAGAAGAGCGTCTGCAAGGACTTCGGGATGGACTGCTGTTCCCCTACTGCCCGAACGTGAAGCTGTTCAAGTGCCCAACCGGCGTCCGAGGCGAAGTGGTCACGTACGCCATCCCCGACGCGATGAACGGCTACTACGCGATCCAGGGCGCCGCCGAGCAGATCAAGACGTTGCGAACCCAGGTCCGCAATCTCAGCGAGCAGGTTGTCTTTCTGGATGAAGGCCGGCTCAGTCCGTCCAGTTGGACCATCTGGTACGACCAGGAGCGGTGGTGGGATCAAATCACCGCACGCCACGGCGACGGAACGAATTTCTCATTCGCCGACAGCCACGCCGAGTACTGGAAATGGAAGGACCCGCGTACGCTCGAGGTCGCCAAAGCGGATATCAGCCAGTGGCAAAGCAGCGGGCGCCACGGCGCTGAGTCGACGCAGCCGGGCAATGAGGATTTGCACCGTGTTCAGAGAGGGGTTTTCGGCAGGCTGGGCTACACGCCCAGCAGTCGGTAATCGGACCGGCGCCCCGGGCAGTCGTGTCACCACCGGACCCCGCCGGACCGGTTGAGAGCTATAGCGCCAACAGGAATGCTGCCAGTGCCTCCGATAACCCGAATACCTCCCTCTTGTCGCGCCCGCCCACGAGAGCCGATTCGTCAGTCGTCTCTTCATGATCTATGATCCCGTCCCCCACGCACCGCTCCATCATGGGGTATTCACGCCCACCTGCGGTTGCCTTGCATCAAATCACCACGTCTCTTGACCCGACGGGACAAAGCGGTAGTATATGCGGTTTTCACGGGCCGGTTGGGAGTGCCCGGCGTCGGTTCCCGCTGCCTAGCTGAAGACCGGCCGCAGCACAAGCAGGGTTTTGCCTGATATCTATGTCGCCCGATGAACAATTTGCCGTGATATTCGATCTCGATGGGGTCTTGGTCGATACGGGCTGGGCACACCGGCGGGCCTGGCACGATCTGGCAGAGCAGGAGGGACTCCAGATGTCCGATGAGTTCTTCCGGCGGACGTTCGGCATGCAGAACGCGGCGATTCTTCCGCTGCTCCGGCCGGGAATGGCACAGGACGAGATAGAGCGGCTGTCGGATTGGAAGGAGCAGCGGTACCGGGACCTCATCAAAGAGCATCTGCAACTTGCCGACGGGGCGAAAACGCTGCTGGACGACCTGAAGCGTCACGGCTTTCGGCTGGCCATCGGCTCCTCCGCGCCGCCGGAGAACCTGGACGTCTTCTGGGAGCGGCTTTCGCTGGCCGATTGGTTCGACGCGCGCGTGACCAAGGAAGAGATCACCGAGAGCAAGCCGGCGCCGCAGACGTTTCTCAAGGCGGCCGAGAAGCTCGGACTCGAGCCGGCCCGCTGCGCGGTCGTCGAGGACGCGGTCCCGGGTGTCCAGGCGGCCCACGCCGCCGGGATGCCCGTCGTGGCCGTGACCACGACGCGGGACCGCCGGGACCTGGCCCAGGCGGACCGCGTGGTCGACAGCCTGGCCGAGTTGAAGGCATCGGACTTCCTCGTGCTGCTGCGGAAGGGATTGGAATGATGGAATGTTGGAATACGGGAATATCGGGCGGCGTGCGAGTCGCTCGCCTGTCGTTCATCGTTCCACGATTCCACCGCTCTAATGCGGCACCATCCTTCATTGCCGCCGATTCTCATCCTGCTTCGAGTTTTCCGGCATCCTTCGCGGAGGCTCGTCCGTGAGCAAATCATCCATCATCCATCATCCATCGACAATCTACCTGAAGCTCTTTCTGACGGCCCTGTTCTGGGGAGGCACCTTCATTGCCGGCAACCGGGTCGCGCGAGACTTCGACAACCCATTCGCCATCGCGTTCCTCCGTTTCGCGCTGGCCTCAGTCCTGCTGCTGGCTCTCGTGCGCATCAAAGAGGGCAGGTTCCCATCGCTGGACAGGAGCCAAATCGGCCTCGTGGTCCTGTTGGGAATGACCGGTGTTTTCACGTACAATGTCTTGTTCTTCAAGGGGCTGCGTCTGATCGAGGCGAGCCGGGCCGCGCTTATCGTCGCGACGTGCCCGGCCTTCATCGCGGTCGCAGCGGCCCTCTTTCTGAGGGAACGAATCACCGCGGCACGGGCCATAGGCATCCCCCTGTCCGTGCTGGGAGCCGCCGTGGTCATCTCGCGGGGCCATGTGCGTCAAATCCTCACGGGAGGCATCGGTCGGGGCGAGCTTCTCGTTCTGGGCTGCGCCCTGAGCTGGGTCGCCTATTCATTGATCGGCAAGGCCGTCATGCGGCGGCTTTCACCGCTCATCTGCGTTTCGTATTCGGCGGTCGTGGGCGCCGTGGCGCTGGCCGTACCGGCCTGGTTCGAGGGACCCGCACCGGTGCTCAACAGCGCGTCGGCGCTCGACTGGATCTCGATAGCGTATCTGGCCGTGTTTGGGACCGTCATTGGCTTCGTATGGTTCTACGAGGGTGTCAAGCTCATCGGCGCGACCCGCGCGGGGCTGTTCATCAACTTCGTTCCCGTCGCCGCGATGATTCTCGCTTTCTTCATCCTCAGGGAGCCGGTGACGTGGTCACTGGGCATCGGGGCTGTTTTGGTCCTGTCGGGCGTGTATCTAACAAACCGGGTCGTGAGACATGAGTAGATGGGCACAGTGCAGCGGCCGGGGGTATCGGCAGTGAGGCGACGGATCTATTGCCATCTGAGGGACAGCCGTGGTACAATCATTATACGAAGGCCGTCATCTGTTTGAAATATCGACTTTTCGCACCCTGCCATCGGTTGGAGGCATCGCCATGACCTGGACCTTTGAGAGAGTATTCTACGGGAGCAAGGAGGGATTGAACCTCAGGGGTATGCGCGACTTCTTGATGCGCGGGTACTATCCCATCCCGCACACGCTGTTCGACGGCTACTACCGATCCGTCTATCGAGTGGGCGATCACGACGCTATCTATAGGCGCATTGCCAAGCCCTTTCCGGATGCCCTGCTGGCGCAAAGGCCCGAGGGGAGATTCGCCCTGCATCTATCCGGCGGGTTTGATTCCGCCATTGTCGCCAAACTTTACGACAGGGAGGACGTCGACTACATTCACTTCACCGGGCCCGAATCCGCCAAGGCTCGCGCCCTGGCGGCGCAGCTCAAAGGGACACTGCACGAAATTCAGATCACGCCCGAATCGTTTATCCGGGAAGCGGACGAGCTGTTGCCGCGCATGGCTGAGCCGTACACGTTCGAAGACGTCGTATATGCCTACGTGGCGAGCAAGAAGGCCAAGGAGTTGGGACACACACTGGTGGTTACCGGCGATGGAGGCGACTGGGTTTTCGGGGGATACAATGTAGGACCCGACAGTGCAGAGGCGGCGGATATCTGGAAAACGATCGAGCCGAACCGGCTGCTTGGGCTCCAGACGTTGCAGCCGCTCGGGCATCTGGTGCTGGACCTGTGGTCACGGACAACGTTGAGCGCGGAGGAAAGGACGCCGGAGAAGCGGTTCGCACGCCGCTACTGCAAGGAACTCGGCATGCCCGAGGAGATTGTCACCCAACGTAAGACGCCCTGGGCGGGGTCGCACGACATCAGGACGAATCCGCAGGTGCTCACTCATATGACGGCTGCGGTGGACGGCTCCGATTACAGGTGGATACGACAGTTTGAATTCCCGCACAAGCCCCAGGTGGACCTCGTTTTCCGTCAATACGGGTTGGTCAAGTGGCTGCAAGCAAACTACAAGGAGCAGCTTGACGCCGGCGAGATCCGGGAATTCACCCGAAAGGTGCGCGAGTCCAACGCCCTGGAGGAAAAGACCGCCTCGGTCGTCCGTTTGAAGGAGGTCATCAAATGGCATCTCCCGCCGTGCGCGGTCAGCGCGGGATATCACATGAAACGCTGGCTGGCCAGGCTCTAAGGGCGCCCGAGCAGATCGAGCGGAGCATCCACGCCGGTACGCAAATACGTCAGGTAGCAATCGGGGTCGTGAAAGAGACTCTGTCTCTGGCGTTCCCAATCCTCACGGTCCATGGCTCGGCATCGGCTGTCAATCTGCGCCGACACGCGCCCGCGGATTCTGTGCCGCAACGCTCCGGGCAGCAGCACGCGGGCCATTCGCGCGGCCGCGCCGAGGAGTCCGCGTCGCTGGGAGACAGGGACCGTGAAACCCAAGGTGTTGGTCCGTTCCATGAATACCGCGGCGTGAAGATGGAAAATCAGGTCGCCGTAGATGCTCGCGAAGAGCGTACGGTCGCCCCCCGGGTTGGACCTGACCAATGGATACCAGGTGAGACCCTCCCGGAACATGGTGAAGCCGTAGCCGAAGCCTGAGTCCGTCGTGTGGGGACACGCCTGACGGTATCGCCGATAGTCCTCCGAATCGATCTGCTCCTGGGAAAGCAACAGCCGGGGCTGACACTTGAGATAGAACTCACGGGCGAACAGAATGCCGGCGGTCAGCGGCTTGTGGTCGATCTGCGGGTCCCGCGTGATGCCCGCCAGTACGCACGGTTCGACGAGCTTGCCCATCAGCTCGCTGTCCCATGCGGGCCGCACCGGGAACGAGTCCACGTGGAGGATTGCCACGTGGCTGACACCGTCGTCAATTGCGCTGCGAATCAATTGCTCGAGATACCACGAGTGCTCGTATTTGCTGCCCACCGCGACCTGCCCCTTCGTCGCCACCTGGGCCTGGTCCTGCCGCCACAGGCCGATCCCCTGCACATAGGCCTCGCACGGACATATCCTGACGTGCGGGTTCTGTTCGAGTTTCCGGCGGAACTGGGGCAGCAGACCGTTGACGGCGGCATAGATCGTGTACGGGCTCTCCGTAAATCTGTCGATCTGACGAAGATGGAGATCGAGCAATGGCCCGTTCCTCTCGCTGACCAGATAGACGACGGCGATACCCAGCTTCATCATGACACCGCAGTCAACTCCCCGGCCGCCAGGGAGAACAGCTTGAAGTCCAGACGGTCAGGGTCGTGGGTAATATCTTTCATGAAGATCTTCTCATCTTTCGGGATGTCCCGGCGGAGTGTCACCTCTTCCGTCAGGCAAATAGGCACGCCCGAATGCAAGCGATTGTCGGAGCAGTTCTCGATCAAACCGTAACAGGTGTATCCGCCTATCCCGTCGAGCTTCTCGCCCCGACGAAGGTCGCGCTTGGCATACGCATAAACGTTGGTGCGGAAGCCATAGGTCGGCTGCAACAGGGCGTCCCGGTCCAGGAACGCTTCGGCCACGCACTTCATCGCCTCGATGTGCACCAGATGATAAGGTCGGTCGAAGACATAAAACGGCCCTTGGCCCACTTCGGAGGGGAACCAGCCGAGCATGCTCTGCTGGTACCTGTCGTCACAGTAGCCGACGACGAAAACGCCGCCGTAGGGCCGGCTGCCCAGGACGTAATCGACGACGGCCTTGCCACCGGCGCGGATGGCCTCGAAATCGAACAGATCGAACACTTCGGTCAGCCGATTGGCTCTGGGCCCGTGCATCCCGGGGACCATCGTCACGAGGTCGTAGGCGTTGGCCACCAGCGCCATTTCCACGGAAAGCTTGGTCCCATCGGTGTAGCCGGCGCACATTTTGTAGTCGAGGAAGCGCTTGTCCGCCTCCGGAATGATTTTGGTCGGATTGGAGTACCGGTCGAGAAAGCCCTTGATATTGCCTGCCATGACCAGCTCGAAACCCCAGAGCTGGATCTCGTCAATCAACCGGCGGATGCAGGCGGGCTGATCGCCGTCACAACTGGTATAGACGACGCCGTTGTCCCGCGCAACGCGCATCAGGTACGGCCCGAAGGTCAAGTCCGCCTCGGCGTTCATCATGATGACGTCCTTGCCGGTCTCGATGGCGGCCAGCGCGAACTTTCCTCCCTCTGCGACGGCGCTGGAGGCATCAATCATGACGTCGGCCAACTCGCACCTGGCGAGCATCTCGCCGTCCTGGCAGATGGCGATCAGACCCTTGCGGATCGCTTCGTGGAGAGAGACAGGCTCATCGACGACACGGTACGGCCGGTTGAAGGCCTGGGCGGCATCAATCGCTTTTGGCACGTTCTTGTCGGCAAGCGCCACGCACTGGATGCCGGGCGTGAGGCCGCATTGATGGAATAGTCCCTTTCCCGCCGAGCCGACGCCGATGATCGCGGTTCGAATCGGGCGCTCCAACTCCCTGAGACGTGTCAACATATCAGTCATTACCTCCACCTCCAACGGCCCTCCCTGGCTACAGGAAGGAAAACGGGACGATGGGACCAGGGTCTGAGCGGATGAGCAGACCCCCAATCCCTGGTGATGGTGTTCTTCTCATAACGTCCTTGCCGGGCTCCAGTAGCGTCACCGTCTTTGTTACGGCGCGAAGGCTGCACACATCAAGGCCGCGGTACTTCGGCCGGGCAGCACCTGCCTGCACTTTACTATATTAACCTTTGGTCGTGCCACAGTACATAGGGAAAAACCTGATTCTAAAGAAACTCGGTTTTTCGTGATGGGATGGATGTGGACAACATCGCTTCTGAGGCACAGATCACTACCTCAGTTGCGCCCACAGGAGCCGGCGAAATGAGCCAAGGACGTCGGGCAACGGGACCACGTTGACCTCGACGCTGCCAAGTGTCCCGCCGATCTTCACGGACGCGGTACCGGTCTGAAGACTGGCCAGCAGCCGGTCCAGGTCTTTCACGCCCGGCAGCTCTATGCCTTTGAGCACGCGTGTGGATGCCACGGCATAACCGTCCACGGGACTTTCAGTGCCACGATTCACGGCACCGATCCTGCCGGCGCCACGGATTTCGACGCCGCGATTGAAGTACAGGAAACTGGGGATTGCCACCGCGGAACCTTCCAACTGGATATCGATTTCCCCGGCGCCCGTCGGCTGTTGTTGTCCAAATCGCAGGTTCAGCGTGTCATACAGGGTTGCCACCACACTGTTGTTGAGGAGATCGGCTTGCGCCAGGTGGATTTCCGCCTGGCCGCCGAGCGAGAGAGGGTCGGGAGACAACAGGATCGTCGCGTCTCCCGAGAGCAGGCCCGCATAGAGGCCGGCATTGGGATCGATAACATGCACGAGTTGGTCCAGGCTCAGATCGTTGAAATCGGCCGCGAGAGACCCGAAGTAGGTGCCCGCGTGTCTGCTGATACGGGCCCGCGCGTCGAGCCGGCCCCCAAGGATTCGAAGATTGGCCTCGTCAATCAGCAGGCGGGCCGCCCCGAGGTAGCCCACAACGTGACAGACGCCGATCCGGGCGGCGCCAAACCGGCCCTCCACAACATCCGCATCCAGCACCAGCCGCATCGGCTCCGGCGCCCGTGCCTGACCACCGACCTGATCCACTACGAGGGAACCGGATACGGCGCCCTGAAACCTCTCAAACTGCGGCACCCAACGCTCGAGCTGCTTCAGCTGAATTCCCTGCCAGCGTAGTTGGGCCACGCTGCTCGTCCAGCGGTCCAGTGGGATTCTGACCATGCCCTCCATGGAACCGCCGAGAGTCTGGGCGTATAACTCTCGCACGTCCAGCGTCTGTCCGGCCACGAGAGTAAACAGGCGAACGCGAGCCAGGTCGCGGCCGTCCCAGAGGATGCGGCTCTGGGTCTGGGCCTGGCCCCGGGCCGATTTCGTCACCACGTTCACCTGCAGCTTCGCGTCACTGTCCGCCAGCACCGCCAGCCCATAGTCCTCAAATCGCACGGGCCATGCCTCGGTCTTGAGTTCGATGAAGAGGGTCTGGGGCTCCTCCAGGCGGAACTCCAGACTCGCATGGGCCTGGCCGTCATCCTGTTGCAGGCGGATATCCCCGAATCGAACCAGCCCCCCGGAGATGCGCAGCGTGCCGCGGCCCTCGGCAGCTCTCAGCGGGGGAATGTTAATGTCCTGAGCGCTCCAACTGCCGGTGGCGACGGCTTTGTGCAAGTTGAAGCCAGGCATCACCAGGCGAATCTCGGCGTGTGCCTGGCCCTGGGACGTAAGCGGCAGACCCGCCATCTGTGCTGCGGCTCTCAGCGAGAGGTTATCGACCACCAGATTGAGGTCCGTCAGTTGCTCGGACAGGTCATGCCGACCACCAAACTGCCATTTTCCGCCCAGCAGGCTGAATGGCTCGGCCGCCACCTGGACTTCCCGGGCGCTTGCCTTGGCATGTACAGGGACTTCCACGCGGTCCACTTGTCTCTTTCCGAGGGAGATATTCTGCCCCGTGAGTGCACCGTTGACTTCGAGCGCAACCGGATATACCTGTCCGGTCAGGTCGGCTTCGAGGTGCCAGCGGCCGATGGGCTGCCGTGCTTGCGGCTGTCCCGGTTCGATGGCTCCCGCCGGCCAATCGGCTGACACTCGGAAATTCTGAAGCCCTCGCTCCGAGAAGGATAATCTGCCCTCTCCGCTCAGCACGCGGGGGCCGGCCGCCACGCGAAGCTCCGAAACACGGGCCTCGTGCTCGTCGCCCGCAGCGGCCAGAGTGAGGTCGACTCGATTCACGTCCAGGTTCTCCAGGCGCAGGTCCTGTACCGCAAGCCGGGCCGACCACTGGCGGGTCGTCGCATCGAACACGGCATTGGCATCCACCTGTTCCGCATTCGGCACATGCAGGGACGTCAGCCGAATCTTGGGCCAGCTCATATCGAATTCCGCGGCGGCGCCGGTCATATCCACCTGCCTCTCGCCCCGGGACCACAGGAACCGCGGGATTGACACCCGCCATTGCGATTGCTGCCATTCTGCCCCGGCCCCCTGCGCCTCAGCAGCGGTGCTCCAAACGCCGAACGAAGTCTCCGCCTCGACGGTCGCGCTCATCTCGGCCTGCTGGCGCCCGGCGCGCGGCGACTTCAGAGAGACCTGGCAGGTTCCATGATACGGAGAGGGCTGCTCGGGCAACGCCGCCACCCACGACCCGGAAAAGGCACCGACACGCGCATCCCAGTCCCATGTGCCGTCCATGCGCCCGGCAAGTACGCCGCTCTTGACGGCAAGCTGCCTCAGCACAACCTGTTTCCGCGAGATCTCGACAACGCCGGCGATCAGTCGGATTTCCTCGTCCGCGACGTTCGGCTCGCTGAACACCAGGCCGCGCGGGCTCACTGTGATCCCGTCGGGCGTCGCCTCAACACGTGCGGCGCCGTGCACGGCCACCGGCCCGACTGCAAGTCGATCGAGCTCGATTAGGCCGCTCACGGCCCTCTGCACCACTGTGCCGTTCCAGCGCCCCCTGACCTGTATGGGCGTCACGTCACCCTGGAAGAAACGACGCACCAGAGGCTCGACCCCCTGCACTGAGAAGCCGACACGGTGCGCCCAATCACTGCCCTGAATCATCCGGCCCTCAACATCCGCCATCTCGGCCACTTGCAGATCGAAAGACCAAAGCAGTTGTCCCTGCGGCTGGGCCCGGAAATCGATGGGTCCCGCCATCTGCGTGGCCCCATTGGGCTCGCTGATCTGAA
>CAYFUB010000823.1:0-1859 GCA_964346195.1 uncultured Pirellulales bacterium
AAGGGGAAAAATGGAAAAGGCAGATTGATTTGGTTGCAACCTCCGTTGCGCGCTTACCTAGATCACGCGCATTGTCTAATATGACAGGATTGCACTAGTTTTTCATTATCGGGGAGACAAGAACTGGGCTCCAGGGTACAAACATTGAATCGTAAGAACAATGTTTCAATGTCTCACCACAGGAGCCCGAGTGATGATTATCGACGTGGAAGAGCGGTTCTGCAAGGCGGCCGAGCAGTTTTTGGCGGTTTTGGAGAACCTGGAACAGGCGGCCGAACGGGACGAGGCGATTCATGAGGTCGAACAGAGCACGTGGGATGGCCTGCGCGAGGTCGGACGGGAAATGATCGCCGGCTACATCGAGAGGCAGGATGAGGAGGTCGCGCGGCCCGAGTTGATCGAACATGAGGGCAAGAAGTTGCGTCGACTGCCGCAACGACGCACGCGGCGTTACGTTTCGGTGTTCGGCCCGACGCCGTTCGAGCGCGACGTGTACGCCACGCGAGAAACGCAACGCCAGGAGGTGGTCCCACTCGACGCGAAGCTCGGCATGCCGGAGGGCGATACGTCGTATCTGCTTCAGAAGTGGAGCGGCATAGCTTGTGCAAGACAGTCGTACCAGGAGGCGAGGGAGACGTTCCTGTCGATTCTTGGTTTCGGGCAATCGGTCAACGGGCTGGAAGAGATGGTCGAGCGGGCGGCAAGACATGCCGACACGTATTTCGCCGAGCAAGCGCCGATCGATGCGAAGGAAGAGGCCTCGATCCTCGTGGTCACCAGCGACTGCAAAGGCGTGCCGATGCGTCGCGACGGGGACGAGCCGAGTCCGAAGCGGAAGCGGCTGGGGAAGGGGGAGAAGCAGGGTCGCAAACGGATGGCGTGCGTGGGCGGCGTCTATTCGGTGGAGCCGTTTCATCGCACGGTGGACGAGATCCTGGATGAGATGCTCCGCGAAAAGAAGCAGACGAAGCGACCGAAGCCAAAGAACAAGCGTCTGAGGGCCGTGTTGACACGCGAAGTGGGCGGAAAAGCAGCCAACGGAAAGGACGTCGTGTTCGACTGGCTTGCCGACGAGGTTCAGCAGCGGACCGCGCACGAACGGCGAACGATCGTGGCGATCATGGACGGGGAATCGAAGCTTCGCGACTTGCAGGAAGCCAAGATCCCCGACGCCGTGGGCATCCTCGATATCTGGCACGTCACCGAATACCTGTGGAAGCTGGCATACTGTTTTCACGCTGAAGGGAGCGACGAGGCGGAGTCGTTTGTGGAAACCTACCTGCGGAAGATCCTCGAAGGCAACGTGGGCCGAGCGATCGGCGGCATCCGGCAAATGGCCACCAAACGTGGGCTGTCGAAGCACAAACGCGAGAAGCTGGAACAGTGCCTCAATTACTTCGAGGCCCGGCGCGAGACCATGAAATACGACGAATACCTGGCTGCCGGTTATCCGATCGGCAGCGGGGTGGTCGAGGGTGCGTGCCGGCACCTCGTCAAAGACCGCATGGAACAAACAGGGATGCGTTGGCGCGTCCAGGGCGCACAGGCAATCCTCAGCCTGAGAGCCATCTACCTCAACGACGACTGGAACACATTCCACGCTGACCGAATCCAAGCCGAACAACGCCGACTGTACCCTTACAAGGAACGCATCGCCACCATCCTAAACTGCGCAACTTGACGCGATGTGGAGGTTGCAACCAAACGGTTTGAGCAGCTAATCAGTCTACCGTGGCTAAGCGGAGGCGTCAACCCAGTTTCGGGAGCAGGGCTCGCAACGCTGTGGGGAACTCGTCCCAGGTACAGGCGTGGGCGCGAACCGGCGGATGGTTCCATGCGCGGAACGTCTCCCAATTGCG
>CAYFUB010000824.1:0-5210 GCA_964346195.1 uncultured Pirellulales bacterium
CTCGAACAGATTCTGCAACGGCACGTGCTGCACCTCGCGCCAACGAAAACCATAAGAGAGGAGGGCGACAAGAAAGGCGGCCAGAAAAAGGCCCCGGCCCATTCTCGCTCGTCGTGCCACCGTGGCAACGAACGCCAGCAGATACGCGGCGATGGTGAGATAGATGAGCAAACCCTGAATGGTGTACTTGATTTCCATAAACGCCCGTTCTATTCGTGCGGCTCCGGCGGCGGGTCCGGGCCGGGGGCCATCATCTGACGGGTCCGCAGAGGTCCCAGTATCCGCCGGCCCCAGAAGTGCCAGAGGATTCCGCCCACCAGCATCATGTAACCGCCGTAAACAAGGTTCAGACCGGAATCGGAAACCACCAGCAGGACCGCATATTCGCCGGCCTGGTCCTGGCCGTACGAATGCTGGCAGAAATGATAGCCGCCGTAATGCAGGGGGTGATTGACCTCGACATCTTTGGCCGCGACGACCTGGCCGTCCTGCACAATCTCCAGCTCGCTGATGTAATCGCGGACGGTCCTTCGGTAGCTCATCTCTAATTCCACGGGCTCGGCGAACATCGGGGCGAATTGCTCGAATACGAATCCCCTGGCGGTTGAGCCGTCGGGTCTCTCGATTGTGACCTCGAGGGCGGGATTCGAGCCGCCGGGAGCATCGTAGGGGGCGCGCTGCCCCTCCTCCAGACTGACCTTGAAATTCGCGAAGACTCTTTGAATCGTGATTTTGCCCCGGCCCTCACCCAGCGGCAGCACGGCCCCCGGCTTGGCGGCGAGCTTCCAGGTTTGCCCTGTCCGGCTCTGGATGAAGAGATGGCCCGGCTCGTAGTATTCCATTCGAAAGTCTCTCAGCCGGACGGAGAAGGGCAACTCCCGGACCTCGTTGGCACCCTCGACCCTGACGCGGCTTTCCTGCGTTCCTTCGAAGACTGCCATCTGACCTTTCATGATCCTGTCGATGCCGAAGAACTGCCGCCGGATGGCATGACCGGCCTGCGAGCCCCACATCCCGCCCAGCAGCACGAGGACCGATCCCAAGTGCATCAGTAGCAGCGAAGGGACCTGCACGAGCCGGCGAAAGACAACGATCCCGACGAGCAGCAGGGCCACCAGCGCAAACCAGTAAATCGCCAAAGGCAGGGAATTGAAAAACGCCTGCGCGCGCTCAGCGCCAAGAAAAGCGCCGTAGATCGATAGCAAAATCAGCAGTATGATGGCGGCGAGAGCGGCCCAGAGCACCGCCCGCTTGCATCGACTCATCCGGTCTCCTTAATACCCCCCTGACGGAACGAGCATTACCCGGCACGCATCCGTCGCCCCTGCGACGGCAGGCTTGAGCGCCACCACTCTGTCATTCCTGCGCAGGCAGGAATCCAGACACGTTGCGCATGCAGGCTCTACCCTAAGCACAGGCACCTCCGCACTTCGCAGGTCGCTTGGACCCCTGCCTTCGCGGCGCGGCCTCCGGTCGCAGCCAAAAATGCTTGCCAACGAAACAAGATACCGCGCCTTTGCAGTGCAGGGGTGACAAACCTGCGCCTTTGGAGTGACCACAGTGGCTTCTGGGCGTGTACTCATTCTGTTAGAGGCTCTTAATGATCCTGCCAGGCATCCGTACGTGCTCTTTATTATCGAAATGGACGCTTGTTCGCAAGAACATTCGTTCCTGCTTGATTTCGACTTGCCGGGTGACATATAATGAATTTCCTGTAAAGGGGAGTTGTATGAGCGGAAGAGACAAAAAGGTACGCCACCGGTCCTCGCCATCCCGGGACCAGAGTCGCCGTCCGGGGTTCACGCTGATCGAGCTTCTCGTCGTGATTGCCATCATTGCTCTGCTGATGTCCATTCTGCTGCCGACGCTGCAGCGGGTACGAAAGCAGGCGAAGGCGGTGGCTTGCCAGGCCAATCTGCGTCAATGGGGCATTCTCTGGGCCACGTACACGGCGGAGAACGATGGGCGGCTGCCGGGCTGGCACGACCGTCCTCGAAACCCTTCCGACCCCGCGTGGTCGGGCTGGGAATGGGGATGGGGATTGGGCTGGGGATGGGGATGGTGGGGCTGGGGAGGGCCGGAGCCCAGTCCTGAGGCCAGAGAGCGATACGAGATGGTCAAGGAGATCCTCTGTTGTCCCTTGGCGACCAAACCTGCAAACCAAACCTCTCCCGCCCAAGGCAGTCCGGCGGGCGGGACGTTCCTCGCCTGGGGTTGGGCCGATCCCCGGCCGTGGTATGACGCTCGCGGCAGCTACGGTGCAAACGGCTGGACATATGGGTGGTGGTGGAGGGATTCCCCCGACGGCAGGCGGCCCTTCTGGACCACCTCGGCAGTGAGAAACGCGGCGGCTGTGCCGGTGTACCTGGACAGTTGCTGGCCGTGGAGTGGCTGGTGGAGAGGGGATGAGAGAACGCCGCCCCCACCATTCGATGCCATTCCAACCAGAGAGTCCGGTCCGGGGCCCACCAATTCCTGCATCAACCGTCACGACGGCTACGTCAACGGCCTGTTCCTGGACTGGTCCGTCCGGAAGGTCGGTCTCAAGGAGCTTTGGACCCTCAAGTGGCATCGCGAATACAGCATCCGCGGCCCCTGGACGAAAGCCGGCGGCGTCAAACCCGAGGACTGGCCCGAGTGGCTGCGCAGATTCAAGGATTATTGATGTTGAACGGCCGCCGTTTCCCGAGGTGACGTATCTCCGCCTGCGTGTCAGGTATTGTCAGTTGAGCAAATTGCCTATATGAGCCCGAGCGGATTCGTCGTCTACTACTGACAATCGATGTAGGAAGGGAGTCGGTATGAAGAACGGACGAATCGGTGGCTCAATCGTGGCCGTGGTCCTTGTGCCGGTTCTCGTGGGCAGCGCCCGGGCGGATAAGCTGACGGACATGGAACTGCTGGGGAAATTCCTCTTCTACGAGGGGATATCGTCGCCCGGCTCGATGTCCTGTGCTGTCTGCCACGGCGCCGCCGTTGGCTTCACCGGGCCCGATTCCCAGATCAACCGGCACGGCACGGTGTATCGGGGAGCCGTACCCGAGCGATTCGGAAATCGTAAACCACCGAGCAGCGCCTACGCCACCTTCAGTCTCGTTTTTCACTATGACGAGGCGAAAGGTTTCGTCGGGGGCAACTTCTGGGATGGCCGGGCGACCGGCCTGCATCTCGGCAACCCGGCTGCCGACCAGGCGCTGGGCCCATTCCTGAATCCGGTGGAGCAGAACAACCCCGGCAGCAAGGCTATGCTCGAACACGTGATCAAGTCGCCGTATCTGCGCCTCTGGGAACGGGTATGGAGTGAGCCGCTGAACATCGCCACGCCGGCGGACATCGACAAGAACTATGACCGAGTCGGCCGGGCTATCGCGGTTTACGAGGCATCCCATGAGATGAGCCCCTTCTCCTCGAAGTACGACTATTTCCTGCAGGGAAAGGTACAATTGACAGAAGAAGAGCAGCGGGGGCTGGCGCTCTTCAACGGCAAGGCCAACTGTGCTTCCTGCCACACCAGCACGCCCGGGCCGAACGATGAACCGCCCCTATTCACCGACTTCACCTACGAGAATGTGGGTATTCCGAAGAACCCCGAGAACCCGTACTATCGCATGGACCGCGTGGAGGTGGATGGCAAGCCGATCAATCCGGACGGGGCCAACTGGGTGGACCCGGGCCTGGCGGGTTTTCTACGGACGTCGGGGAACTCCGCCTGGCAGAGCGTGGCCCGGGAGAACCGCGGCAAGCACAAGGTGCCGACCCTGCGGAACGTGGACAAACGGCCGAGCAAAGACTTCCCCAAGGCCTACATGCACAATGGCGTTTTCAAATCGCTGGAGCAGGTGGTCCATTTTTACAATACCAGGGACGTGCCGGGCGCAGGCTGGGCGGCCCCGGAGATGCCGCAGAATATCAACATGAAGGAAGCCGGCAATCTCGGACTCACATCCCAGGAGGAGGCAGCCATCGTCGCGTTTCTCCGGACGCTTTCCGACGATTATACTCCCTGATGAATGCCGCAGGGGCCGCGCTGCGAGTGTGAAGGCACAGACGTGGAGTTGGCCTGTCAGTCCGCTTTGTCTGTCTTCCGTCAGAGTGTGCGACTAATTTTCGTGGGGGGCATGCACCCGTGCTGTCATCCTGAGCGCCAGCGAAGGATCTGGGTCGAGCCTGTTAGCCAGCGTGGGTTCCATCCGTGGTCTAGATGCTTCGCTTCGCTCAGCATGACAAATCGAGGGAGCTCCGCCACAAAATGTAGTCGCACACCCGTCAGAATCGCGGACCATCGAGACTTGATTGTGAGCGCGGGGGGAGGTAGACTGTCCGCGGGCGATGTGGCTCTCATGTGGAGTTGGTTGGTTGAGTGTCTCTCCCGGATAAAGGCAACGAATGAGTAAGATATTGACCGTGGCGACCCGCCGGGGCGAGTTGGCTATCGCACAGACGCAGATGGTGATTAGGGAATTGCGGGCCCGGCATCCCGAGGTGGAGGTCCGCATCTCCGAGATTACCACCGAAGGCGACAAGGACCGGCGCACGGCTCTGTGGGATTTGAAGGACACCGGGTTTTTCACGTCACATCTGGAGGAGGCCCTGCTGGCCGGGGAGGCCGATTTCGCCGTGCACAGCTTCAAGGACCTCCCCACCCAGGCGCGCGAAGGCCTGGCCGCAATGGCGATCTGGGACCGGCGCTGGCCGCAGGATTGCCTGCTCGCCACACAAGCGGTTGGCTCGATAGACAAGTTGCCCCAATCGGCGCGCGTGGGCACATCGAGTCTGCGGCGGGCGGCCCAGTTGCGCCATCTGAGGCCGGACCTGCAACTCGTGCCCCTGCGGGGCAACGTGCAAACGCGCATCCGCAAGCTGGAAACTACCGACCTCGACGCCATCATTCTCGCCCGGGCCGGCCTGGAGCGGCTGGGCCTGGCCGGGCGGATTTCCTTCGCGTTCGACCCGAGGCAGTTTCTTCCGGCGCCGGCCCAGGGCGCTCTGGCCATTCAGACCAGAAGCGACGACGAGAGCACGGCGGCTATCGTGCGTTCCATCGACGATGAGTTGTCGAGGGCCACGGCTCTGGCCGAAAGGCAGGTGCTCGTAACAATGAAGTGCGGCTGCCACGCCCCGGTCGGCGCTTACGCGGAATGCAGTAACGGCGTAATGGAGATTCACGCTTTCATAGCGGACATTGACGGCCAAAACATGATCAGGAAACA
>CAYFUB010000825.1:0-2808 GCA_964346195.1 uncultured Pirellulales bacterium
ACCAGCCGGCCGCCGGCGTAGACGTGGCACAGGACCTTGCCGTCTTTCTCCTCGTAGAGACTGCCGATCCAGAGGCCCGTGATCTGGCCATCTGTCTTCTTCCAGAGGCGCGCACCCCCGGCAGTGAACTGCTCGTTGACAATTTTTCGTATTCCCGTTATGACCTCAAGTGCGGATTGTGGGGCCGTTATGGCACGTCCGGATGGAACTGTGGTTGGTATCAGGAAAGGCAGAGGCGACACGCGTGGCGATTCTGGCGGGGATAGACGAGGCGGGATACGGGCCGCTGCTGGGGCCGCTGGTCGTGTCGTGTAGCGTCTTTTCCGTCGGGCCGGAGCTGCTGGAGGCGGACCTCTGGCAGGTCCTTAGACGCAGCGTAGGCCGGACGCGCAAGCACCTCGCCGGCCGGTTGCTCATCACCGACAGCAAGAAGGCGTACCACCGGGCCGAGGGCCTGGGGCATCTGGAACGCACCGTCCTGGCCGCCCTGCAGTGCCTCGGCAAGGAGCCCGCCAATCTGGATGAGTTGGTGACGGTGCTGTCGCCGGGCTGCCTGCCGCGATTGCTCGAGTATCCGTGGTATCAGAGCATGCAGCAGCGTTGCCTGGCAAAAGGGCTGACGAAGGACCGAGGACGGAAGGCGGAAGGCCGAGGACAGAAGACGCACCGTGCCTGCCGCGCGACGAGTAACGAGCGACGCCACCCGGCCTCCACGCGGATTGCCGCGAAGGTGTTTGCGGATGACCTCCAGGCACACGGGGCCAGGCTCGTGTGCCTGCGAAGCTGCTGCCTGGACGTCGCTTATTACAATGCGATGGTGAACAAGGTAAGAAACAAGGCGCAGGTCCTTTTCATCGCCGTAACGGAGCTGGTCCAGAGCATCCTCGATGGGTTCCCGGATGACGAGATTCGTATTCTGGTGGACCGCCAGGGGGGGCGGGCCCGCTATCGCGAGAACCTGCTGCGGAGCTTCACGGGAGTGGACCTGAAAATCATCCAGGAGGGAGAGCAGGGCAGCATCTATGAGATGCGGCTGGGCCGGCGGCTGGTTCGGTTGAGTTTCGAGACGGGCGCCGACGAGCGGTATCTGCCGGTCTCGCTGGCCTCGATGGCCGGCAAGTACCTCCGCGAGCTGCTGATGGCGTGCATGAACGACCACTTCGTGGCAATGGATCCGAGCCTCAGGCCGACGGCGGGATACTGGAAGGACGGCACGCGTTTCGTGGAGGAGTTGCACAAACGCCTGCCCGAGCTTAAGATGGACGCCCGTCGGCTGATCAGATGCCGCTGATGAATTATGGGTTGCTTACGATTTGCTGTTAGCCTGCCCGAGAGACCCAGTCACAGAAGGCGCGCGGCAAAATCGTAAATCGTAAATGGCAAATCGCCAATCCTCAGGGGTTGTTATGGTACACGAGCGTAGAGACCAGAACTGGTTGATCACGGTATCGCTGGCGATACTGGCCGTGGTGGCCCTGGCGACGGCGCTGATTTACACGCGGGCCGTCATGATTCCCTTCGTGGTGGCGCTGTTCGTCGTGGCGCTCGTGTCGCCAGTCGAGGATTTTCTGGTGAAACGGCTGAGATTGCCTCGCATCATTGCCATCGTCGTGACGCTCCTGGTGGTCCTGGCGGTGATCTCGCTGGTCTTTCTGCTCGTCGCCCAGGCGGTTCAGACGATTGTCTCGACGGCCGGCGAATACAGCGCCAGCTTTGCCTATGTGGCCAACAAGGTCCTCGAGCCCATCGAGTCTCTCTACCGGGAGGAGACGCCCGAGCCGCCGGCGGCGCCGAACGATGCGGAACCGCCCCCCTCGACTTCGCCCAACGACACAGTGCTGCAGTTGGCGCCCGCGCCGAAGGAGACGGTGCCGGTCCCGGGCAAGCCGATGCCGTTGGAACTGTACCCCGTGGTTGAGGATGACGGCAAAGCGGCCGTTCTGGAGGTGCGGCCTGACCTGGATGCTGCGGTGAAAGACTTCAATGAGCCGGCGGCGCTCGACAAGGGGGAGGACCTGTCGGAACAACAGGGGCCGCGACTGCCCACAAAGGAGATCGTCCGGGACCTCAAAAACTACATCTTCAGCATACTGACCAACGCGTTCGGGACCGTTTTCGGGCTGATCTCGGGGGGATTCTTCGTCATCATCTTCGTCCTGTTCTTTCTGCTGGGCCGCAATCCGTACGCCGAGCACTCGGAGGTCTACACGGATATCGTGCAGAAAATTCGGCGTTACGTCGGCATCAAGGTCGCCATCTCGACCATGACCGGGCTACTGGTCTGGGCGTCGCTTTCCATCATCGGCCTGGAACTGGCCGGCGTGTTCGGCATTCTCGCCTTCCTGCTGAACTTCATCCCTTCCATCGGCTCGATTGTTGCGACGCTGCTGCCGATTCCCATCGCCGTCGTGCAGTTTCAGTCGCCTCTGCCCATCATTCTGGCCGTGGCGGTTCCGAGCGTCATCCAGAACCTGCTGGGCAATGTCATCGAGCCGAAGCTGATGGGCGAAGGGTTGAACCTGCACCCGGTTACCATCCTCCTGGCGTTGTCGTTCTGGGGACTGCTCTGGGGCATCGTGGGGATGTTTCTGGCGGCCCCGATTACGGCGGCCATTCGCATCGTCCTGATGCAATTCGACATGCTCCGACCCATCGCCAATCTGCTGGCCGGCGACTTCTCGAGCCCGCTGAAGAACGGTAGCGACACCGCCTGAACGCCTCTGACAATATGAAAACATGACAGGGACCGCTTCTATGTCATTGCGAGCGAAGTGAAGCAATCTCCCATGCCGGGAATTGAGATTGCTT
>CAYFUB010000826.1:0-27700 GCA_964346195.1 uncultured Pirellulales bacterium
TGTGCCGCACGTGACCATACCGCCAGGCACATTCGACGTCCATTTTCCTCATGGCACGTTCATCGCGGACCATATCGCCGGGACTGAATACCTGCAGAACTGAGGACCGTCACGGCGTCAAATGTCTTCACGTGACGATTCCGCAAGCCGATTTATGGGTGCTCACCGATGACCAGCTTCGCGGAGGCGACACGTCGTCTTCTGGATTTTCTTTAACCCTTTGGATGACAAAGGGTTACGGGCGTGGCCGGCGGCATGGGCTCGGAAGGTGTTGCGTTTCAGGGGCGGATCGGTTAGTATACCGCGTTTCTAAAGGCACGAAGGTGACGGAGTCCCGTTCCCAGGTCGATATCGGTAATCGTTGTATGTCTGTGCAGGAAATGGAAATCAAAGTCCCGGGCACCGCCGAGAGGCGGTACAAGATAACGATAGGCTCGGGCCTGTTGTCATCGCTTTGGCCGCAGATCAAGTCTGCATTCGGCCCGCGCAGCAAGTTTGTCGTTACGGACGAGAACGTCGTCGCCGCCGGCCACTTGGACGCCCTGCTCGGCGGCAGGAACATCCCGCACTTTGTCGTGCATCCGGCGGGCGAGATTTCGAAAAACATCGATACGGCCGTCGCGATCGTCGAGGCGATGGAGAAGGCCTATCTCGGCCGGGATACGCTGGTGATAGCCCTTGGCGGCGGGACCGTGGGGGATATCGCAGGCTTCGCAGCGGCGATCTTCAAACGCGGCGTCCCCGTCGTGCAGATACCGACCACGACGCTGGCGCAGGCCGATTCGGCGATTGGCGGCAAGACCGGCGTGGATTCGAGCGTCAGCAAGAATGCTTTCGGGGCGTTCTGGCATCCGGCGGCGGTTTATATTGACGTCGCGACGCTCAAGACGCTGGATGAGCGTCAGTACCGCTCCGGGCTGGTCGAGTCAGTCAAGCACGGCCTGATCGCCGACCGGGACTACTTCGAATTCTTCGAGAGCCGTCTCGATGCGATTCTCGCCAGGGACTTAAACACTCTTGAGGCCGTGGCTCGATACAACTGCACGATCAAGGGTCGCGTCGTGGAGGAGGATCCGCACGAAAAGAACCAGCGCAGGATATTGAACTACGGCCATACGATCGGACATGCGGTCGAGGCGGCCGGCGGCTACGAGCTGCTCCACGGCGAGGCCGTCGCTATCGGTCTCGTGGCGGCCGGACGGATAGAGGTCGAATTGGGGCTGTCCGAGCCGAACCAACTCGACCGGGTCCGAACGGTCCTCGAAAAACTCGGCATGCCGGTGAAACTACCGCCGAATCTGGCCGAAGAGAAGCTGATTGATGTCATGAAACACGACAAAAAGGCGGTTGACCAGTGGCCGCGATTCGTCGTGCTCGAGCGGCTCGGCCAGGTTCATTGTGAGAACGGCCAATACGCCGTGCAGGTCAGCCGTGACGTCGTGGAGAAGGCTCTGAAATTGATGATGGATGATTGATTATGTACCGACCGCAAATCAAAGTTCTGGATTGCACCATCAGGGACGGCGGCCTGATCAATAACCACGACTTCAGCGATGACTTCGTCCGCGAGGCCTATCGGGCGCTCTCCAGGAGCGGCATCGATTACATGGAACTGGGCTATCGCAGCAGCAAGGAATTGTGCCCGGTGAAGGAATTCGGGGCCTGGAAATACTGCGATGACGAGAAGATACGCGAGATCGTGGACGGCATCGACTCCAACCTGAAGATCAGCATCATGGTGGACGCCCACCGGGTCCGCGAGCAGAGCTTCGCACCCGCCGACGAGAGCCCGGTGGATATGATTCGAATCGCCACGTACGTAAAGGACATCGATAAAGCCATCGACCTGGCCAAGCGAACCAAGGACCTCGGCTACGAGACCTCCGTGAACATCATGGCCATCTCGAAAGAAAGCGAGTTCGCCATGATCGAGGCGCTGGATCAGCTTGCCGAGACGAACGTGGACGTGGTCTATGTCGTGGACAGCTTCGGGGCCCTCTACTGCGAACAGATCGAATACCTGGTCAAAACGTACCGCGAGCACCTGCCCGGCAAGGAGATCGGCATCCACGCCCACAACAACCAGCAACTCGCCTTCTCGAACACCATCGAAGGCATCATCCACAACGCGAATTACCTCGACGCCTCGCTCTTCGGCATCGGCCGGGGGCCGGGCAACTGCTGCCTCGAGCTGCTCATGGGTTTCCTGAAGAACCCGAAGTTCAACCTGAGTCCCATCCTCAAGTTCATCCAGGACTACATGCTCCCCCTGCGCGCGAAAATCGAATGGGGCTACCTCATCCCCTACATGCTCACCGGCATTCTCAACGAGCATCCGCGCGCCGCCATCGCCTGCCGGGAATCGGAGAACAAAGACAAATACGCCGAATTCTACGAGCGCCTCCTCGAGGGCCTTGAGTAGCCGTGGACCAAGGCGCTTCGCTCGGATCAAAGACCTTCAGGAAACCCGTGCCGGGTCTCCTGTGATTCACTCTCCGCGCCGGCCACCGATGATGGCTCCGATGCTGCAAGTCTCTTTCTTCTGATCAGGAACACGATTGCGCCTACGGGAACGGAAATACTAATAATCCAGGGTGCGTAGAGGCCCCACCTCGCGGCCGCTGCACCGAACATCTGGAAATGGACCGAAAGCGGATTGAAGAGGAACTGGCCCGTGGTCCAGTTGAGGCTGAACTTGCCGAACCCAAACAGGATGAAGATAATCCAGAGCCATTTTCGGTGTCTCATCTTCGTCCGGATGCAGAGAATCAAGACTGCGAGGATGAATACAGGAATCGCCACGGCAAGAAGAAGCATCACGTAATGCCGAAATCCTTTATCTGAAAACGTGAAGGCGTTCAGTTCCCCCAAGGACTTGGGGACTGGATTGACGGTCACCCCGAACACGCTCTTTGTCTCACCGATTGTGTCGATGGTGATTGCCGCAAGCAACCACGAGTCAGTAAAATGGTACTGATACGTTAGCTGAGATGGTCTTTTTCCAGAGGTGCGGACCACGTTACAGCCGACAAGTTCCACGGACAGAGGTTCCCCCCCGGTCCAGGAAATCGACAATGGCCGTAAGTCTGGACTCGATCCCGGGCTCAATGAACTGCGGATCAAGCAGGCGAGTGACTGTTGCGAAATCCCGTGCACGAAGCGCGGCGAGATAGTCTTTCGCCAGAGCTTCATCGTCGTCGGGCGCGATTCGGTCCATCGTACCCTTCAGAAACGTGCGTGGGCTGCATCCCGAGAGAGTAACGATTGCCAGTACCGTCATGAGCACTCGGATCTGGACACAGATTCCGTTCCTGGGCACACTCCAACCACGGTTCCACAATCAGCATGACGCGAATGATACAGCTTTGCCATCTGTGTGTCCATGCTCGTCGCGGGATTGATAATACCGCGAGCGAACCAGGCAAGCAAGTGGACTCGGCCGGCCTCCGATCCCTGGAACCGTCATAGAGGCGCTTTCTTCTTGCCTTCTGCACCGGCGCAAGTACATTGTGGGGTCGATGTCGCGGATTCACTCCGCGGTCCGAAATCTGAAATCCGCAATAGCAGGAGGCCCGGCCATGATAGGCAAGGCGATACGACTCGAACGCATCATCGACCGCAACTCGGGCAAGACGGTCATCATCCCCATGGACCACGGCGTCACGGTCGGTCCGATCGAGGGTCTGACCGACATGCGAAAAGCGATCAGCAACATGGTTTCCGGCGGGGCCAATGCCATCTTGATGCACAAGGGCATGGTCCGGGCCGGGCATCGCGGCTCCGGACGCGACGTCGGCCTGATCATCCATCTGTCCGGCGGGACGGCCCTGAGTCCCGATCCCAACGCCAAGGAGCTCGTCTGCACCGTCGAGGAGGCCATCAAGCTCGGGGCCGACGCGGTCTCCATCCATATCAATCTGGGCGCGGAGACCGACAAGGAGATGCTCCGGCAGTTCGGCCAGGTCAGCGAGCGCTGCTTGTTCTGGCAGGTGCCGCTGGTCGCGATGATGTATACGCGCGGCGCGAAGATCAAAGATGAATTCGACGTCCAGAATGTCAAGCTCGCGGCCCGGGCCGGGGCCGAACTCGGGGCCGACATCGTCAAGGTCCCCTACACCGGCAGCGTCGATCCCTTCGTCCATGGGGGCGAGGGTTTCCCCGAGCCGGTCGTCATTGCCGGCGGGCCGAAGATGGGCAGCGATGAGGAGATCTTCCGAATGGTCGAGGGCGCGTTGAAGGCCGGGGCCACCGGCGTTTCCATCGGCCGCAACGCCTTCCAGCACGAGAAACCCGAACAGATGGTCCGGGCCCTGAGCAAGATGGTGCACGAAGGAGCCGGTATCCAGGCCGCCGCCCAGACCCTCAAGGGTTGAGTTGCTATGGGACCTCTGGTTCCCTCGTAACGTCCAGCAGATGAGAGGATGGGCCATGAGAATACTGATCGTGTACTTTTCCAAGTTTGGGAATACGCGGAGGGTCGCCGAGGCGATTGCAGAGGTGGCGGAGCAGGCGGGAGATACTCGTGTGGTCGATATCGAGCAACTCGCCGCCTCAGATTTCGAAGGGGTGGATCTGGTAGTGATGGGCAGCCCCACGCACGCTCTCACGCTGCCCGCGGCGGTTCGCTCCGTCCTTGTCGCACAGCCGCCGGGGCTTCTGGCCGGCAAATCCGTGGCCGCCTTCGACACCACGGTCAAGCCCTGGCCGCTGAGACACCTGAGAGCTTCGCCCAAGCTGCTGCGCCAACTCCAGCGTTTGGGGGGCCGGCCTGTTGCCCGGCCGAAGACCTTCTTCGTCAGGATGATCGGTGCACAACAGCCCGGCGAGGTCGACCTGCTGTGGGAAGGCCAGATCGAACAGGCCCGGGAATGGGCCGACAGGATCCTCGGGCAACTGAAGACCTGAACGAAACAGGTCGGGACGAAGCGACATGGGCCGGGCCGAAGCCCCGCTAGCGTTGACTTCGCGAGCGAGTCGTGCTATCCTATGATTGTATGGAAAAACAGAACCGATGAACCCTGATGGCCGGTGAGTTTATGTCGGTGCGAACGAAGGAAACTCAGATGGGACGGATTGTGACGCAAGTAAGACTCACGAATTTCACGGACCCCGGCAAGACGCTGGCGGTCAGTGCCCTGGTGGACGCCGGCTCCGCCTATATCACGTTGCCGAACGCCTGGCGCGAGAGCCTCGGCGAGATGGAGGAATTGGGAGAGGTCGAACTGGAGTTGGCCGACCAGTCCGTGAAAAAGGGTGCTGTCTGCGGCCCCGTGCGCGTGCGGATTGGGCAGTTCCGGCCCATCGCCGCAGAGGTGCTCTTCCTGGACATGGAGCCTGACGACGATGGCGAGTACGAGCCCCTGGTCGGCTACATCGCTCTCGAACAGGCCGGTGCCGCCGTAGACATGCTCGGCCACCGCCTCGTCCACGTCAAACGCGTTGATCTGAAGTGACGCTTGCCATCTGGCGTCTTCCAGGAAATACCATGGTGGGGCACGGACCAGGCGGTTCTGCTCGTGCAAACGGAAAGGGTCTGGATGTCGGGGACAGCGAAGTGAGCAAATCCTTGAGAGTCCTGCGGGAGAAAGCAGAGAACGGCGATCTGGAGGCACAGTGCCGTCTGGCCGACCTGTATCTCGAACAGGGGACGGATAAGGGAAACCGCGCGGCGATCCCTTGGCTGCGAAAGGCGGCTAGGCAAGGTGATCGCTGGGCACAATACGAGCTTGGGTTGACTTATCAGCAAGGACTCGGGGTCCGCAGGAACAAGCGACGGGCAGCGCATTACTATGAGTTGTCGGCTGCTCAAGGGTACCACAGCGCTCAACTGAACCTGGGAATCATCTGCGCCAATCGCAGAGGACGGAACCGAAACCTGAAGGAGGCGGTCCGGCTGTTTCGCCTGGCTGCTCGTCAGGGCAACAAGAATGCCTGTTACAATCTGGGGCTCTATTATGAGTTGGGCTGGGGAGCACAGACTGCAAAGAGCCGTTGAGCATTCTGGGAAAGTCGATCTCGTTAAGACAAGGGAAGCCAGCGGCAGGGACCAGGAGGCGCGGGAACTGTGGGGGAAGTAGCGCGGGCATCTTGCTCGTGTGTCCCATGGGCGTCTCGCCCATGAAATGACAACGATGTACAGGGCCAAGATGGCCCTGCGACTGGGCTCCCAAAACGCGAAGATCGCGTTTTGGGACCCTTCATGGGCAAGATGCCCATGCTACGGCAACGGCTCCCCGGACACCCTCTCACAAGGACGCGATGTTGAGGTGCTTGGCGGCGGCGGTTTCGTCGGGGCGGGAGACCGGCGTGGTGGTCGGGGCGGCTCTGAGTTTCTCGGGGTCGGTTTCCGCTAATTCCGCGATTTCGATCATGGCTTCAATAAAGGCGTCGAGTGTTTCCTTGCTCTCGGTCTCGGTCGGCTCGATCATCATGGCCTCTTTGACGATGGTCGGGAAATAGACCGTCGGCGGGTGGAAGCCACGGTCGATCAGGGCTTTGGCGATGTCCAGCGCGCGCACGCCGTTTTCGGACATCCTGGCCGTGGTGGTGAAAACGCATTCGTGTTTGCAGATGCGGTCGACGGCGGGCTGGTAGTGCCGGCGGAGCTTCTCGCGGACGTAGTTCGCGTTGAGCACAGCCCATTCGGCGACGCGCCGGAGACCCTCCCCGCCCAGCATCAAGATATAGACGTAGGCCCGCACGATCACGCCGAAGTTGCAGTAGAACGGGGCGATGTAGCCGATGGATTTCGGCCGGTCGTATTCGAGGGCATAGGTTCCGTCGTTGCGTTTGACCACGATGGAGATCGGCAGGTACGGCAGGAGCTTCTCCTTCACGCCGACCGGTCCGGCCCCGGGCCCGCCGCCGCCGTGCGGCGTCGCGAACGTCTTGTGCAGGTTCAAGTGTACGATGTCGAAGCCGAAATCGCCCGGCCGGGCCTTGCCCACGATGGCGTTCAGGTTGGCGCCGTCGTAGTAGGCCAGCCCGTCCACGCTGTGAATCAGGTCGCAAATTTCGCGGATGCGCGAGTTGAACAGGCCGAGCGTGTTGGGGCTGGTGAGCATGATGCCTGCCACCTCGTCGCTCAGCGCCTCTCCGAGGGCGTTGAGGTCCATCACACCATTTTCGTCGCTCGGAATCGAGACGACGCGATAGCCGGCAATCGCGGCGCTGGCGGGGTTCGTGCCGTGGGCGCTGTCCGGGGCCAGCACGATGCTCTTTTTGTTGCCCCTGTCGCGATGGTACGCGGCCATAATCATCATGCCGGTCAACTCGCCGTGCGCGCCGGCCAGTGGCTGCATCGTGAAACCGGCCATGCCGGTAATCTCGCACAGCAGCCGGTCCATCTCATACAGGATGGCCAGGGCCCCCTGCGTGAGCATGCCGCCCATGCGCAATTGCGGCAGCAGCGGGTGCAGGTGGGCGAAACCGGGATAGCCCGCGATGCGCTCGCACACCTTCGGGTTGTACTTCATCGTGCACGAGCCCAGCGGATAGAAGTTCGTATCGACGCCGAAATTGCGGCAAGACAGCTCGGTGAAGTGCCGGACCACGTCCAGCTCGCTCAGTTCCGGCATTCGGGCGCTGCGTTCCCGCAACAGGTCCGCCCTGATATTGATGCCTGTCGGCACGTCGCTCGGCCCCGGCAGCACGCCGGTTCGGCCGCGTACGCTTTTCTCAAACACAAGTTTCATGACGCTCTCCAAGCCATAGGGTGGGCTATGCCCACCGATCCCACGAATACGAACAACGAATGGTGGGCACAGCCCACCTACTACTCCGCCCCTGCTAAAACTGTGGGTTCCTTGGGCAGAACCTTCGGCTCGGGCGGCACGGTCAAACAAGTTTGGCCGTGCCACCCACCAATCAGAATGGACGGAGTACTATAAAACTCCTATAGCACGCTTTCCAGCGCCTCGGCCAACATACCGATTTGTTGTTTCGTTCGTTTCTCCGTGACACAGATCAGGAGGGAGTTCTCCATGCCCTGATAGTACCGGCTCAGCGGAAAGCCGGCGGCAAAGCCTCTTTCGATCAGTTTTGCGACCACGTCGGCGGCCTCGTGCGGCAGGTCCAGCACGAACTCGTTGAAGAACCACTTGGCCCGAAAATGCGGTTTGACCCCCGGAATCGCTGTCAGCCGCTGGTATGCGTAGCAGGCCTTGTCGGCACAGCGCTGGGCCGTCTGCCGCAAACCCTCCTTGCCCAGCAGCGACAGGTACACCAGCGCCGTCAAGGCGCACAGCGCCTCATTAGAGCAGATATTGGACGTGGCCTTTTCCCGGCGGATGTGCTGCTCGCGCGCCTGCAGGGTCAGGACGAAGGCCCGGCGGCCCGCGCGGTCCACCGTCGCGCCCACGATGCGCCCCGGCATCTTGCGCACATATTCCTTGCGCGAGGCCATAAAGCCCAGGTACGGCCCGCCGAAGGACATGGGAATCCCCAGGCTCTGCCCCTCGCCCGTGACGATGTCGGCGCCCATGGCGCCGGGCGTTTTCAGGATGCCCAGCGCGATCGGGTAACACGAGACAATCAGCAAGGCGCCCTTCTCATGGGCGGCCTGGGCGATGTCGCTGAAGTCGTCGATGCAGCCGAAGAAGTTTGGGTTCTGCAGGATGACCGCCGCGGTCTGGCCGTCGAGCCGGTCCAGTATGTCCGACCGGTTCGCCAGGCCGTCAACGCAGTGCGTCTCTTCGAGGTCGATTTGCAGGTTCCGCGTGTAGGAGTGCAGCATGACCCGATAGATCGGGTTGACGCTGTCGTCGACGATCACCTTGTTGCGGTCCGTGATGCGCAGGGCCATCATCATCGCCTCATACAGCGCGGTCCCCCCATCGTAGAGCGAGGCGTTCGAGACCTCCATCTCCGTGAGCCGGCAGATAGCCGACTGGAACTCGTACACCGCCTGCAACGTCCCTTGGGAGACCTCCGGCTGGTACGGCGTGTAGGACGTGTAGAACTCGCTGCGCGAGATGAGCGAGTAGATCGCCGACGGGATGAAATGGTCGTAGAACCCACCGCCGAGAAAGAGGACCAGGTCAATCGAATTCTTGCCGGCCAGCTCAGCCAGTCGCTCGCGCACCTCCTGCTCACTGAGCCCGTGTGGCAGGTTGAACGATTCGGCCATCAACTCCTGCGGAATATCGCCGAAGAGGTCCGCCATCGTCAGGCCGATCGCATCGAGCATTTCCTGCCGCTGCTCGGCGGTGTTCGGTATGAACTCCATGTTCGTGCTTTCAAAATAACCCAAATCCGAAATTCGAATATCAAAATCCGAAACAAATCCAAATCATGGAAAACTCAGAATGTAAAAACGGCTCTGCCGCCGGACGCAAGCGCTTCGAATTTCGGATTCCCATCATTCGTGCTTGTTTCGAATTTCGAGTTTCGTGCTTCGGATTTCAGGTCGTGGATAACACCACGCTCAACATCCTCAGAGCGTTTTGAGGTATTCCTCGTACTGCTTGGCATCCATTAAGCTACCGAGCGACTCCTTGTCGGTAATCTTCAGTTTGCAGATCCAACCGGCGTCGTAGCAATCCTCGTTGATCAGTTCCGGTTTCGTCTCCAACTCAGAATTGACGTCGGTGACCTGGCCCGCTACCGGACAATATACGTCGCCCGCGGCCTTCGAGCTTTCCACCACCGCCAATTCCCTGTGCAGGCCGAACTCCTTGCCTACTTTGGGCAACTCGACGAACACGATCTCGCCCAACTGTTCCTGGGCATAGTCCGTTATCCCCACGGTGGCCGCATCGCCGTCAACCTTCGCCCACTCATGGTCTTTCGTATAAAGCAATCCCTGTGCAACCGCCATACTCATAACCTCCTTGGAACATGCGTGAAAAGCTGGTCGGTCGTAGCATGGGCATCTTACTCATGAAGGCTCCCAAAACGCGATCTTCGCGTTTTGGGAGCCCAGTCGCAGGGCCATCCCATTCGACCTCGCTCAGGGCAGGCTCTCGCCCTGCTCACCATTTTCTCTCCACGGGCGAGACGCCCGTGGGACACATGGGCAAGATGCCCATGCTACTTTTCACATGCCCTTTCAGAATTTCGCGAAGCGGCTGACCACCGTCCCGGCCAAGTCTGCCGCCAGCTTCTGTCCTCTCTCCACCGTCTGCTGCCTGCCCTGCTCAACCTGGTTTTGACTGCGCGCCAGGTAATAGACACCCAACTCCTTTCCTTCCCGCGCCGCCTCCCGCGCCACATAAGCCAAAGCATACTGCGCATCATCTACCTTCGCGGCGCTGAGCACCCAGCCGACGCACGTGCCGTCTCTGTCGAGAATCGCATCATCCGGCCGAATCGGACGAATGCCTCGCGTGGCGGGCAGTTCCAGCCGCGCCACTTCCATGTCGTACGTCTCCGCGACGCGGGCCATCGCCGCCTTGCCGATGAAGAATTCCTTCTCCAACTTCACCGCCCATCCGCAGCCCGCTTCGAACGGCGAGATATTGAACTTGCCATCGAGCTCGTGCCCGTAGAGCGGCAAGCCCGCCTCGATGCGCAGGCTGTCACGGGCCCCCAGGCCGCACGGCAGAACCCCCAGCGGGCCGCCCGCATCCAGGAGCAGGTTCCACAAGCGCGGCGTCTGCTCCGGATCGGCAAACAACTCGACGCCGACGTTCGACCCGGTATAGCCCGTCCGGCAGACCAGGCAATCGATCCCCGCCAGGCGCTCTTGCACGAACGCAAAGCTCTTCAATCCGGAAATGCGCTGCGCCGCCGAGGTATCGTCGGTCAGTTTCGCCAGAGTATCCATCGTAGCCGGACCCTGGAGTGCGATGTCCACCCGCCGGTCCTTCGGCCGGTTGGGGTCCCGCATGTCCCATACCGCTACCTGCAATCTGTCAATCGTGGAGCGGTTGCGGTTGCGAAGCTCGTTACGTGGGGTGTCGGACGTCGGATGACACGAGCCGCGTAACCGCCCGACGCCTGCCGATCCGTGCTCGGTATCGACAACAGCTCGCCCCTCCATCAACTCGCGGAGGTAGAACCTGATCTTGGGCTCGTTCGCCGCGTTCACAACGACCATGAAGTTGTCCACGTCCCGGCGGTAGACGATGATGTCATCCAGGACGTTGCCCACGGCATCGAGGATATAGCTGTACCGGGCCCGGCTGGTCTTCAGATCGCTGATGCGATTCGTGGTGACAAGGTCGAGGAACCGGGCCGCATCGTCCCCCGAGACCTCCAGCACCCCCATGTGGGTGCAGTCGAACAGTCCCGCCCGCGCGCGGACGGCCCGATGCTCCTCGGCAATGGAAGAATACCACAGCGGCATCAGGTAGCCCGCGAAAGCCGCGATGTGGGACTTGCCTGTCCGCCTCACGTGCTCGTCGTAGAGCACGCTGGGCCCCGGCTCTGTTGCACGCTGCTCGAAAACGAATGCTCCTTTGGCCGTACTTCCCTGCACGATCGATACTCCTAATATCCGAGGGGTGAATGCTCCCAGCATAGACGAAATCCCCCGGCCGTCAAGTCCCCCGCTGTCAATATTGCGTGGCGAACATATCCGGGGCGCCCGACCGCATCCGCAAGACGTATATCCGGGTGGCATCGCCAGAGCCTTCGGCCTTGACGCTGCCACCGCTCCTTCGGGAAACGGGCGCTGCAAGTTCAAAGGTCTACAATAGAGTCTCGCCGGGGAACCGCTTGTCGCATATAATGCGCTGGACTGCAAGGGCCGCTGCAGCATGGAGATTACGATGGGCGTAGAGAATCTGGACCGCCGGAATTTCCTGAGGACATGCGCATTCACCGCAGGCATTCTGGGCCTCGGCATGGAGGAGCGGGCCTTCCTGGCCCGGAAGGCTGCAAATGCCGCGGAATCGCAGCCCTCGTCCGGCTCGCTCAGTATGCCGGTGGGGCGGATCGGCCAGCTCAATGTCAGCCGGCTCATCTGCGGCTGTAACCTCATCAACGGCTACGCCCACGCCCGCGACATGATTTACGTCTCCTCGCTCCTGAAGCACTACTTCACCGACGAGAAAATCATGGAAACCTGGGAGCTCTGCGAGGAGTGCGGCATCAACACGATGATCTCCACGATCGACGACCCGTACGCCGGCGGCAACGACCCCACCGGCCGGGTCATCACGAAGTACTGGAACGAGCGCGGCGGCCGGATTCAGTGGCTGGCCCAGTACTTCCCCAGGCCCGACGAACCCTTTACCAAGCTCCAGATGGCCATCGATGCCGGGGCCCACGGGGCCTTCATCCAGGGCGAGATGGGCGACCGGCTGACCCAGCAGAACCGCCTGGACCTGGTCGGCAAGGTCGTCGAGCACGCGAAGAAGAATGGCCTGGCCGCTGGCATCGCTTGCCACTCCATCGAGGTCCCCATCGCCTGCGAAGAGGCGGGCATCCCCGTCGATTTCTACATGAAGACGCTGCACAGCGCCGACTACTGGTCCGCCACACCCGAGGAAAAGTCCGCCCCATTCGACCTGCCCCGCCACGATAACATGTGGTGCATGGACCCGGAGAGGACCATCGAGTTCATGGGCGCCTGTAAGAAGCCCTGGATCGCCTACAAAGTCCTGGCCGCCGGTGCGATTCACCCGCACGACGGCTTCCGGTACGCCTTCCAGAACGGCGCCGACTTCGCCTGCGTCGGCATGTTGGATTTCCAGGTCCGCGAAAATACCATCATCGCCAACCAAGTCCTCAAAGACCTCACCCGCGCGCGCCCGTGGCATGGATAGACTTGTGCGCGGTCGGCTTCCGGATGTCGGAGTACCCCAAACTCCTATTTCGACACGCTTCCGCCGCTGGTCCGTTTGTCAACCTGACTGAGTGCACGCTCGAGCGCGAGTATCACTTCCTCGAAGTGTGTACGCAATGCCCCTGTGAAAGCGCTGGCGCCGGCCCCCACGAAGAGACGCCGGTAGCCAATATCCTTCTCGAATAGAACAAGGGCAAATGCTCTGTATAAGGGATCGGTAAATGAGTACCGACGCGAAGCGCTGTCATAATGAAGTAAAGAACCTCTCTGTGGGGTCTCGAGTTCATGCAAGTAGTGGGTGCAATTCCCTGCAGGGTATCCGGCCTCGCGTTTTCGTATAGCCTTGAGAATTTCGCTATGAGGCGCGCCAGTCTGGCCAAATTCAGTCAAAGCACGCAAGATAAGCCGGCAGTTGTCGAATTTTGCTCTCCTTTTCACGCTTAACGCCTTGTCAAACGCAGCTTTCAAGGTGTCCGAACAACCTTCGAAGTATTGATCGAGCGCTTCACGCAGTTGCGTACCTCCCACGTCCATACCGGAATCAAGCGTGCTCCGAATTCCCGCTGCGTTGCATAGGTTGAGGCACAGATTGTGACAAACCGCTGCCAAGCCGTTTGAGTACCTCACAATCCCCTCCTTCACAGGAGAATCGATCGAAAAATTCAGACACTGCTCACCCTTGCTCATGATCCCACGGATCTCAGCTTCTGACATGAGAGGCACGTGAATCTCGGCAACTCTGTTTTGCATTTCGGGATCGTACTCGACCACCTGGCGTGCCGTGTCAGCCGCTCCTATCGCAATTATGCGAACATCAGAATGCTGGTCTGCCATATCCATGAAAACCTTCATGCACTGGGAAAGTCTGATCTTCTCCTTTGGGTCGATCTTATGAAAATCTTCGAGAACCCAACAACAACGCGCCTCCCCCAAAAGGCGGGCCAGTGTCTGAGGCGTTAGCTGAGGAGGCAGTAGACGCTTCTCTTTCTGAGCCTCTTCCTTTCCAGAACTGGATGAGAGTTGGCTCTTGATCCCGATATATGTCGAGGTGAGACTGGCCGAAAGACCGCTTCTCCTCGATTGCGTACGTTCTTCAGTGTAGAAGGGCTCCAATTGGTCGAAGGCTTCCAACATGACTTGTTCGAATGTCAACCCCGCCACGCACCGCGTAGTCACGTGGTTCTCGTAGGTTTGGTCAAGCTTATTCACCAGAAGCGTCGTCTTTCCAGAGCCCGAATGCCCATACACGACGATCTGCTTACCCGGAGTCGTCAATGCATTGACGAGCTTCTCGTTGATCTTTGCGCGTTCCACAAACGTCAGTCGCGCTGGTTTCGTGGGCGTAAAGACATCTGTTGCAGCATACTTATCGCTCATCATAGCCTTCCCGAACATCCCCTCAGGTACGAAGGCAAGGGGCTCACCAAATCCTTCCGCTGGTACCACCTTCAATCTGGCTTATGAGGAATTATATTCAACCCGATCCACGGACGTCAAGGTAATCTCAGGGTCCCGGGGCAACAACCTTCTCACACTGAAGCGCCACGAAATGCCCTTCGATAAACTCACCTGGCGGTGTAGGTCTTCCCTTCGATAGGTTTGAGCACGATTCCCTCGCCAGTGACGAAGGTCACGGGGTGGGATCGGAGGCGGACGGCGTCGAGGGGTGAATAGACGCCGAAATGGAGATGCGGGACGGTCGAATAGCCCGTGTTGCCCGATAGGGCAATGGGCTGGCCGGCCTTGACCTTCGCGCCGACCTCCACGAGAACGCCGTCGCGTTTCAGATGCAGGTACTCGCCGATGGTCCCGTCGTCGTGGGCGATGGAGACGAAGTTGGCTTGATCCTTGTACTTCCTGTCCGGCCCGCCAACCTCGGAAGATTCCATCAGATCGACGACGACACCGTCGCGGGCCGCACACACCGGCGTCCCCTCGGGCATGGCGAAATCGACCGCGTACCGGTCCTGGCCGTGATGGCTCCAGCGGGCGTTATAACCCTGGACTACCCGGTAGGCCTCGCCTTCCCTGAAGGGGAGGCGGTAGCGGGTCTCCGCACTGTGGTGGGCATCCATGCGGCCTTTGGTCCAACGGAGACTATATCGCCAATGCCAGGGCTTGTTGGGGTCGGCGCGCGATACTCGGGCCGCCTCGACCTCTAAATACCCGCCGCATGTGGCAGTCTCGGGAACGATGCGCGTGATCTGGGCGTTCTCCGCATGGATCGTCAACCTCACCGTCACATCATAGGCCCGGTGGTTCTCGATGAGGAAGCTGACATAGCTCGGCGTCCTGATCCGGCTGACCCGGACGGCAGTCCGATCGCGAAACGTCGTCCCGCCGAGCGTGGTCGCGAGCGGGGCCATCAGCACGAGAACCGCGACCCCACGCATAGAGGGCATCCGCGTGAAGAAATGGTCTATTCTCACTTCGCGACCCGCCATTTGAACTCCCCGGAGCACCGCGTACACCCATATACTGCAGTTGCCCGGCACTCCTATATCACACGATGAGCGGGATGACAAGAGATTGTCGCATCCTTCCAGATCCAGTATAGTTGTTGACCGGACACCGGAGGTAAACCGCCGGATTCGGGAATGAAGCCGTTGAACCGTGTGAAAGGAGCCGCCATGCACCACTGTCGTTTCATCGCCGTTGTGATTGTTGCACTCGTGGCTATCCTGTTGCTGGCCTGTTCCGCGACGGCAGTGGCGGAGCTGGTCAAGGCCAGGGATGGGTCGGGGATTGTGGGGTATAAGGACACGCCGGTGTTGCCGTGGTGCGGGTACCACGTGCACGACCCGGACCGGCCGGCCCCGCCGAAGGTCACGCCCGGGCGACGCGGCGGCCCGCCCTCGGACGCCATCGCGCTCTTCGATGGAGACAATCTCTCGAAGTGGCAGCCGTCGGACTGGAAGATCGAGGATGGCGAGCTGATCGCCGTCACGGGGGAGCTGACGACGAGGGAATCCTTCGGCGATTGCCAGCTCCATCTGGAGTGGCAGGCACCGAACCCGCCGGTGGGCGCCGACTGGGACCGCGGCAATAACGGCGTCATGCTGATGGGCCTGTTCGAGATCCAGGTCTTTGACACGTATACGACGCCGCTGTACCCGGACGGGCAGGCGGCCTCCGTCTACGGGCAGACTCCGCCGATGGTCAACGCCTGCCGCCCGCCGGGCCAGTGGCAGACCTACGACATCATCTTCTTCGCCCCGGTTTTCAAGGGCGGCACGCTCGAACGCCCGGCTCGCGTCACCGTCCTGCACAACGGCGTCCTCGTCCACCACAACCAGGAAATCTACGGCCCCACCGGCCATCGCATCGAGCCGAAATACGATAAGCCCATCGAGCCCAAGCGGCCCCTGAGCCTCTCGGCTCACAACAACCCCGTGCGCTTCCGCAACATCTGGGTCCGACCTCTGTAATACGGATAGCGCATGAAGGAGAAGGCTTGGCACCTGTTCGTGGCATCTGGGAAAGCTGACTTCGCCACCACGACTCTGTCATTCCTGCGAAGGCAGGAATCCAGACAAGTCACGCACAGGGATTGTGCCCAAGCATGAGCAGATTCACATTTCGCAGGTCGGCTGGACCCCTGCCTGTGCAAGGGTGACAAACCTGCGTCGAGCACGACAATCGCACCCGTTCCCAGGTGTAGCCTCATTCTATCAAAGGCTCTTAATCGTAGAGAGTCGGTTTGGCGCGCCAGTCTTTACCTTTGTCGTGGGCGTAGTCCGTGACGCGGGGGCGGCGCTCGCGGAGGCAGACGGACTCGAGGCCGAGATAAAAGCCGGTGGAAGCGGGGTTCTTGCCGACGCATTCCAGCCGGAGGGTGTATTTGCCGGGCTCGGGCCAGAAATCCAACAGGTGATGCTCGCGGGTGGCAATCTCAGGGCTGTAGAGGTCTATCGTCCCGCCCAGTTTCACACCGTCGAGAGAGGCCTGGTAGCGGCCGTAGTCGTAGGAGCGCGTCATCACCAGCAACAGCCGCTTCGGCTCTTTCTTCTCGACCTTGAAGGGAATCTCGACCCAGGCGTTCTCGGCCTGCGGCGGCTTGTAGAACAGGTGGCCGTCAGGATAGAGGTCCAGATTCTGCGCGACCGCTTCGCCCGGGCCGTGGTATTGTCCGGCGGTATATTCACGGGCAGGAATGATGCGGTCCAGGTTCGGTAGCTCGCGGGCGTGCGGGACGCGGGCCGTGAAGGCGGGCTCGCCCGTCTGGTACCAGAACGCGACGCTCGAATAGTCGTCCTCGCGCTCGTTCCAACTGTGGGACCGGTACTGCGGATTCTCGTCGGGCGACATCCAGCCCCAGTGCTCGAACGTCACCTTGATGCCTTTATTGAAAACGAGCGGGTCGGTGATGTGCCAGCGATAGGCGGAGGTGTGGCCGCCGACGATGCCCAACTGGTCGAAGTACGGCACGCCGAAGAACGGCGTTTTGGTGGTCTTGAGGCCCCAGGCGGAGAGGAAATAGTCCTCGGTGCCGGTGCCCCAGATGGAGGCTTTTTCCTCACCGTCGATGTAGATTTTCTCGTCACCCTCGCCGAACCACGACGGGCTGCGGGTCCGCACGCTCAGGACCGTGCCGACGTAGTGGCCCTTACCCTGCGTGTCGAGAACGACATAGTCTTTCGCCTTCTGGACCGGGTACTCCTGGCGGTACCGGGCATAAAAGTACGGCGTGTCCGCGCGGATGCGGCCCTTCTTGACCCAATCGATGTTGTAATAGAGCAGGCTGATGGGCTTTTTGCTCTGATTGACGACCTCGATGCGTGCCGACTTGCGGAAGGGCATGTGCCAGAAGCAGTTGTAGGAGTCCGCATCCTCGACCGCGACGGGCAGGCTGATGACCTCGCTGCGCTTGCCGAAGGCGTTGGCGAAGAAGTCGCCGACCGGCGCCTCCACGGCGGGCCGCTCGCGCCCGTCCCAATACATCCGCAGCAGCATCTCCTGATGATTGGCCGAGCCGTTCTTTGCCCACGGGTGCGGCTCGGGCCCGAGGAACGTCATCCAGATGTGCGTAATGACGCCCGGCCCCTGCACGTCCAACAGGACTTTCCGCTGGCCGGGAGCCACATTACTGTTGTCACGATTGCCGTTCGGGTCCGGCTCGCCGTTCGGGTCTGGCTTGCCGTCGGCACCGATCCTGGCCGTCGAAGTCGCCCGCATGCTGCGTCCCTCGTGCGGCCGGGCCAGGTCCGCCATGAAATCCGCCAGGCACAGGCCGCCACACAGAAGGCACAACGCCGGGACCATCACGAGCAACTGCCGCACGTTACCCTTGAACCGTCGATTGATATAATGCATGATTCAACTCCCCAAAGTCATTACTACAGCGACGCGAATCCATCTCACGTACAGGCAAGAGCATGCTTATCCGAGCGCAAGCATGACACCTGTCCTGAGGCCCTCGGACCTGTACACCTTTATAGCTTGTTCGGAAAGCAATGCAAGTAGGCGCGTCAAAAGCACGCATGCAACCGAATCGCATGGGCTGGCGTGATTCTTGGGGACGCCGTCCCCAAGCCCTGGCATTCATCGCTTTGAGCCAATAGCATGAAGATGAAGAGAGTCGGCGCGCCACCGTTGTCGAGAACTGCACGGCTAATAACGACGGCAGGGACACTATCAGTCCCGCGCAGGTGGGAAGGAAGGGCTCACAGACGCGATGTATCACGTTTGGAATCCCCCAATCCAGCCACCGAACATGCATTTCTGGACCTCTGCCCAGCGCGGCGTCCGGCAGAAGCGTGTATCTCGAGGGCGTTTCGGGATCGCGCAACACAGCCCGTCCCATCGAAGGCCTCGCTCTCGCCTTTGTAGCGAGGACGCTTGCGTCCCCGACGCGAGTTGTCATGCTATTGGCCCAAGGGGGAAAATGCCGGGGGGCCGGGGGCAGCGCCCTCGTTGGTCACGACCCCAGGCGGGTACACGAGTCAATTGTCGATGTCGCCGTCGGGCAGGGCTTTGCCGTCGGGGAAACCGTCCGCGTCGAGGGCGGACAGGCTCATGCCCTTGATCTCCGGGAGCGTGCTGCCAATGATGCCCTGCAGGTCCCCGTACAGGCCCGTGGTACTGACGAGCACCCGATCAAGCTGCTTCGCACGCTTGTTCCAATGGGTATTGAACACCCGTTTCTCGGCCTCCAGGTCCTGGCGCATCGTCCGAAACGCTTCGACGATGCCGGAGACACGATTATAAAACTCCTGGCCATTCAGATAGTTGTAGACAAGCTCCATCTTGCTATGCTGGCCTTCCAGGGCTCGTCGGCTCCTGGCGACGGCAATGAGGCTTTCGCGCAGGAGCGCCGCGATAGGATGAACGCAGGCCCAACTCACGACCCACACGCCATCGACCTGGCCGAAATGGCGGATATGCTCGGGCAACTGCTCGCTGACAATGACGGACCGCGAAGCCTTGACGGCCCGCAGGTCATCCCGCAGCTTGGGCAGCCACTCCTTGCTCCAGTGCCTCGTACGCTTCGATTCCCACAAGATCAGGCCGCAATCCATGCCGTTGTCGTCGAACACACGCTGGATCACGTCGGCACCCCGGACGCCCTTGGGCACCGGCTCGACGGAATCGCTCGGAAACAGGGCCTTGAGCAGCTCCTCCAGAGCGATCTCCAGGACCTCCCCTTGTGCCTGTTGGGAGCCCTGCTCGGCCTTGCGCTTCATGTCCTCGATCTGCTTGAGGAGCATCTGAACCTTCTGCTCGTTATCCAGGAGCTTGAGCCGGTACTGCTCATCCATCTCCTTTAGAGCCTGCTCGCGGACCTTGGTCAGTTCCTCCTGGGTCCGGCGGGCCACCTCCAGGTCCACGTTGCGGACGCGCTCTTCTAGTTCGCGTTTCTCCTTGCGAAAAGTCAGCTCGCTTCGATCCGCTTGCTCGGCCTTTGCTCTGAGTCTGGCCAATTCGGCGTCGCGGTCCTTCAACTCGACGTCCAACTCCTCTCGCGTCTGCGCGCGGATCCTCTGTTCGAGCTGTGGACGCGCCTGGTCAAGCTTCATCTTGACCTGCTCGTCGACATTCTCGGCCTGCCGTTGAAGCTCCTGCTGCTGCCGGGCAAGCTCATCCTGCTGCTGCTTGAGCCGCCGGCGGGTCGCGCTCAGCTCGGTCTCCATCTCGCCGCGAATGCTCGCCCTCAATTGGCTCGAGATGACCTCGGTGATCTCGATCTGCGCCTGACAATTCGGGCAGGTAATCGTGTTATTCACATGGCCCTCCTGTGAATTTCCCTGTTCCTGACGGATTCCTCACTGATGATCATCACGGGAGCAGTACCAAGGTAGGAGCGCTCGGCCGGACTGTCAAGGAAATCCCGGCCACGCCCATCATGGATGCCAAGAGGTGGAAAGACAACACGCAAGAGGGCCGCTCAGGCCAGGAGGCCACCGATGATGGCGCCGAGGAGGAGAGGGCCGACGTCGGCTGCCACAAGGAGAAAGACTCCGGCCCCCGCGACGGCGCCGATAACCGGCAGCGCCATCATCGTCCCCACGAGAGCCACGAGGACTCCCAGCGCGAGGGCCGGCAACAAGGCCGCCAGGATCCCCCGGCCGACGCCGCCCGCTCTTCTGCCGCCGACAATGCCGCCCAGCAGCGGCCCGAGGAACGGCAGCCAGAACAGCAGCACCGAAATCACCAGCATCCAAAGGGCCCCGGCGATAACACTGCCTCTTCTGTGACCCGCCATAGCGGTTCTCCTTTTGTCATCGCGCGAACAGACCGGCCGGCCAGCCGCAACGACGGATCAGCGGATGACTACGCGGTCAGGCGAGCATTATGCTGCCCTCCCTAATATAGTCGCGATATGTTCGCCGGGATATCAGGTCTTTTCCAGGTCTGCTTTCAGGTGGCCACCAGCCGCCCTCTCGCCCAGACGCCGCAGGCGGTTGATGACCTTGACCATCAGAAAGACCGCCCAGGCAATGATGAGAAACTCGACGACCATCTGAATGAAATTGCCGTAGCGCAAGGCGACCGTGGTTGCCTCATCCGGCCCCCTCTTGAGGACAATGGCAAGCGCCTTGAAATCCACCCCGGCGATCAACAGCCCGATGGGTGGCATGATCATGTCGTTCACCAGGGAGTTCACAATCCTGCCGAACGCCGCGCCGACAACGATCCCCACGGCCAGGTCTATGACGTTGCCCTTGACCGCAAACTCCTTGAATTCGCCTATCATGCTCATCATTCGGTCTCCTTTCTCGTATACGTTGGCCGCCCCTGGGATTTCCAAACCATACGCCGTGAAGCAAAAGGTGGCAGCGGCAAGAGCCTGCCCTGAGAGAAGTCGAATGGGCCAAAGGGTTTACCGATGGCTGTATGGCCATCACGGAAGCCCATCGGCAAGCCGTGCCTGCCGCTGCCGCCTGGCCGTTCCTGTCGTTCCCGCTCAGAGGTTCTATCCACACGCAGGCCGCGTGATCCATCCAGATCAACGCCAATACATCAGGTAGCCGACATAGCCGGCGTATCCGAGGAGCATCAGCCCGGCCTCCCAGCGGTCCAGCTTATGCCGCTTGCCGGTGAACATGACGACGAATAGGAACACCGTGGCCGCAACCAGGATGCACATATCCACGTTGAACGCCGCGGGGTACGGGGCCGGGCGGATGACCGCGCTGACGCCAAGAATCGCGAGGATGTTAAAGACATTCGAGCCGATGATATTGCCGACCGCGATGTCGGAATGCCGGCGATAGGCCGCCACGGCGGACGTGGCCAGCTCGGGCAGCGACGTGCCGGCGGCCATGAGCGTGGAGGCGATGAACTTCTCGCTCAGGTCCAACTGTCGCGCCAGCGACACGCCCCCATTGACGCACAGGCGTCCCCCGGCCGCCAACAGGGCCAGCCCGCCCGCAACGAGAGCCAGCGACCTGCCCCAGGAGTACACCTTGACGCTGAATTCGTCGCTCGACTCCACAGCGACCAGGCCGAAGGTGTACGTGATGAAGATGGTGAACAGCAGCAGAAGAATCAGCCCGTCATTGCGCGACAGGACGTCCGCCGAACCCCCTGCCTCCCAGCTATCGTTGACGAGCAACAGCAGCACCAGCGTGGCCAGCAGCGAGAACGGGATCTCCTTCCAGACGGTGCTGCGCTGCACGGCGACCGGGCAAATCAGGCCGGAGACGCCCAGGATGAGCAGGAGGTTGAAAATGTTGCTGCCGATCGCGTTGCCGAAGACAATCTCGTTGCGTCCCCCGGCCGAGGCAAAGATGTTCACCACCATCTCCGGGGTCGAGGTTCCGAAGGCCACCACGGTCAACCCAATGGCGATCTCCGCCATGGCCAGCCGTCGGGCCAGGGACGCCGAGCCGCGCACAAGGACCTCGGCCCCGACAATCAGCAGCACGAACCCGGCCGCCGTCACCAGCAAAGAAGCAAACGCCGCCATATCCCCGTCCTTTCTCCCAGGCGGCAGAGCCTGCCCATCACCGCATGTACAACAGATAGCCGATATAACCGGCATACCCAAGCAGCATCAGTGCGGCCTCCCAGCGGTCCAGCCTGTGCCGCTTGCCGGTGAACATGACGACAAAGAGAAACAAAGTGGCGGCAACCAGGATGCCCATATCCGCGTTGAAGCCCTCAGGATACGAGACCGGACGAATGACGGCACTGACGCCGAGGACGGCGAGAATATTGAACACGCTCGAACCGATGATGTTGCCGACCGCGATGTCCGAATGCCGGCGAAACGCCGCGACCGCGGACGTGGCCAGCTCGGGCAGCGAGGTGCCGATCGCGATAATCGTGGCGGCAATGAATTTCTCGCTCAGGTTCAGGTGCCGTGCCAGAGACACCGCGCCGCCAACGCACAGGCGCCCCCCGACGGCCAGCACGACCAGGCCCACCACCATGAGAACCAGCGACACTTTGGACGAATATACTTTGACGTTGAACTGATCGCTCAACTCCGCGGGTGCTATGCCGAGGACATACACCATAAAGAGCACGAGCAGCAGCAGCAGCACCAGGCCATCACCTCGTGACAGAACATCGGCCGAGCACGTCGGCTCCCATCTGTCGTTGACCAGCAGCAGTAGCACCAGCGTAATGAGTAGCGAGAAGGGAATCTCTTTCCAGACGGTGTTGCGCTGAATGGTAATCGGGTAGATCAGCCCGGAGATGCCGAGGATGAGCAGGATATTCGAGAGATTACTGCCGGTGATGTTGCCGAACACGATCTGGCTTCGCCCCTGGGCCGAGGCCACGATGTTGACGACCATCTCCGGGGTGGAGGTTCCGAAGGCCACGATGGTCAGTCCGATAACGATTTCGGCGACGGCCAGCCGCTTGGCGAGAGACGCTGACCCGCGGACGAGCACCTCGGCCCCCGCGGTCAGCAGCACTAATCCGGCGACAATCGCCAGCAGAGATACCCACGCAGTCATGCAGCCATCCTTCCCACAATCCGGCGCTGGCACGCGCCGTCCGGCTCCGTCAGCCGGATGGGCCTCACATACAGCAATGCCATCAATCTTCGCAGCATTGTACCGTCCGGCGTCGAACAGGCGAGCTTTTTGCCGGAATCCCGGCGTCAAACTCAGCATCAGGCCGATTACCCACGAGTTTCTTATCACACGTCATCAAACGTTGGCTGCCAGCGGCAAGACCGCAGGTTTTGCCGATGGCGCAGAGACCAAGCCATCGGCAAGCTGGCCCTCGCCGCCACCTGGCGATACAAAACCCTCAATCGTAATCGGTACGAAGTGTCAAGCCCCACAAGTTGAGCATGTGCCTCGCGCTGTGCTCTACAGGAGCCTCTGGGTGAGATGCCCGAGTCCATGTGTGGTCAGGATGACCGCCGTGGCGATGGCCAGGTGCTCGGCAATGACGGGCCAGGCCCGGACCCTCCCGGCCCGGGCGAGCAGGAAACTCAGACCCGCCAGCAGCGAGAAACCCCAGACGACCGCCACGACGACGGCAACCGAAAGGGGAAACAGAAACAGCGGCACAATGAATGACGAGGCGAAAACGAACTTCGACAGGAATGTGATCGCCGTCGACTCCCAGATCTCCCTGGTGCCGTGCCGGTTTTCCGACTCCTCGGATACGTGGATGCCCAGAGCGTCGGAGAAGGCGTCGGCGATGGCGATTGTCAGGATGCCGCTCAGGACCGCGACCGTGGAATGAGTGCCGGCGTGCAGACCCACCATCAGGCCCAGGGTCGTGATGATGGCCGAGGTCAAACCGAAGCTGAAACCCACTTTGAGCGATTCTCTCATCCGATCACCTTGAGGACTTCGAATGTCTATCTTCACAGTAATCCGGGCTGTCGCCGTGCAGGCGAGCGCCCATCCTATTGAGACTTCGCGGATGCCCGCGACTCTGTTCACGGCAGTTTCCTCATTCTGCCCCCGGCCTTCGTTGATTCTCTGCCGACAAGAGCAGTAGTGCTACCCCGTCAGGCAACGACTCTCCTGGGATATCCGGCCGAAAGGCGTTGACAGGTGCTCGTGCCCGGCGTCTAATCGCGGGTAACTCGGACAAAGAATGGAAACTGGGCTCTTACAGAACGCAAGATGGAAACTGAAAGAGTACTCCGATGAAGAGACTGTGGGTCAGCGTCGTGCCGTACAACAAGCAGCTTGCCATCGCCGCCCTGGAGAGTGGGGCCGAGGCGGTCGTCCTGCCGGAAGGAGAAAGCGAGAAGGTCCGCCAGCTCGGCCGGATCATGACGGTAGAGCGATTCGGCGATCTCAAGCCCGGCGTGGACGTCGAGTTCGTCGGCATCGCGGGCAAGACCGATGAGGACCGGGCCGCCGCCGTGCCGCCGGAGAAGACCGTCGTCCTCAAGATGCTCGACTGGACGATCATCCCCATCGAGAACCTCCTGGCCCGCCGGGGCGGGAACATCATGGTCCAGGTCGCCAACAGCGAGCAGGCGAAGCTCATGGTCGAGATTCTCGAAAGGGGCGTCGCCGGCGTCGTGCTCGACACCACCGATGTCAACGAGATCAAGAAGACCGCCGAGATCATCCACGGTGTCGGTGAGCGAATCACTCTCGTCGAAGCCACCATCACGGCCACGAAGCAGCTCGGCATGGGCGACCGCGCCTGTCTCGATACCTGCACGCAGATGACGGTCGGCGAAGGCATGCTCGTCGGCAACACCGCTTCCGGCTTCTTTCTGGTCCATTCGGAATCGATCGACAACCCATATGTCGCGTCGCGCCCGTTCCGCGTCAACGCGGGCGCCGTGCACGCCTACATCCTCACCCCCGGCGGCAAGACGAAGTACCTCGCCGACCTCAAGGCCGGCGACGAGGTCCTGCTCGTAGACAACGAAGGCCGGACCCAGGTCGCCTACCTGGGCCGCAACAAGATCGAGCGCCGTCCCATGATGCTCGTCGAAGCCGAAGCCGAGGGTCAGCCTGTCAGCCTGGTCCTTCAGAATGCCGAGACGATTCGCCTGATGGACCCGCAGGGCAAGGCCCTGTCCATCACGAACCTCAAGCCCGGCGACAAGGTCCTTGCCCACCTCGAAAAGACCGGCCGCCACTTCGGCATGAAAGTCGAAGAAACCCTGATCGAACGATAAGAAAGCTCAAGGAAACACACCGGATCCATCACGGCTCACGAGGATACTCACCGGTCATTACGCCGGTCTGTAACGAAGTCCGTCATGGACCTTCAGCCCTGCAATAAGAGGATAAGAACAGCCATTTCCAGAGGATGCCTATTGGCTTGGGTGCCGACAGCCAGTACATCTCCTGATCGCCCTCACCAACTCCGCCAGTGGCTTGGCACGCCACTGTTCACCCTCCATGTCAATATAGAAGGCATTCCCCAAATATGCCGGAAGTCTGTCGGAGCGTGAACGAGAGTTATTGCGAATGATGGGGATGAACCGTTTCCTGTCTCCTTCCACTGAATCGAGGTAATACTTCGTCGTGATTATCGTTTCGTAGCCCACGCCGCTTGCGGCTCTATCATTGGCTTTTCTGACGTAGTCGGTGGAACAGATGAGCAGACATACTCCAGCACTACGGATACCCGTTTCCATGAAGTGAGTCGTTTCTTGACCAGGAGATAGGTCTCTTTGGTCAATTACTACCTCGATATTGTACTTCTGCAATTCCTCTGCCAAAGACCGCACCCAGTCAATATGGCCCTCATTGTCCCATGAGTATGAAATGAAAACCGGCGACCGCGTGACAGAATTCTCTCTACCTACAACCTCAAATCCATCGATCCAACCAGTATCATCAAACTTGTAAGGATAGGGGCCTCCGAACAGAAGATGCGGATTCCAAACCTGCACACGAGAGTCGAAATGTCTGTTCGCCGTGCTCTGTGGAAGCTGCCATGAACAGACAAACTGTCGAGTATCCCCAGCCTTGATGTCCAGCAAGCGTAGGCTCTGACGAGTGTTCTTAGGCAGGTCGCGATTCGAATCGAAGATTGGATGGCGTAAGTCGTATGAATCAGCCGTCAAAACACGAATGTAAGCAGTCGCGCATCTAAGTCCATCATTCGTCACAAGAGACGATATACGTATTTCTTCACCCTCTACGGCTACCTTTGGCTCTCGTGCTACTTGCCCGAGTCTGAAACTCCAACCCCAGCCCGAGAGGACGATGTTTCTCACTCGTCTCAACACGGCATTGGACCTCCACTTACATGGTCCTCAAACAAATCCGCTGCGGGACCTATCCACTCAGTCCTGTCCCATGCAGGGGCAAGCTTTCAACCAGCCCGAAGTTCTTCGTCCACCCATTCCCTGACCAGGTCCGCCTCATCCATCCCTCGGGATTCGGCCAGGCGCTTCAATGCCTCAATCTGCTCGGAGGGCAGACAAATCCGCACTACGGCTTGGGTGCCCCGGTCGAAGACAGGCTCCTCGACTTCTTCGAGTTCATCTTCAAAGTCGGTAACGTCATGAGTGTCCCAGAACTTCGCAAGTTCCTCAATGGAATCGATGTCCGGAATCTTACCCATACTTACCGCTTCGAGCGCTGACGCTTGGAACGCCGCGTCTTCTTCACTGGCTCCCTGCTTCGGTCTACCAACTTGTTGGGGGATTGACGCTCCATTTGCCGGAGCTCCTCTACCATGGCGTCAAGGTCATAGTGATGACGCTTGGCAAAGGCATCCCGATTCCGCCAGACTTCTCGTAAGATGTCATCTTCTACCATGGCCTATCGCCACAATCTCGGACGTGAACAGATCGAAACCGGCCCGCCGAGTCTCCCACCGGTCCACGGCACCTTCAGCATTCAGGCCTCCTTCGGCCGTACAGAGTATCATAGCACGATGTTTTGGGCACGGCAACCAGGTCTTCGGCACCCTGCATGACCGTGCTTGCGGAGAAGCCTTGGGCAAATAGAGAACAGCAACCTCGGAGGATGCGTTTCTCGCGTAAGGCTACCAGCAGGATAAGAAACGACGACCCGAATCTCCTGTCCTGCTGGTAACCCACAAAGCGGTAGACGCAGTACAGTCGAATAGGCCCAGGCTGACGAATTGCCTTTGTGGCCGGATACCCCAAGAACGGTCATGCGCCCTTCGACACCGATCACGAAGGTGAGGGTGGCCCCATAACTCGCAGGGCTATCCCTCATCTCCGTGGGGGAGGTTCCGACCCTGGCTTCACGGGCGAGACGCCCGTGCTACGGCTTGTCCTGGAAGAGCAGAGGCAGGAACTCGGCCAGGTAGCGGCGCCAGAGCATGAAGCTGTGGGTGCCGGGGGTTTGGACCCAGGTGAGGCGAACGCCCTTGGATTGGAGCCATTCGACCAGCTTCTGATTGGCCCCGATCAGAAAGTCCTCCTTGCCGCAGCCGATCCAGAGCAGGCGCAACTGGGCGTTGATGCTCTCGCTGACGGCCGGAAAGGCCTTATCGAGGTTCGGGTCGAGACCACCCGAGCTGAAGGCCCCGATCCAGGCGAAGCGGTCCGGGGCGTTGAGACCGATGAAGAGCGACTGCGTCCCGCCCATGGACAGGCCGGCA
>CAYFUB010000827.1:0-6552 GCA_964346195.1 uncultured Pirellulales bacterium
GCAACTGTCCCAAAGTGTGTGGTTGGCGGTCTTGGGCACAACTGCTCGTGGGCCGAGCCGCTCGAAAACTACAACAGGTGGGGCTTTTCAGAAAGTCCCACAATCGTTGGGACAGTTACTCCAGGCCGAGAGGATTGCCCACAGCGATCACCAGTTGGCCCACCTTGAGAGTGTTCGAGTCTCCGATCTCAATATAAGGCAGACCCGAGGCGAGGACCCTCAGTGCGGCCAGGTCGGTAGGCGGGTCCTCCCCGACGATCTCGGCGGGCCGAACCGACCCGTCCGTGAAGCGTACGCTGACCTCTCTGGCATCGTGAACTACGTGGCTATTCGTGAGGATGTACCCGTCGGGTGCGACCACAGCCCCGGAAGCGCTTCCCTCACGCTCGATGGACCTTCTGTCATCTCGGAATGCCATTCGGCTGGCGATACTGACCACCGCCGGAGCCACGGATTCCACGACACGGATGACAGCCTGGGAGAATGATTCCAGGGCCTCGACCTCCGCGGCCGCGTCGTCGTGAACCTTGCAGCACGGTGGCGATTCCTGTGCCAGGTTTCTGTCAGTGTTGTCGGCTTCTTCCATCCGTGTGTCCTCTTCGATCTGCTACTACTCTTGCCGACACCGTTCACAGCAACACGTCCAGACAGTCGCTCGCTATTCGACACCCTAGCTTCTGTCCGACAACCACCGCTTTTTTGTACGACCCACGCATGAACCGGGTCCTGGCAAATGAACTCCGGTCTATGGCTGTCTCCCGGCATCGAGTATAATCGCCCTGACGAAGGTCAATTCACGATGACTCCAACAAGAGGAGAATCGGGGCATGGGAAAGAAGCTGGCGCGTGATGCCATTCTGATGATTTGCACGTTTCTTTGGGCCTCTCCATCCAACGGGAATTCGTCCAAGCCTTCATTGAGGACCTCATTCGAGCGGGTGCGATCGCTCTGTGAGGCGATTCAAAAGGGCGACAGACAGACGGTGGAACGTCTGATTGCCGAAGGCATCCACATCAACCAGCAATACCGTGGCTCCACCCCCTTGATCACCGCGGCCGACGCGGGCCGCAGGGATATTGTGGAACTGCTTTTGAGCCGGGGCATTGACGTCAACGCAGGCGGGATGCGCGGGGGCGACGCCCTGCGTGCGGCTGCGGCCAAGGGCCACGTCGACATCATGGAGACCCTGATCGCACATGGAGCGGACATGAACATCGCAGATGCAAGAGGCCAAACCGCATTGCATCAGGCCGCTCGACAGGGCCGAACCCGTGTCGTCCAGTGCCTCGTCAGCCATGGGGCAAAGACCGAGTGCGAAGACGAGCGAAGGGCGACGCCGATTGTTCTGGCCACGATAGCCGGCTTCAGCGACATCGCAAGACTGTTGGCTCCCAGCGCCTCGAATATCACGCTGCACACGGCCGCGTGCATGGGCGACGTGCAGAGGATCGCCTCCCTGCTCGACGGCGGCGCCGACATTCACGGCACAGGTATAAATGGAGACACGCCGCTCCACATTGCCGCCCGCGCGGGGCAACGTGCCGCCGCGGAATTGCTGATCGACCGAGGAGCTGATGTCCATCGTGCGGGCCGCTATGGCCAGCCTGTGTTGATCGTGGCGGCGGAGCACGGCCGCAAAGAGATCGTCGATCTGCTCCTGGACCGTGGGGCTGATATCCTCACCGTGGGGATGGATGGTCTGACCGCTCTTCACTATGCGGCCAGAGAAGGTCTGGACTACAACAGGCCCGTTCGCCCCGCGTTGGACAGACAGACGCAGGAGATGGACGACTGCCGTAAAGCCTCTTCCGAATCCTTTGCGGAAACGGTACGACGGCTCATCGCCGGAGGCGCCGATGTCAACGCACACGCCCGATTCGGCGCTACACCTCTGCACACGGCCGCCAGGGTAGGAGCCCGGGAGATTGCACGCCTGCTAATCGACGGCGGGGCGCGTATCAACGACATGCCCTTCTCGCCTCCCCCATGGGGGGAGAGCATCGGATCCCCCCTGCATTGGGCGGCCGAACGGGGTTGGACACAGGTCGCCGATCTGCTGATTGCCCGCGGCGCCAATGTCAACGTCAGAATCGTGGAACCGAACGAGCCCGCGGCCGCACCCGAGAGCTTCGCTCCTGACGGCCCTACGCCACTTCACCACGCCGTCTATGCTGGACACGTCGATATGGCAAAGCTCCTGATCGCCCGCGGAGCGGACGTCAACGCCGGACGCCGAGACGGGTTCACTCCTCTGCATCTGGCAGTATTCTACGGGCGGACGGAAACAGTCAAGTCCCTTGTCGGGCATGGCGCCAAGACAGATGCCCGCGATATCGAAGGTCGCACGCCGGCGGACCTTGCACGCATAAAAGGCCATGTAGAGATCGCAAGCATCCTGGCCGCCCTGGAACCGGTTGTCAGCATCCATTCCGCCGCTTGCGTGGGAAACGTGCAAAGAATCACGGCAATGATCGCAGAGGGCGTCGACGTGAACAGCCGAGACCGACAGGGTGACACTCCTTTGCACGTGGCCGTGAAGGCCGGCCGGAAAGAAGCCGCCGCGACACTGATCGCGCGGGGCGCGGACGTGGACTTAAAGGACAATCAGGGTGCATCGCCACTACACCTGGCTGCGAGAGAGGGACACGCGAAGATCGTAAGACTCCTCATCAAAGAGGGTGCCACGTTGGATATTCCATATGGCGATAACAAGCCATCCCCCGTGTTTCTGGATTCCTTCGCCAACGACCGCGGACCGGTGTACGAGACCCCGTTATTTGTCGCCGTCGGCAACAACCGCAAGAATGTCGCCAGACAGCTTCTCGGAGCGGGGGCAAATCCCAACGTTAAAGGACGCAGCGGCATTACTCCCCTTCATTATGCGGCATGGTGGGGCTGCAACGACTTGGTGGAGCTTCTGCTGGCCCACAAGGCGGATGTCAATGCCAGAGACAGGATGGGAGGAACGCCATTGCATTGTGCCCTCCAGTCCGGCTGCGTTCCCCACTGGGACGTGAGGGGCGGCCCCTATCTGGACAACATGGAACTGCTCCTGGCCCACGGGGTCGATGTCAATGCAAGGAACGCACAAGGCGTTACGCCTTTGCTCGCCGTGAGAGCCCATGCACACCCTGCATCTGGAGACCGATGTCTACAGCTTGTCCGATTCCTTCTCGCACAGGGCGCAGACATCACGGCCAGGGACGCAGAGGGCGCCACTCTCTTGCACACCGCAGCCGAGTTCGGAAACCTCGACCTAGCAAGGCTCCTCGTCGACAACAAGGCGGATGTCAACGCGAAGGACAACAGAGGCAGGACTCCCTTGTCCCTTGCCCGGGAGCATGGCCACGCGAGGATCGTCGAGTTGTTTCGGGAACACGAGGCGACGGACAGTCAGTGACCGGACCGGGTTGCCCATAGAGACGATCACGAATTTTCGTTGAGCATCTTCTTGGTGCGCAGAATGTGATGGTAGTGCTGGGCGAAGCGGTCGGCCTCGTCGCGAACGTACTGGAGCAGCTTGCGCACGGGGGAGTGGGCCGGCAGTTTCAGCGGCCGCGAGCTGCCCTGGAGATAGATGTCTTCCTCACGTTTGGCGATGGAGGCGATTTTCGTATGAGGCGGCTCCACGTCCGATTCACCGGCCGTGACGGCCTCGGCGAGCATCTCCTTGAACGCGGTTTCGGCGGCCCTCAGGTGTCCCAGGCCGCCGTCGATGAGGATCAGGTCCGGCCAGAGCTCCTCGCCGTGGAGGGCGTACTTGTAGCGCCGCCGGACGACCTCCGCGATCATCGCGTAGTCGTCGACGCCCTTGACGGTCTTGATGCGGAAGCGCCGATAGCCGTTCTTGAAGGGCCGGCCGTCGATGAATTTCACCAGCGAGCCGACCGCCTCGGCCCCGCCGATGTTGGCGATGTCGATGCCCTCGATGATGCGGACCTGGTTCGGCGTCTGGAGGATGTCGCGCAGCTTCACCAGGGCCTCGGTGGGATCGGATGCAAACGCCTCCGGCTGGACGTGCTCGCTCGGCGTGCCGCGCTCATCCAGACTCTCGATCAGGCGGATGCGGTCCCGCAGCAACGCGGCCTTCTCGTATTCGAGGTTCTTCGAGGCCTCATCCATCTGCTGCTGCAACTGGCGCAAGATCGTCGAACGCCTCGACCGCAGGAAGCGAATGAGGTCTTTGATGATCTTGCGATACTCCTCTTTGTCGATCCTCGCCGCGCACGGCGCCGTGCACTGGCGGATGCTGTGGAGCAGGCAGGGCCGGAAGAAGCGCCGCTTCGGGTCATCGGCCCGGATGTCCAGGCTGCAGGTCCGGAACTTGAAGATCTTCTGCAACTCGACCAGGACCTCCCGCAGGTCCCGGACGTTCGTGAACGGGCCGAACAGGAGCGTGCCTTTCTCGTGCGGCTTGCGCGTGATATAAACGCCCGGGAATTCCTCGCGGGTCGTGATCTCCAGGTACGGGAAGGTCTTGTCGTCCATCAGATCCATGTTGTAGAGCGGACGGACGTCCTTGATCAGCCGCGCCTCCTTGAGCATCGCATCGACTTCACTCTCCGTCTCGAGGTAGTCCACGTGATGGACCTTGTTGACCATCTCCACGATGTGCGGGCCGCGCGAGGCCTCCAGATTGCTGCTCGGCTGAAAGTAACTGGCCACGCGCGAGCGCAGATTCTTCGCCTTGCCGATGTAGAGCACCACGTCGTCGGCGCCCTTCATGAAGTACAGACCCGGCCCGGTCGGGAACTCCCGGACCTGCTTGCGAATCTTCTCGATATTGCCGTTGCCTTCGTTATTCATTGCCTGACCGGGGCCCCCCAACGCCCCACTCGGCGTTTGAGGAACCCCCCTCACGAACCTGCGTCCGATCCATTGGCGGCTGCGGACCGAGCCGGCCATCCGAAACCCGCAGTCGCCAATGAATATGATATCGACAAAAGCCTTTGGTTTCATTCCAATTGCAGACTGATACCCCCCGATTGCGGCTCAAAGCTGCCCGCCGCAACCCGTAGTCGCTACTACGCCCAGGTCTGCAAGAAAGTTTGGAGCCACTCGCGAAAGACCGCGTAGTTCCTCTGACCCCTGACAACGCGGGTGCGCAGCCACCGCCCCTTACCGGAGCAGACGTGGTCCCCCAATCCTGTCATTCCTGCGCAGGCAGGAATCCAGACACCTCACGCAGGGGATTGTGCCTTGTGCGCGGGCACACTCGCACTTCGCGGCCCGCCTGGACCCCTGCCTCCGCAGCGCGGCCTCCGGCCGCAACCAAAAATGCTTGCTAAAAAAAAGACGTTGTGCCTTTGCGGTGCAGGGGTGACAGACCAGCGTCCGCGGGGATGCAAGAAAGGACCGACGGGTTGCATTCTCCCCATGCTGGACCTGATTTGATATTCAGAGCTCCGCAAGAATGCCAAATCTTCGGCTTCCGTGAAAAAAAACAGTCGCGATTGTCCTGTTGCCTTCTTTTGCTTGCTCTTTACGACGACACCAGTCACAATTCCACCCGGAGAGTCGCGCCAAATGGACGGCTCATGCGAAACGAGAGCGAAAGGCAGGCATCCGCAAGGCATTCGTGGCAAAGACCTATTATGTATACATCCTGGCAAGCAAACGAAACGGCACGCTCTATACAGGCGTAACCAGTAATCTTCTGCGCAGAACCGACCAGCACAAGGGGGCGGAGACCCCGGGCTTCACCCAACGTTACGGCGTGCACAAGCTGGTGTACTTCGAGACGTTCGCGCAAATCGAGGATGCCATCAGAAGGGAAAAGCTTCTGAAAAGATGGAAAAGGCAATGGAAACTGCGGCTTATCGAGCAAGGCAATCCCGACTGGCAAGACCTGTTCGACGACCTTGTCAAGTAAGCCGACGCCCTATTCGGAACACAGCGCACACATCCATGCATGGCCCGGCTGGACCCCTGCCTCCGCAGGGGTGACAGACGGACAACCGGCAGGCACACGCGAGAAGACCGCCTGTACAAATGCCGGTCGACGTAGCTGCTGACCTATCGCAAACGACCCTGTCATTCCTGCGCAGGCAGGAATCCAGACACCTCACGCAGGGGATTGTGCCTTGTGCGCGGGCACACTCGCACTTCGCGGCCCGCCTGGACCCCTGCCTGCGCGGCGCGGCCTCCAGCCGCAACCAAAAATGCTTGCTAAAACAAACACGATGTTGCGCCTTTGCGGTGCAGGGGTGACAGACGGACACCAAGCAGGGCAATCGCAGCCATCCAGCACGTGAGATTCGCCCGGCGGATCAGCGAAAAGAACGGGGTCTTGTCAGACCTGTTCCTTCGCTGCTCGAAGCTCTCCGGGCTTGCACGCGTGGTCGATTCTGATAGAATATCGATGGGTGCCCTGTGAAAGATCATGCGATGGAAATCCGCCAGATCATCCACGTCGATATGGACGCCTTTTACGCGTCGGTCGAGCAGCTTGACCGGCCGGAGTTGCGGGGCAAGGCCGTCATCGTCGGGGGCGACCCGAAGAGCCGCGGCGTGGTCAGCGCCGCCTCCTACGAGGTCCGCAAGTTCGGCGT
>CAYFUB010000828.1:0-2831 GCA_964346195.1 uncultured Pirellulales bacterium
GATCGTCGTCCTTCCCTCGACCTCGTTGCGGATGACCTCCTGCTCCTTGGCCTTGATGGCCCCGGACTCCAGCACGCTGATCACCAGGGGACCGCGCTTGGCCACGAACGTCGCCATGGCGCTCGCCGGGTCTTCACTGCCTCGAACCACCTTGAGCCAGACCACTACTAGAACGACCGCCGCGATCAGCACGGCGGCGCCAACGAGCTTGACCGGCTTACGTGATGCGCCGTTAACTTTGTTGTTGACCGTCATGTTCGAGTCCCTCGGGCGAGAATTCTTCCCACAATCCTTCTTTCGTTATCGTCAGCAGGCCCAGATCCCGCTGGAACTGCAATTCCGCCGTACGGTAATTTACGACCGCGGCGGTCAGGGAGTTCTGGGCCGCCAGCAGCGCGTCCTGGGCCTCCAGCAGATCGCGAATCTCCGCTCGGCCCGCCTCCAGAAACAGCGTGGCGCTGCGAACGCGTTTCTCGGCCACGACGACCGACTGGGCCTGAATCTTGAGGCTCTCGCGCGACTCCAGGAGCGTTCGCAATTCGCCGCGAATCGATAGTTTGATCTGATCCTCGAGGTCCTGCACGGCCCGCGTGGCGCGCTCCAGATTGATCAGGCTGGTGCGGTACACGTTTCGCTCCCGGGTTCTGCTCCTCGGATCGATGGGCAGATCCAGCAACACGGTGCCGGAGTACCGCGTCGTTTGAAAACCCAGGGTACCGTCGGCATCGTCCCCGATAAACGTGGCGTCGGCGCCCAGGTCCAGCCCTGCCCTCAGGGCATCGGCGGCGACGACCACCTGACGCTGGGCATCATAAACCGAGCCGTTGGCAACCCACAGGTCGAGGCGGTTCTCGAGGGCCAGTTGGACCGCGAGCGATTCATCGATCTCATACGGTCCGGCTTCCTCCTTGCTGGGCGGGATCAGCGTCACGGGAGCGTCGGCCGGAGGAACCTCCTCGGACGTTCCCGCTTTCGACGCCGCCCGCATGGTCTCGACGTACTCTTCCGCGCGTTGCCGCAACAGCTCCAAGTCATTCGGGTCCAACTCGACCAGAGCGTCCGCCGGCAATCCGAGCAAGGCTTTGAACGAATCCAGACTGTCCTTCAACCCCTCTTGTGAGGAAATCCAGTTGTTGCGCGAGCTCAACTCCCGCTGGACCGCCTGATCCACCTGGATTTCCGGGATCCGACCCGCATCCGCCTGCCGGCGGGACCAGCGCGCCGATTGAATGGCGCTGCGGTAGTTGTTCTCGCTGTTCTTCAGCGAGTCCATCTGGCGTAAAACGGCGTAGTAGCGCTGAGCAATATCGACGGCGAACGTGCGCTTGAAGCGCTCGAAATCCCACATCCCATAGATCACGTCGCGCTCGGCCTGGAGCAGCGGTTCGGTCACGATGTGCCGGCCGGCGCCCCGGAGCAACGGAATGAACACCGATGGTTCGACGCCCAGGCTCACCGTGTCCGCGCCGGGCAGCAGGCTCACCAGACCGGCCGCCAGGACCACGCTGATGTCGAGCCCGTTTTTCAGGGTCCGAGTCACCCCCACCGTCCCGCCGGCATCGAGGGTCGTCTCGTCTCTGACCGTGTCTCTGGTGAGGCGACCGTCCGCCGTCGTCGTGAAAATGGTCCGAAAAGCATTGCGCTCCAGGTCCAGGTCCAACGCGACCCGAAAGACGTCCTCCTTGCGCGATTGGTAGTCCGGGCTGTTGCGTGCCGCGATCTGGAGAGCGTCGATCAGGGAAATCTTGAGGGGCCGATTCGGCTCGACTGGGAGGTTCATATCCATTGAGGAAACCGCCGCTGGGTAACCCTCCTCGGGCCAGTGAGGGATCGGCTCGAGTTCATCCGTTCCCAGAGAGGCCGCACCGGAAACGGGAAGCCCCTGCTCCTCAATCAGCCGGCGCCGAAGAATGTCGCTGGGCCGCTCGATCCGGAACGGCTCGGTCTTGCCCAGGGCCTCCTGCTGCTTCTGAGCCATGATCTCGTAGGCCACCTTATCGGCATCCTCGCGATACTTGGCGGGGCTACGACAGCCGCTCGGAGCCACAACGCCCCATAACAAGAGAACGATAACGAGCACACGGTCCGTCGGACGGAGAGCCCGCCGGATGACCTGTTGTAAGAAGCGACGTCGTTTCATGCACACGCCCAATACGCTATCGTCACTATGACTACCGGGCAGACCCAAGACGTGATTCGACACGTTCGGGAGGGTCCCCAATGCGAAATTCTGCGCTGGGTCTCCCGGCGCCCTTTATGAACCTGCGCCACCCTCGGCGCGGGGTCGTCGGATATTGTGTAGACGCCTGCGAAGACCGATTCATTGCATTGAAAATCCGGGTTTCGGGTCCGTCCTGCCCGTCCGCCCATCCTTGCCTCGGGCTCCCAAACCCATCATTTCGCGTCTAGGGAAAACCCCTTCACCTGCTAAGTGGACCGGCAGTGTACCGCCGTTACAAAAAAAATGAAAGGACAAACCTGTAGACACAGACCAAGGGTTCCTGCAAAATGCCGGAAACCGTGGCAGGGGCAGGCCCCGTGTGCCTGGCCTACAGGAAAACCGCGCGATGCTTCGCGCATTTGATGCATGAGGCTTTGGAGATGAGCCGATGAATCCATCATGGTTGGAGCCTGAGGAGCAAGAGCCCGTTAAGAGAGAAGAACGCATAGAGAGAGAAGAGCCCGCAAAGAGAGAGGAGCCTGTAAAGAAAGAAGGGCCCGTAGAAAGAGAAGGGCCTGTCGTAAACAGAGAAGAGCCCGTCGTAAACAGAGAAGAGCCCGTCGTAAACAGAGAAGAGCCCGTTGTAGACAGAGAAGAGCCCGTTGTAGAC
>CAYFUB010000829.1:0-20118 GCA_964346195.1 uncultured Pirellulales bacterium
TGGCTGGCCTGGCTCTTTGAGAACAATCCCGGCATTCGCTTCACGACCGGCACGCCCGGACGGGCGGACGCCGGCGTCGCCTGGACGGGCGGGATGCCCGCCACCTTCGGCGCCGCGACTATGCTCGACACCATCTACAGCATCTACGCGACCTACCGCACCGGGTCCGCCGCCACGTATACCCTCACCACCAGTGCCACCAACGGCACGATCACACGCACGCCGAACCAGACCAGTTACCCCGCCGGTGCGACGGTCACCTTGCAGGCGGTCCCCAACAGCGGTTATACCTTCACCGGCTGGTCGGGAGACCTGACCGGCACGAGCAACCCGGCCACGCTGGTGATGGACGCCAACAAGTCCGTCACCGCCAACTTCACCGCCAGCACATACACGCTCACCGTCAATGCCATCCACGGCTCGGTGACGAGGAGCCCGGACAAAACGAGCTACGGCTACGGGGAGGCGGTGACACTGCAGGCCGTCGCTGATGTGGGTTATACCTTCGCCGGCTGGTCCGGCGACGCTTCCGGCACTGCCAGCTCCGCAACTGTTACGATGGACGCCAACAAGTCGGTGACCGCGAACTTCACCGCCAGCACGTACACCCTCACCGTCAGTGCCACGCATGGTTCCGTGGTCAAGAGTCCCGACCAAACCAGCTATCTCCACGGAGAGACGGTGACACTGGAAGCGGTGCCCGATGTGAACTACGCATTCTCCGGCTGGTCGGGCGATGTCTCGGGAACGAGCAATCCCACTGCGGTACTGATGGATTCGCCCAAGACAGTGGTAGCGAATTTCACCGGCGAAATCGCCGATCGGCGGCCGCCCGTGCTCGGCCCGTGTTCGCCGGCAGCCGATTCCATCCAGGCCCCGACGAACACCCTGGTGGTTCTGCATCTGCACGACGAGGGCGATGGGATCGACGGCGCTTCCGTGTCGATTCGTGTGGACGGCAATCTCATCTATGCGGGCGACGTGGACACGCACCGCACGGCACATGGAGTCTGCCACAGGTCCGGGACGAAGGAGGACTATGTGTACACATACCAGCAGCAAACGACCTACGACTATGGCAGAGAGGTCTCTGTCCGTGTGAATGCGCGCGATCTGGCCGGCAACGTGATGCCGGAACAAACGTACTGCTTTGCCACAGCGATGTATTCATTCGGGGTCAATCGGAGCGTGTGTGCGGACCAGACCGATCTCACCCAGGGTTGGCCGGCTACGGTCGGCGACAGCCAGGGAAACCTCTGGGTCATCTGGCACGCGGGGAGCGTCGGAGCGCGGCACATCTATGCTACGTGCGTGCGACCCGATGCCGACGCGTACGGCAGCACGGTACAGGTAAGCCAAGGCGCGGGCGACCACTGTCGTCCGGCGGTGGCCCTCGACAGCATGGGGATCCTGTATGTGGTCTGGCAGGAGAATGCGGGCGGGGTATGGGACGTATGCATGTCAAAATCGGCTGATGGAAACACATGGTCCCCGCCGCAACGCGTCGCGGGCGCGACGGACAGCCAGGCCAATCCTGCTGCAAACCGAGTCAATCCAGTCGTCGCGGCCGGTCGGCAGCCCGGCGCTCCCGTCGCGGTTGCATGGCAGGAGGATCGGGCGGGCAATCAGGACATCTACATCGCCAGCTCGACGAATCAGTTCACTACGTCAACCTTCTCTCAGGTAACCTTCGGCAGCCAGGACCAGATCGATCCTGCCGTCGCGGTTGGCGATCAAGGTACGATCTTCGTGCTGTGGACGGATGTGGGCAGCGGCTCGACCGATATCTGCGGCGCGGCCTCCGACGACGGTCCGTGGACAAACAGGCCCGTCGTGAGCACCGATGCCAATCAGTCGCATCCTGCGGTAGCCCTCGGGTCGAGCGACGGGGCTCTGCACCTGGTCTGGGTGGAGGATGGCGGAGGCGATTTGGACATCTCGTATGCAGTGTCCGAAGGCCTGCCGACCAGTCCTCTCATCGGCGCCAGTATCATCGATGATACGTCGGGCGCCAACCAGCAGGCGCCCGCCATCGCCGTTGCGGCCGGGGTCGACGGATTCGACAGAGTATTCGTCTGCTGGGAGGACGAGCGTAACATGGTTTATAGCGGCGATGTGGACTTGTACTTTGCCGACGTCAGCGCCGGCTCGTTGCGAACCAACGTGCTTGTCGGTGATGAGGGAACGAGCGGCAACCTACGTGAAGTCGCGCTCGGTACCGATTGGGCGGGCTATCCTTATGTGGTGTGGGCCGACGATGCCGGTCCCAGCATCCAACTCTACAGTTCCGGCGTCACTTATGCCGACCCCGTCCCGCTGGCCCAACGCGAGATCAGCGCCGCCTCGGGCGGCACAGTGGGGACCCCGCCGGAGGATATCGCCACCCTGGATGACGTCTCGGTCATCATCCCGGCGGCGGCCTGTCCCGTCAACGTCACCATCAGTATCGCGAGGATCTGGAATCCCCGCGGCTTCGCGACGGAATCTTTGCGCCACTATGAGTTCGGGCCGAGCGGCCTGACGTTTTCCGAGCCTGTCACCATCACGATCCCGTATCCTACCAACAGCAACGGCAAGCTCAAGGCGTACTGGGTCGACTCCGTCACGGGCACGTTCACCGACGAGGGCGTTACGGAGGTCCAGGACATCTCTCTGGGAAAAGGCCGCAAGGCCCTGCAGTTCAAGACGAACCACTTCACGCCGTTCTATCTGGTGCCCGAGGATACTCCCGGCACAGCCGGCAACGGTGGGGGTTGTTCTCTGGCCGCTTACGGGCAGGCGGATCCGGCCGGACACCTGGCCCCGTACCTGATGCTCGTTGCGGTCATGATCGGGCTGCGGCGCAGCGACGCAAGGCGGCGCTCAGTCCGTTCACGGCACACAGACAGTTGCGCCGGATGACGATCATGTGATGTATGATCGTCGTCATTTTGAGGAACCCGCCTCGACGCCGGCGAGGCTGCATCGTCTCTCTTAAGCGGTGCCGGAAAGGTCCTACAGGTGTGTGGCAGCGGCAGGTGAGACCTGCCGTTGCCACACGCATTCCGTCCAAATCGCGGCGCCACACAAGGCGCTCATAAATCGGGCCGGCCCGTAAGGCGGAGGCTTGCCGCAATGTAGCCGATTGCTCATCCTCAAACAAGCAGTTTCCCCCATTGTGCCATACCGCAAATCATCGGACAATACTCCCGAGTATCCTGATGTACCGCATCAGGCGCAATGAAATGAGGTGAATGTATAGGAGATATGAACCGTCGTTAATATCAGAGATGATCGCCCGAGAGGTTGCGTGCCGGGCGCGAGTCTCTGAGACACAGTTTTCCATGTCATGTATCAAAAGGCGTCGAGGCGGATACATGAACGCTGAGCCAAAGGGGGATGTATGAAGCTTGCATGTCATAAGAGGGTAACTCGAGTTGGTGGTCTGGTACTTGCCGCGGGCCTGCTGCTGTTACTGGCGCCCCGCGCGGACGCAACCCATGCGGGTGGCGCAGCCAGCGCGAGTCTGACCATTGCCGTCCAGAACGCCCTGACATCCGGTATGCTGGGGGTGAAACCGGTCGGCAGCAAAGTGGAAATACCCAAGAAGGTCATCTGCCGCAGCCCGTTCAAGCCACCATCCTGGGTACCGACAACGCCGCCATCATGGGCTCCCGGTCAGGCCAAGAAAATCCAGGCCGATCCGCCGTGGAAGAAATGGACTCAGACCAAACGAAACGTGAAAAAATAGGTCTGCTCAAACAGCGGCCTCTGCAGCCTGTGGGTGTCTGCAAACACGGGACCCATTCATCTTCGCCGAAGACGGGGTAAACACGTTGCCGGCAAAAGGCGGCCATCTGCAAGGTGAACATGCCGCCGTGGTCAGGGCAACGTCTCCGATATACGTATAGGCTGTCTGCCGGACAGGCAGGTCACCAGAGGCGTCGGTCTGTCCAGCCAGTGAGGACATGCAAGGTCAGACGACCGATTAGGTGGGGGCGGGTTGCCCACGGGGCTAAAGCATGGCATGGCTCATCCGAATGCCGGCCCGGCTCCAACAGAAACTCGTTCTCACACATACGATCGTCGCGCTATCACGAGGAAACGGACTTGATTCAAACACCACTGGAGAAGAACGGAGAATTGGGCCTCGCAAAGAACGTTTCCTTGCAGCAACTGGTCCACAGGTTGGACAGGTGTACGGGAGTATTCATGAGTCTGGCCCTGACGTTGTGTCTGACGGGTTGCAGCGACCAGGTCCGCATGCCCACGCAGGAGGAGTTGGCCGCCTTCGAACAGGCCGGCGCCGTGACACCCGTGGTGGACATGAGTCGCATCGAGAAGGCCAAGCTCAAAACGGGTCCCTATCGCGTCGTGCCGGGCGACGTCCTGGAATTCACGATGCCCGCTCTGTTGCAGGCGGTCACGGCCGCCGAGGTCCAGGCGGCACAGGCCCGCAACCAGGCGGATTTCCCGTATCTGTGCCGCGTCCGAGATGATGGAACGATCATCCTGCCCGCCGTCGGGCGCATGGCCGTGGAAGGCTTATCTCTGGCCCAGATCGAGGAACGGGTGACCGAGGCATATGAGAATTACGTCGTCCTGCAACCGTCGGTCTTTGTGCGCGTGGCGGAGTACCGAACGTCGAAAGCCTACATTGCGGGGGCCGTGGAACAGCCGGGTGTCTACAACCTGCGTGCCGACCAGATGACGCTCAGCTACCTGTTGACAGAAGCGGGCGGGATTTCCGAGGCAGGGGCGGCGGTGGTACGCATCGTGCGATCCGGAGACCAACGGGACGCAGGCGACGAGGCCCCATCGGCCGAAGGTGGTGAAGAGACGCCTATCCTCTTGCCCGTCGTCAACACCAACATCCCATACCGGGATGTATCGCTGGACGAAGGGGATACGGTGGTCGTGGAACCGATCCAGATGCCCCTGTTCTCAGTCCTGGGCCTGGTGGCCCAGCCGGGGAATGTTCCCTATCCGCCCGGCGCGGAGTACAACCTGACACAGGCGATTGCCTTTGCCGGAGGATTGGATCCCGTGGCGCGGCCCCATTACGTGACGATCTATCGGCTGCACGCGGACGGCACGGTGGCCCGGGTTCCCTTCCGGCTGCTCAAGGATGGCGAGCTCACGGAAGCGCTGAGCACGCCGATTCGACCGGGTGATGTCATTGCGGTCGAGGAGACCCCGCGCACGCGGACAAATGTCATGGTTCGTGAGTTGTTCAGGATTAATGCAGGTATCTACATCTCGGGCCGAGACCTCTGGGACAATTACTGATCGCTCGAGCTCGTAGGAGGGTCCTCAGAGACGATGGACCGGGTTTTGAGGTCCGAGTGAGACGGTGAGAAGATGATCAATGGTGAGGCAGAGAGCAGCCTGCCGGGACAATCCGAGGCGATGCCGTTGACAAGGGCATCACCGAATCTTTCGGAAGATCTCCTCGACGGCCTCTGGAGGCGTCGCTGGACGATCCTGCTGACAACGCTGGGGACAATGGTCGCAGGATTCGTATACCTGCAGCGAGCCACTCCCCTGTACACCAGTACTTCGAGAATCTATGTCGAACAGGCAGGCCCCCGAGCTCTCGAGAGGGATGCTTCGGGGCTGGTCACGCGGTGGGGCACCTATCTTTATACACAGGCGGAACTGCTCCGGGGAACGGAAACGCTCTCGGCGGCGATGAAGTCGCCGGCCATGAAGCGGTTGCAGACTTTCACCTACGTCAGCAATCCGATTGCGGCACTGCGCCAGAGCCTGGATGTCGTCGTGGGTAAGAAGGACGAGATCATCAACATCTCTTTCACGTGTCCCTATCCCGATGAAGCGGCCAGCATCGTCAACACGGTGGTCGACGCCTATATCACCTCGCACAACCGGCGCCGGAGCAGCTTGTCCGCTGAGGTGGTGAAAATTCTCAGGGAGGAGCGGGCCAAACGCGACGCGGAATTGATCGAGCAGCGTCAAAAGGTACTCGAATTCGAGCTGCAGAACGAAGGCCTGGTGTTTGGGACGGACCGGGACAACAATATCGTTTTGCGAACGCTGGAGCGTCTGCGGATGGCCCTGACCGAGGCGCAACTGACCAGTCTCGACAACAAGTCATTCTACGAGACGTGCCAGAAGCTGGCGGCGGACCCGTCGAGACTGCGCGAATACGTGGAAGCCCGGCGGGCCAGGAATGCCTATATCGCCGCCACCAGTCAGACGGCCGCTCTGCGGGCGGACCTGCAACGGTTGGAGCGTGAGCGGGCGGATATCCTGCAGCGGCTCAGGCCCGACACCCCCGCCATTGCCGCATTGGATGCGGAGATGGAGCGAATCCGGCAGCAAATCGTCGCGTTGGACGCAGAGTTTGCGACGGTTCAGTTGGCGGTAGCCGAGGAGCAATTCCAGGCGGCCCGGCAGCGGGAAAAGGAACTCGAGGCGCATTTTGAGCAGCAGCGTCAGAAAGCCGTCCTGCTCAACAATCAACTCACTCAATACGCCGTGCTGCAGGGCGACTACGAACGGACGAAGGACTTCTGCGATATACTCGACGACCGAATCAGGGTACTTAACGTCGATCCGCAGGTCGGCTCCTTCAACATAGAGATCGTCGAAGCCGCTCAACCTTCCGCATCGCCTTCCAAACCTCAGAAGACCAAGACGATGGCCATGGCGCTTTCTTTCGGCCTTTTCCTGGGCGTGGGCCTGGCCCTGCAGCGCGAATGGAGAGACCAGCGGTTGCGCTCGATGCAGGAAATCTCGGCCCTGCTCGGGCTACCCATCCTGGGGGCCGTCCCCTCGATGACAGCGCCAAAACAGACGCCGGCCATCCGGGGCCAGAAGGTGCGCATCAGCCCCGATTCCCGCGAAGCGGAGGCCTTTCGCACGGTGCGAACAGCGATCCTCTACCGGGCTCCCAGGGACAAAGCCAGGACGATCCTGTTCACCTCGCCGGCCGTGGGCGAAGGCAAGAGCACGGTAGTCAGCAACCTGGCCATTGCCATGGCGCACGCCGGGCAGAAGGTGGTGGTGGTGGATGCGGACCTCCGACGGCCCAAGCAACACATACTCTTCAGCATGGATCATAAAGCCAAAGGACTCAGCGCTGTCCTGTCCGGCAGAATGAGCCTGGAAGAGGCTGTCGAGCATACGAGCATCGAGAATCTGAGCGTCCTTACCTGCGGTCCAGCAGTGTCAAATCCTTCCGAGACGATCAACAGCGAGAGTTTCACTCGGATCGTGCAGCAGTTGGCCGAAGAGTACGATCGAGTCATTGTCGATTCCCCGCCGGTCGTGGCCGTGGCAGATGCACAGATTCTGGCGGCCCTGTGCGACGCCACGGTGCTCGTGCTGCGGGCCCAGGCGTCGACCCGGAGGATCAGTTTGCTGGCCCACAACAGCCTGGCCAGCGTCGATGCCAGAATTCTGGGCGTGATTGTCAATGATGTGCCGCCCAAAGGAGACCGTTACGGATATTACGGCGGCTACGGCTACTACTACGGTCGTGGCGACGGCAGCCGGGGCAGGAAACGAATCAAGGTAAGACAGGAGACAACGTAGAGACCATGCTCCCGGAGGGTCAAGGATGAACTTGGGCCAGAGTTCCATGCTGATGGATCGTTGGTCGCCCGGGTGGTTCGACCAGGTTGCTGAGATTCTGTTGGTCTCATCGCTGGTTTTTTGTCCGCTGGCCCTGGGAGTGGTCCACGCCTGGAGCGAGCAGGTTGTCATCGCCCTGGCGGCGGCGCTGGGCCTGGTCTTTCTGCTGAAGCTCGTGGTTTTCCAGAGCACACCGTTCGTATGGACCTGGGCCTACATCCCCATAATCCTCTTTGTTCTGACCGCCGCCTTTCAACTCCTTCCTCTGCCGTCCGCGCATGTGCAGGCGATCTCGCCCCACACGGTCGCATTGAAGACGGAGTTGCTCGGCGACCTGCCCGAAGCGGACAAGGCCCTTTCGTCGATGACGCTGAGTTTCTATCCCCGTGCGACAAAGCGGGACCTGCGACTGGTTCTGGCGGTAGCGGTCGTCTTTGTCGTCGTGGTCAATGTCTACCGTGAGCCCGCGCGAATCAAACGGCTGCTGGGTGCGATTGCCATCATCGGCGGCGGGATTGCCGTGCTGGCTTTGGCTCAGGATGTGGCGGGCAACGGCAAGATCTATTGGCGCATACCGACCTACGACCAGGCGTACTCGGGTCCGTTCGTCAATCACAGCCACTACGGTCAGTTCATGAATCTATCTATCGGGGCGGCGCTGGGCTTACTCCTGGTGATGCTGCAGGAGGCTTTCTCCGGCCGGCGGGTCAATCCGGCCCGTGTGACTCGATACCTCAGCTCTCGTCCGGCGAAGACCGTGAAACTGCTGACGGCGGCTATCGTTCTGGGTGCGGCCACCATCTTCCTGTCGCTCAGCCGCGGGGCCATGGTCGCCATGCTGACTGCCGCAGCTTTCACGACGCTGGTCCTGAGCGCGCGAGGGTCGCTCCGCGGACGGGGTTGGATCATCATGCTCATGGCACTGGGCGCATTCATCTGCGTCCTTTACATCGGCTTCGAAGAGGTCTACAACCGCCTGGCCACGTTGCGGGACTTGCGGGATGTGAGTTCCAGTCGCTGGCAGATCGTGAAGGACATCGTCGTGATGTGGATGAGGTTCCCCCTCCTCGGGGCGGGGTTGGGGACCCACGAGGTGGTTTACCCGATGTTCGAGCGCTCGGCCGTCACCGCTCCGGCGGCGCACGCGGAGAACGAATATGCCCAAGCCGCCGAGGAGGTGGGATTGGTCGGATTGCTGCCACTCATCATTTTCGGGGTGGGCATTTGGGTCAGCTATGCCAGAAGCGTGCGCCTCAGTTCCGTGCCGATTCACTCAGCGGCCTATGGCCTGGGTTTCGGCCTGCTGGCCGTATTGATCCACAGTCTCAGCGACTTCGGCCAGCACCTGCCGGCCAACGCGCTGCTCTCCGCCGTCAGTTGTGGTCTCCTGATCACTTTGGCGCGCGACCGAGCGGCAACCGACCGGTATAACGACAACCCGGCCGCTCGCCTGACCTGGCGACTCTGGCGCCCCGCCGCCTTGCTTGCTGCGGTAGGGATCTTCGCGTGGGCCCTGTCGGGAAGCAACAGGGCCCGTACGGCCGAGGCTCACTGGAAGAAAGCCCTGCAGGCCGAGTTCCACCTTGAGGCCGGCAACTGGCAGGGCAGCGAGCAGGCATACGAGGATCTGTTCACACATGCAACCGCCGCGGCCGACGCCGAGCCGGACAACATCCACTATCGCCACTGGCTGAGCATCTATAAGTGGCTCTCCCTGACACCTTACATCGACCCGAATACCGGCGAGCTGCCCCCTGAGGCCCTGGCGTGGGCACAGGAGGTCGCTGATGAGCTGCATCAGGCGCGAGTGCTCTGCCCGACATTCGGGGCAACGTACTGCGTGGCCGGGGAGATCGAGAAGTTCGTCCTCGGCGACCCCAACGGCGCCAGGCACATCCGGCAGGGCTATCGGCTGGCGCCCTGCAACGTGACCGCCTGTCTTGCCGCCGCACGGGTCGATGTGGAGGCGGGCGATGCCGAGGCCGCCTTCGAAAAGATCGCCCGCGCCGTGCAATTGGACCGGGACCGCTTCGCACGGGCCGCTTCGCTCTGCCTGGACGGGCTTCAGCGCCCGGACATGGCTCTGCAGCTCGCGGGTGACGACCCAAGGATGCTTAGCTACCTGGCCAACATGCTGGCCGCCTCGGGGCAACATGACCAGCTCGTGGAGGCAACGAGGACCAGAATCCTGGAATTGCTCGAACGGAGATCCCAGGAGCCGGGCGCGCCGGCCCAGGTCTTCGCGTCGCTTGGCAGTCTTTACAGCAAGCGCGGAGACGTGGAGACGGGAATCGAGCGCTACCGCCTGGCCCTGATGAAGGATTATGAGCAGGTGTCGTTACACCTGGACCTGGCCCGGCTGCTGGCACAGGCGGGCCGGACAGACGAAGCCATGCATGAAGCCCGGATCTGCCTTCGGTTGGCGCCGGATTCCGAGCCTGCCCGAAGGCTGATTGAGGAGCTGTCGATTCTCCCTGACACCTCGGGTCAATCGACGGCGACGGGCCAGTAACGAAGTGCCGCGAGACACGGCCTGCAATTCGTGTCGGTACCACCGACGAAGACGGAGTCTGCGCGCATACGGCCCCTTCGTAGCCCAGGCGCCGGAGTGATAACGAGGATGAATACGATGGCGCCACGCATGCTGCGCCATCACGAGGCGGCAAGAACATGGAACCTTTCGAAGAGACCATCTACGTGACCCGACCGTTTCTGCCCCCCTTCGAGACGTTCTGTGAAGGGTTGCGCGAGATCTGGGAGAGTCGCTGGCTGACGAATGAAGGACCGATCGTGCGGCGGTTTGCACGGCAGTTGTCGCATTACCTCGAGACCGAGAACGTCTGCCTGTTCAACAACGGCACTCTGGCACTGCAGATCGCCCTGGCGGGTCTGGACCTCTCGGGAGAGGTGATTACCACGCCGTTCACGTTCGTGGCCACCACTCATGCGCTGTTCTGGAATAAAATCCGGCCGGTGTTCGTCGACATCGAGCCGCGTTATTACACGCTCGATCCCGAGAAAGTCGAGGCCGCCATCACACCCTGGACGACGGCCATCCTCGCCGTGCACGTTTATGGCCACCCCTGCAACGTGCATGCTCTTGCCGATATCGCCCGCCGGCATCATTTGAAACTGATCTATGATGCGGCCCATGCTTTCGGCGTCACGATAGGCGGCCGGTCGATCGCCCACTTCGGCGACATGAGCATGTTCAGCTTCCATGCCACCAAGCCGTACCATTCCATCGAGGGCGGGATGCTGGTGTTTCGGGATTCCGGCCTGAAGAGGAAACTGGATTATCTGAAGAATTTCGGCTTCGAAAACGAGGTGGAGGTCGTCATGCCGGGCACCAATGCCAAGATGAACGAGTTCCAGGCGCTGATGGGCGGCATGATGCTCAACCATCTTAACGAGCTGGTGGAGAAGCGCCGCCGGCTCGCCGAGGTATACCGCCAGCGCCTCCAGGAGATCCCCGGCATCAGGCTCGTTCCCGCCCTGCCTCCCGATGTCGCGTATACGTACCCGTATATGCCCGTCGAGGTTGACGATCAGGAGTTCGGAGTCAGCCGAGATGAGCTGTATCGTGAGCTCAGGGACTACAACATATACACTCGTCGGTACTTTTACCCGCTGATATGCGACTACGCCTGCTATCGCCATCTGGCTGTCAGGGACCCGCTGACCGTGGCACGACGGGTGGCGTCCAGTATCCTCACGTTGCCCATCTATCCCGATCTGGCGGGGCCCGATGTCCACAAGATCTGCGACATCATGCAGCATATAGGTGAAAAGCACGGTTCCGGGGCGCCCCTGGGAATCAGGGCGTTGCCGGACCTCGTGGCGGCCGAAGACTCTCGTCTCGACCCGCGGCAGCGCCCCGCGCGGGCGCAGCCGGCGAGCGTCCACTGAAACCCTGAACGCCGGGATGAGGACCACACGGATACCCATACGGCCTCCGACGTACGGGAGGCCCTCGAGAGGAACTGATCGATTATTCAGGAGCGTACACTATGGCCTTGGAAATACGGGAGAAGTTGCTGGATTTTCTCAGTCTGCACTATGGCATACCGAGGGAGGGTGTGGATACCGAGGCTTCTCTCACGGATCAAGGGGTGATTGACTCGCTCGGTTTCGTGGAAATCGTCCTGTTCCTGGAAAAGGAATTCTCCATCGCCGTGGCCCCCGGTCAGATCACTCGAGACAATTTCGACTCCGTGACAAGAATCGTTGACTTCGTCGCCGCTGCCTCTGAAACCGTGTTAAACCCCAGTGCGCCTCCCATGGTCGGATAGGCGATCGCCTCTGCGCGGCGGATAAGCCGCGCGGAAAGGAATTCCGTATGACGGACGGCATAGAGCACCAGGCAGGTCTGGGCACGCATTCTTCCGATCCGGTCGGCAACGACCCGCAAGAAGAAGGCGTATCCGTGTTCCCGGCCTCGGCCGTGCAGCGCCAGTTTTGGCTGTTGCATCAGTTGGCCCCGGACAGCCCCGCCTACAACATTGCCCACGCCTTTCACATCACAGGTCCTCTGGACCGTTCTGCCCTGGTGTACGGCCTCCGGGAACTGGTTCGACGTCATGATGTCTTCCGTACGACCTTCGCGACTCGGGGCGAACGGCTCGTTCAAATCGTCTCCCCCGAATGGCAGATCGACCTGTCGGTGATCGACTTGACCGGCTCGGCGGCGGGCGAGTTGGAGGACGTGGTTCAACGCCTGGCGGACGCGGAAGCCGTACGCCCCTTCGACCTGAACGCGGGGCCATTGATCCGCGCCCTGCTGTTGCAACTGCCCGAAGGGAAGCACGTGCTCGTGACCACGATGCACCACATCATCACGGACTTGCAGGCGTTTACGCGGTTCTTCCGCGAACTCGCGACGCTCTACGGCGCCTGCACGGCCGGGGAATCGCGCCCCCTGGAGAAGCCCGCGCGCTCCTATTCGGACTACGCCATCTGGGAGCAGGAGTGGCTCAAAGGCGAGGAATTCTCCTCCATGCTGTCTTACTGGGAGCAGCAGCTTCGGGGGCAGGATGGCCTGCTCGCTATGCCGACGGATCGACCGCGCCCCGCAACACAATCCTTCCGCGGCTCAGAATTACCGGTGCAATTGTCCGGCTCTCTGATGGAGGAGCTCAACCAGTACGGCCGCCGGGCGGGAATCCCTTTGTTCGTGATACTGCTATCCGCATACCTGGTCCTCCTTTACCGGTACACCAGGCAATCGAACATTATCGTGGGCGTTCCTTTCACCAACCGACGGCGGCCCGATTTTAGGGACGTGATGGGGTGTTTCGTCAATATCCTGCCGTTGTCCATCGACTTGTCCGGCACTGTCACCTTCGGGGAACTCGCGCAGCGAGTCCGTCGGGCACTGCTGGAGGCGCACCGGCGCCAGGAAGTGACCCTGGAGCAGATCGTGGAGAAAGTGAAGCACAGCCGGGATCTCAGTCGCAATCCCCTCTATCAGGCTGGCTTCACGTTCGCTCCTCCGGCCGAGCTCCCGTTGCCCGGCCTGCGCGTCGAGCCGTTGAGCCTCCATATGTCCGCCTCGCAACTCGACATATTTGTCGGTCTGTGGAAAGCGGAGGGAGGAATCCGCGGCCGGCTCGAGTACAGTACCGACCTGTTCGACCGGACCACGATGGAACGTTTCGCCGACCACTATCGAACACTGCTTGCGTCCGTCGCCAAAGACACCGGACAGCCTATTGCCCTGCTGCCGGTGCTGCCGGCAACAGAAAGACATCAGCTCCTCGTCCAATGGAATGACACACGGGCAGACTATCCCCAGGACCGATGCATTCATCAATGGTTCGAGGCGCAAGCGGAGCAGACGCCGGAGGCCGTGGCGGTTGTTTTCGAGGAGCAGCAGCTCACCTACCGCGAGTTGAACGGGCGCGCGAACCAGTTGGCCCGACTGCTGCAATCGTGGCAAGTGGGGCCGGAAGTGCCCGTCGGGGTCGCTCTCGAACGCTCACTGGAGATGGTGGTGGGACTATACGCCATTCTCAAGGCCGGCGGCGCTTATGTGCCGCTCGACCCAGCCTATCCGGCTGAGCGGATCGCCTATATGGTGCAAGAAGCCGGGGTACGCGTGGTCTTGACGCAGGAAAAACTGTCAGGCAGACTGTCTGCGCTCGAGAGGAAGGTAATCCGCCTCGATACGGAATGGCGCGACCGCGTCGCACACCAAGACAAGGGGAATCCGGCGTGCGAGGCCACGTTGGAGAATCCCGCCTACATCATCTATACCTCCGGCTCCACCGGAAAGCCTAAAGGCGTCGTGAACACGCACCGGGGCATTCTGAACCGCCTGCTCTGGATGCAGGACGCGTACCATTTGACCGCCTCGGATCGCGTCCTGCAGAAGACCCCGTTCAGTTTCGACGTGTCCGTGTGGGAGTTCTTCTGGCCGTTGATGTTCGGCGCGCGCCTGGTCGTCGCCCGCCCGGAAGGTCATAAGGACGGCGAATACCTGGTGAAAACGATCGTCGATCAGCGGATCACGGTCATGCACTTCGTGCCTTCCATGCTGCAGTTGTTCCTGGAGACGCCGGGTGTGGAGAAGTGTGACTGCCTGCGGCACGTGATCTGCAGCGGCGAAGCGCTGTCCCCGGACTTGCAGAGCCGGTTCTTCAGCCGGCTGGACGCGAGACTGCACAATCTGTACGGGCCGACGGAGGCCGCGGTGGACGTCACCTACTGGGAATGCCGGCGGGACGGCCATCTCAAAACGGTTCCCATCGGCCGGCCGGTGGCCAATACGAAGATTTACATTCTGGACAGCCAAATGCACCCCACGCCCGTCGGGGTGCCTGGAGAACTGCACATCGGCGGCGTGCAGGTCGCCAGAGGCTACGTGAATCGCCCGGACCTGACGGCCGAGAAATTCGTCCCCGACCCCTTCAGCGACGATCCCGGGGCGCGCCTCTACAAGACAGGCGACCTGGCTCGTTATCTGCCGGACGGCGATATCGAGTACCTCGGGAGGCTGGATCATCAGATCAAAATACGCGGCTTGCGGATCGAGCTCGCCGAGATCGAATCGGTGCTGATTCAACACCCGGCCGCCCGCGAAGCAGCGGTGGTGGCTCGTGAGGATACGCCGGGCGACCAGCGCCTGGTGGCCTATGTCGTTCTCAAACCTGCGTCGCCGCTCAGCAGCACCGAATTGCGCGACCATCTCAAGCGAAGTCTCCCGGACTACATGATTCCTGCTGCTTTCGTTGGGTTGGACGCCCTGCCGCTGACTTCGAGCGGGAAAGTAGACCGGCGCGGTTTGCCGGCCCCGAAGGAGCAGCCCCGGTCTGAAGGGGCGTATCTGGCGCCGCGGAACGGGCTGGAGAAAACCATCGCGGAGATCTGGAGGGAACTGCTGCACGTGGAGCAGGTCGGAATCCACGACAACTTCTTCGACCTCGGCGGACACTCGCTTCTGATCGTACAGGCACACCGGCGTTTGCGCGGAATCACCGACAAAGACCTTTCTGTCGCCGACCTGTTCCGGTTCTCGACGATCAGTGCCTTGGCTGAGCATCTGAGCAGAGATTCGCGTGACGAGGATGCTCAGGTGCAGGTCGTCGTGCAGAGGAGTGTCCGCCGTGCACAGGCTCGCAAAGCCGCTATGATGCAACGGCGACAAAGAACGTGAAAAGCCGGAGAGACCGTCGGGGAGCACAGGGTAAAGAATGTCGGTTGACGAACCCAATCTCGACGTAGCTATCATTGGCATGGCCGGCCGCTTCCCCGGGGCGAATACCGTGGAAGCCTTCTGGCGCAACCTGAGCGCGGGTGTGGAATCCGTCACATTCTTCACCGATGCACAGCTGCGCGAGGCCGGAGTCGATCCCGCCGTGCTGGAGAACCCGAATTACGTCAAGGCCTCCTCTGTTCTGGATGACCCGGCGTTCTTCGATGCCTCGTTCTTCGGGTATTCGCCGCGCGAAGCCGAGCTTATGGACCCGCAGCACCGTTTCTTTCTGGAGTGTGCCTGGGAGGCCCTGGAAGATGCGGGCTGCGATCCCGACCGGTACGGGGGCGCCGTGGGCGTATACGGCGGTGCATCGATCAACTCGTATCTCCTGTACAGCGGCCTGGCCTCGGAGTTCTGGGATGACTATCTCCCGATCCTCATCGGCGGCGACAAGGACTTTCTGGCCACGCGGGTCTCGTACAAACTGAACTTCAGAGGGCCGAGCATGACGGTCCAATGTGGCTGCTCCACCTCTCTCGTCGCCGTCCACATGGCCTGCCAGAGCCTGTTGAACGGAGAATGCGATATGGCGCTGGCCGGCGGCGTTTCCATACGGGTGCCCCATCGGGTCGGCTACTTCTGCCAGTCGGGCAGTATTCACTCCCCGGACGGACACTGCCGGGCCTTCGATGCGCAGGCGCAGGGCACCGTCTTCGGCAGCGGCGTCGGCATCGTCGTGTTGAAACGGCTGGCCGATGCGACCGCAAACGGTGACCACATCTATGCCGTGATCAAGGGTTCCAGCGTCAACAACGATGGGTCTGCCAAGGTGGGGTATACGGCCCCCAGCGTGCAGGGACAATCCGAGGTCGTCGTGCAGGCCCTGGCGAACGCCGGGATAGCGGCGGATACGGTGGCCTATATCGAGACCCATGGCACCGGTACCACGTTGGGAGATCCCGTTGAAATCCGGGCCTTGACCGATGCGTTCCGCGCCTATACCGACGGGAAAGGGTTCTGTGCCGTTGGCTCGGTGAAAACGAATGTCGGGCATTTGGACGTCGCGGCCGGCGTTACGGGCTTGATTAAGGTATCGCTGGCACTGAAGAACAGGATGCTCCCGCCCAGCCTGCATTTCCGCCGGCCCAATCCTGAAATCGATTTCGAGAACAGTCCATTTTATGTCATCAGCAGCCTCTCCGAGTGGGAGTCGAATGGGTACCCCCGGCGGGCGGGGGTCAGTGCTCTTGGAGTCGGAGGTACCAATGCTCATGTTGTCCTCGAAGAAGCGCCTGCGGTTCAGGACGGCGCCGGCTCCACGTCCCGGCAGCTCTTGGTTCTCTCCGCCAGGAGCGATACGGCCCTGGACAGAGCCACGAAAAACCTGCGGCAATATCTCAAGCAGCACCGGGACCTGGACCTCGCGAATGTCGCCTACACGCTTCAGGTCGGCCGCAAAGCGTTCGACCATCGTCGGACGGTTGTAGGTCGGGACCTTGAAGACGTGGTGAATGCCCTGGAAATCACCGACCCGGGACGTGTCAGAACGTCCTCCCGGCGCTCGGACGCGTCAGAGCCGGTCTTCATGTTTTCCGGGCAGGGCTCGCAGTACGTCAATATGGGACTGGAACTCTATCAGGTCGAGCCGGTATTCCGGGAGCATATCGACCGATGTTCGGAGGTTCTGGGATGCCGCCTTTCTCTCGACTTGCGTGATATTCTCTACCCGGACGAGCCAGGCGCCGAGCAGGCCGCACAACAGCTTATGCAGACCTGCACGACTCAACCGGCCTTGTTTGCCTTTGAGTATGCCCTGGCCAGGCAGTGGATGGCATGGGGGGTACACCCGCGAGCCCTGGTCGGGCACAGCATCGGCGAGTATGTCGCCGCCTGCCTGGGGGGGGTGTTCTCGCTGGAAGACGCTCTGGCTCTGGTAGCCGCGCGGGGTCGTCTCATCCAGAACCTGCCCGCGGGTTCCATGTTGGCGGTTCCGATGCCCGAGCGGGAAATTGGACCGGTGCTGGATGAAGAGCTGAGCCTGGCCGTGATCAATGGGCCTTCGCTGTGCGTCGTCTCCGGCCGGACGCGGGCCATCGATGACCTGGAACGGACTCTCGCCGGCCGGAATCTGTCCTGCCGTCGTCTGCATACTTCCCATGCGTTTCACTCGCGCATGATGGAGCCGGTGTTGGCGGAGTTTGCGGCACACGTGGGACGGGTACAACTGAGCCCGCCCCGCATCCCCTTCGTTTCCAACGTCACCGGTACGTGGGTCACACCGGAAGAAGCCTGCAATCCGCACTACTGGACGACTCATTTGCGCCGGACCGTACGCTTCTCTGATTGCCTGCATACACTATTCGAAGGGCCGGCGTGCATCCTCCTGGAAGTCGGCCCGGGACGAACGCTCAGTACTCTGGCGAGGCAACATCCCGACAGAACGGCAGAACACATCGTCCTTTCTTCTACCCGGCATCCGCAGGAGAAAGGATCGGATGTGGCATTCCTTCTGGACGTACTGGGCCAACTATGGCACGCCGGTGCCCGCATCGACTGGTCGGCGTTGCACGCGGATGCAAGACGCCGTCGCGTTCCTCTGCCGACCTATCCATTCGAGCACAAGCGCTATTGGCTTGCTTCCGCAAGAACATTTCGTGCCCCAGGCCGTGTGACGCCGGGTCCATTTGAAGTGCCGCAGGACAGTCCTCCAGGTGAGCAGGACCATCCGCAGCCGGGAGGCGCGGCGGTCGGGCGCGACGCTCCAAAGAACCACGTGGAGCACACCTTGGCAGAGATCTGGCAGGAGGCCCTCGGCATCGGGCACGTCGGAATGCAGGACAATTTCTTCGAACTGGGCGGGAATTCGCTCACGGCCGTACAGGTGACCGCCCAGGTTCGAAAACGTATGGGTGTAAGGCTGTCCGCACGCGACCTCTTTGACGCGCCAACGATATCGCGGCTGGCCCAGGTGATCGAGGCGCCCGCGCCGGGTGCGGCTGATCCCACGAACAGCCATAGAGAAAACAACAGACTCAAGGATGCGCTGAAGCGACTGGAGTGCGTCTGACACAAGGCAAGACGGTCACTCAAGAACATACATGCGTACGCTACTGAAGGCGCCGGAAGGGACATCCAGGCAATAGGAGTATTCGACACATGGCAAAAGTGGTCCTGTTCGGAAACAAATCGGAGGCGCACGCGACCTACAACGACCTCACCTATTTCTCCGATCACGTGGTTGCCGGCTTCACGGTTGACCGTGAATACCTCGATGAAGATACTCTCTTCAAACTGCCCGTCGTTCCCTTCACTGACGTCAGCTCCGTGTTTCCACCGCATGAATACAAGATGCTCATCGCCGTGGGCTACGTGGCCGTGAACCGATTACGGGCGGAAAGGTATTCTCAGGCAAGAAGCATGGGATATCAGTTCATCAGCTTCGTGAGCCCCAGAGCGACCACGTATCCGGGACTGGAGATTGGCGACAATTGCCGGATCAGCCACAATGTTGCCGTGTTCCCGGGTGTCAGAATCGGACACAATGTTGCCATCGGAGCCGGCTGTACCATCGGGCACGATGTAACCATGGGGGATCATTGCTACTTGTCCTCCGGCGTCGGCGTCTCAGGGGGGGTAACGATAGGACCCTACTGCTTCATTGGGACGAACGCGACGATCAGGAACAGGATCCGGATCGGCAGAGAATGCGTGATCGGCGCCGGCGCCCTGGTCCTTGAAGATCTGGAAGACAAATGTGTTTGTCTGGGCACACCGGCGGACCTCCTGCCAATATCGAGCGAGAAGCTATCTCTTCCCTGAGCGTTTACGTCCTGATGTCAATGCCATCGCGAGCGGATCCTGCTCCGCCGATACGGGGCGTGGTGACCACTATGTTGTCCCCCGGGTCTCCGTGGTTTCCAACAGGTGAGATTCCGAGCCTTTCTGAAGGGCAGGTTCACGTCTGGCGCGCCAGTCTCGACGAGGGGTGTACCCACGTTCGGCAGTTGGCGCGAGCCCTTTGTGATGTCGAACGGGCCAGGGCCGAGCGATTCTTCTTTGAGAGAGACAAGAATCGTTTCATCGTGTGCCGTGGTGTCCTGCGGGGAATTCTGGGAGGCTACTTGAACGTCGCCCCGGATCAGGTCCGGCTCCGTTACGGACGCCACGGCAAGCCCTGCCTGGCTGAGGGTACGCTTCGCTTCAATCTCAGCCATTCAGGCGATACGGCCCTGTTTGCGTTCGCCCGGGGCCGCGAGGTCGGTGTCGACGTGGAGCGAATACAAGCCGGTTTCCCATGGGATGAGATCACCGAGCGCATATTCTCGCCTCGGGAGAGCGAGCTGCTCCAGGGTCTCCAGGGGGCCGACCGGCGAAGAACGCTTTTTGTGGCATGGACCTGCAAGGAGGCCTACGTAAAGGCGAAAGGCCACGGGTTATCCTTCCCCCTTGGCCGCGTCGATTTGGCGCTCCGGCCGCCGGCCCTGCGGCGCGTGGGAGAAGATGAGCGGGAAGCCTCGCGCTGGTCGCTGCAGGAGCTCGGCGTGGGCGCGGATTATGCGGCCGCTCTGGCAGTGGAAGGACATGATTGGAGACTCGTTTGCCGCCAGTGGCAGTGGATGGAGGCGAAATGAGTGCGACTCTCAGGTCAAGAGCCATTCATGGCGTATTCTGGAGCTTCCTGGAACGGGTGGGGCAGCAGGGAATCCACTTCGTCATCGTGATCATTCTGGCCCGGCTTCTGGTGCCCGAACAGTTCGGTCTGGTCGGCATGCTGTCCGTCTTCATAGAAATCGCCAAGGTCTTCATCAACAGCGGCTTCGATGCCGCTTTGATCCAGAGAAAGAAAG
>CAYFUB010000830.1:0-6220 GCA_964346195.1 uncultured Pirellulales bacterium
CAGCTCCGCGCCTATGGGCACAGCCGCGGAGACCCTCGATTGGCGAACGCCCGAATCCGGGCCGATCTGAAATGGGCGATCGAGGGGACGGGAGCCTACGTATCCAACGGTTCGGTCTCCAACCCGGCTCCATCGGGTGCCACGAGGAAGAAACGCGCCGGGCGGCGCGATCCATAGGAATACGTCATCGCGTCAAGAAGAAACAGGCAAATGCTGGAGGAAAGGTGGAACCGTATGAACCGACGCGAATTCCTGAAGAGTTCCCTGGCGTTGTGCGTAGGGGCGCAAGTGGCTCTGTCGAAGGCCGCGGCGTCACCCCCCAACATTGTCCTCGTCATGCCCGACGACGTCGGGTACGGTGACTACGCGTGTCTCGGTAATCCCATCCTGCGCACGCCGTCGGTGGACACATTCAAGAAGCAGGCCCTGCTTCTCACGCAGTTCCATGTCAGTCCCACCTGTTCGCCGACGCGCGCGGCGCTGATGAGCGGACGGCACGAGTTCAAGAACGGCGTCACCCACACGATTCTGGAGCGCGAGCGGATGAGCCTGAGAACCGTCACCCTTGCGCAGATGCTCAAGGGGGCGGGCTATACGACCGGCATCTTTGGCAAATGGCATCTCGGCGACGAGGAGGCCTATCGTCCCGAGAGCCGCGGCTTCGACGAGGTGTATATCCACGGCGGGGGCGGGATCGGGCAGACCTACCCCGGCTCCTGCGGTGACGCGCCCGGCAACACCAACATTGACCCCGCACTCTGGCACAACGGGGAGTTCGAGAAGACCGCAGGCTACTGCACTGACCTGTTCTTTGCCCAGGCGCTCAAGTGGATGGACGCCCAGCGTTCCGGCAAACAGCCCTTTTTCGCCTACATCCCGCTCAACGCCGCCCACGGTCCGCACGTCGTGCCGGAGGAATACTACCGCCATTACCTCGGCAAGCCCGGCGTCAGCGAGGACACCGCCAAGTTCTTCGGCATGATCGAGAACGTTGACACCAACTTCGGTATGCTGCTGCGGAGGCTCAAGGACTGGGGGCTCGAACAGAACACGCTCGTTATCTACTTGGGCGGCGACAACGGCGGCACCGCCGGCACGAGAATCTTCAATGCCGGCATGAGGGGAAACAAGGGCACGCCGTATCAGGGCGGCACCCGCGCGGCGGCCTTCTTCCGATGGCCCGCCGGCGGCATCCCGGCCGGCGCGGAGTGTGATGCCTTGACCGCGCACCTCGACCTCTTTCCCACACTGGCCGAGATCACCGGCGCCACGCTCACCGACGAGGTGAAGAAACAGATCGAAGGGCGCAGCCTGTTGCCCCTGCTGCGGAATCCACAGGCCGATTGGGCCGACCGCACGCTGGTACACCACCGTGGACGGTGGGTGAGCGGAAAGGCGGCAGGGTCGAAGTTCGACGGATGCGCGATTCAAGACTCACGCTTCACGCTGGTGAACAACGCCGAGCTTTACGACCTCAAAGCCGATCCGGGCGAGACGAAGAACGTCATCGCCGAGCACCCCGACGTCGTCGCCCGCCTGCGCGCCGCCTACGACCGGTGGTGGGACGAGACGCTCCCGCTGATGGTCAACGAGAAGGCCATCGGTCCGAAGATCAATCCGATGAAGGAACTCTACTGGAGGCAATTCGGCGGTGAGCCCGACGAAAAGCTGCTCGACCGGATGAATCCGGAAAAGAAATTTGCCGGCGCGGCGAAGAGCGACAAGTCGCCGAACGAAAAACGCAGGAACAAGAGAAAGCAATGAAACTACACACGTCTCTCCGACATTCCGGCACGCCCATCGCCCGCCGTTACCGTTGGTGCGCGTTGCTCGGTTCCCTGTTCGTTGCGTTGCTGATGGGTATCCCCTGTCCCGCGGCCGAAACCGCCAGGCCCAACATTGTCTTTGTCCTTTTCGATGACATGGGCTGGGGCCAGCCGCAGAGCTACGTCGCGGAGTCGGCCTTGCGCACGCCGAACCTGGACCGGCTGTCCCGCGAGGGCATGCGTTTTACCGATGCCCACAGCGCCGCCGCCGTCTGCACGCCCACACGTTACGGCGTGCTCACCGGACGGTATCCCTGGCGCATCGGGCAGTTCGGCGTGCTGACGACCTTTTCCAAGCCCATCATTCCGACCAGCCGTCTGACGGTTGCCTCCCTGCTTAAGCAGCACGGTTACGCCACAGCCTGCATCGGCAAGTGGCATCTGGGGATGAACTGGGTGGACGGCAAGCCCGGCACCGAAAAGGAAGTGCCCATCGGTGCGAGGCTTACGGACGGTCCGAACGCCCTCGGCTTCGATTATTTCTGCGGCTACACCCATGCCCGGAACATCGGCACCATCATCGAGCAGGACCGCGTAGTGGCACACGTGCCGGCCGTCGAAAACCAGCCGCTGATGATTCGCAAGGCGGTCGAGTGGATTGATGCGTGCGCGAAGTCCGGGGAGCCGTTCTTCCTCTATTTCCCGATGTGTCCACCGCACACGCCGATCGTGCCTGCGCCCGAGTTCGTTGGGACGAGCGGGGCCCAGGACCTCGTGAGGCAGGACCCGAAATACGGGGACTGGCTGTACCAGGGTGACGCGATGCTCGGGCAAATTCTGGATGCGCTGGAGCAGAACGGGCTCACCGGCAACACGCTGGTGATCGCCACCAGCGACAACGGGGCCGAACACCGCGCCTACCAGCCCTTGCGCGAATCCAAGCGCAGCATCTACGAGGGCGGTCACCGTGTGCCGTTTGTGGCCCGCTGGCCCGGGAAGGTGAGCCCCGGTGCGGTCAACGACCACACCATCTGTCTCAATGATCTTCTGGCAACAGCGGCCGAGATCGTCGGCGCGAAATTGCCTGACGGGGCCGGCGAGGATAGTGCCAGCCTGGTTCCCGAGTTGCTCGGCTCGCCGCAGAGGCCGGTGCGCGAGGCCACCGTCCACCAGTCTTCCGGCGGCGCCCTGGCCATCCGCCAGGGACCATGGAAGCTGGTCTTCCACAACAACGGCAGCCGCGAACTCTACAACCTGGACACCGACCTGAGCGAAACAAAGGACGTTTTGCCGAGGAACGCCGATGTGGCCGCGAGACTGACGGCGCTAATGCAGAGTTACATTGATCGCGGCCGCAGCACGCCGGGCGAGGCACAGAAGAACGAAGCCGGCGTCTCGCTCACCGGTGGCGCGGGCAGGGCAAAGAAGGCGGGGAAAGGCGCACGACGTTCCGAACCGAAAGATGAGTGAATCCCGATGAGCGCACGAGACAGAGAGACAACCCTTTCCGATAGCAGACGATGACCCTCTTGCAGTCCAGCTCTCGCTTGAGTCTTCTGCCAGTCCTGCTGGCTGGTTGCCAGGTTCAGCCGTCGTTGGTCCGTTCAGGGGAGCCAGGCGCTGACTGGGACTCTCTCAAGCGGGTGCCGGTGCCGACGTGGTTCGATGAGGCAAAGTTCGGAATCTTCATCCACTGGGGGGCTTACAGCGTTGCGGGCTACACGCCGCGCGGACGCGGCTACGCGGAGCATTTCCCGAAGAACATGTATCGTCAACCGGAGACGCACTATCCATTCGTGGAATCCACCCTCGGCGCCAAGCCGCCCGCGTTCGGCTACAAGGACATCATTCCCTTGTTCAGGGCCGAGCGTTGGAACCCGGATGAATGGGCGGAGTTGTTCCAAAAGGCCGGCGCGCGATATGTCATCCTGACCGGCGAACATCACGACGGCTTCGCTCTTTGGGATTCCCAACTGACGGACTGGTGCGCCGCCAAGATTGGTCCGAAGCGCGACCTCGTCGGTGATCTGGCCAAAGCGGTTCGGGCGCGCGGAATGAAGTTTGCTCCATCCTATCATCGCGAGCGGCATCCCGGGTTTTTCGCCAACGACCTCTACGCACCGGCCAGCGAGCCGCGTCCCGATGTCGCCGAGGAAATCCGGCGCCGGCCCGAGGCTGCCGGCCTCTATGGCCCCTTCGCCTATAGCGACGAGTTTATTGCAGGCTATGTAGCGCGATGGAAGGAACTGGAGCGCAAGTATCAGCCGGACTTCATGTGGCTGGATGACATCCCCATCTTCTACCACGCCCCGGACCATCCGCAGACCAAGAAGTTCCAGGACGCCTGCCGCGGGATGATTGCCGATTATTTCATCGCCGCCCGTTCATGGGGAAAGGAAGTCTATCTGAACAACAAGGGCGCCCATCTCAACTGGCCCGAGGGTGTCGGCTGCCGTGAGAAGGACAATCTCCGCTTGGACACCATCGGCCCGAAATGGCAAAACCCAGCCACGCTGGGCACTTCCTACGGTTACTTGAAGGCCGAAGAAGAGCACGACGCCTACAAGTCCCCCACCGAGCTGGTTCATCTGCTGTGCGACGTGGTCAGCAAGAACGGCAATTTGCTGCTGAACATCGGCCCCCGTGCCGACGGTACCATTCCCGACGGAATGCGCCGGCGGCTGCTGGCCCTGGGCGACTGGCTACAGATCAACGGAGAGGCGATCTTCGCAACGCGCCCGTGGTCCGTCGCCGGGGAGGGACTACCTGCCGGCGATCCCCACCCGGCCGCGAACATCTGGTTCACCGCAAAAGTGAACGTTGTCTACGCTATTCTGCCGGAATGGCCGGCCGAGGGCAGAGTCGTGATCCGCAGCCTGGGCTGGGCAGCCCCGGCCCATCCCCGGCCAATCCAGGCCGTCTCGCTCTTGGGCGTGAAAGGACTCCTGGAATGGAAGCGCACGGGCGATGGGCTCGAAATCGTGCTGCCGGCGAAGAAGCCGTGCGAACACGCGTATGTGGTCAAGATCGAATCCTAACATGGTGGACTCAAACGTGAAGCACCTGTTCTTCTTTGCTGTCGCGACGGGCGCGGCGCTGATTGCGACGGCGCCGGCGTGGTCCGGCCAGACCGGCAGCGCGGGCAGGCCGAACATTCTCTTCATCATCACAGATGACCAGGAGCGGAGAGAGTTCAACTTCCTGCCCGCAGGCCGCGATGAACGAGGTAAGCCCAGAAATCTCAGCCCGAACATCGACCGACTGGCCACGGAGGGCCTGGTGCTGCTCAACCAGTATGTCTCCAGCCCGGTCTGTACGCCTTCCCGCTACGCCGTGCTGACCGGCACGTATGCCAGCCGCTCTCCAACCTTCGCCAAGGCGGTGCAGAATAACGAGCAGATCAACATCACGTGGAACAGTCATATTGACCGCGAAACGCCCAATATTGCCCGGACCCTGAAGAAGGCGGGGTATTTCACCGGCGCGGTCGGGAAGAACCACGTCATCGAAGCCGAGGAGGGTGGGCGCGCAGCGGCGCCACCCGAAGATGCCGATCCGCGGCAGCCCGACGTGGCGGCCTACTATGCGACGAAGCAGCGCCAACAGGTCGAGGCATTCAAGGCCTGCGGTTTTGACTACGCCGCCAGTCTGTACCCCGGTAACCTGCCCGGCCACACGTGCAAAGCGCTGGAGTTTCACAACATGGATTGGATCACCGGCGGCGCCCTCAACTTCCTCGACGAGTGGAAGGGAACCGGGAAACCCTTCTTCCTCTATGTGGCCACGACTCTCAATCACGGTCCCGGACCGAGATACAAAAAATACACGGGCAACCCGCTGGCGACCCCGGCGGGATTCCTGGAGAAGCCGTTGTCTGTCCAACCGTCCCGCTCCAGCATTCCCGAGCGCGTCAGACGGGCCGGCCTCCCTGTTGAGGGACAGGCGTGTGATGTTCTCTGGCTGGATGATGGTGTTGGCGCGATCCTGAAGAAACTCGAGACTCTGGGGGCGTTGGAGAACACGGTCATCTTCTACTTCGATGACCATGGAGTGGAGGACGGCAAGGGCTCTCTCTACCAGGGCGGCATCAAGTCGGTCAGTTTTGTCTGGTCGCCCCGCTATGTAAAGGGCGCTCGCCAGACGAAAGTCAATGTGTCCAACATTGATTTCGCGCCCACCATCCTGGAGCTCTGCGGTGTCCCGCAGAAGGACCGTTATCCGATGGACGGCAAGAGCTTTGTGCCTGCCTTGAGGGGAAGCGAAGCGGAAATCCACGAGCACCTGTTCTTCGAACTGGGTGCGACCCGCGCGGTGTTGAAAGACGGATGGAAATACCTGGCATTCCGTCTTCCGCCATCAGTCCCCGATGACCCGTCCAAGCCCTACACGCATCTTGCGGACCGCCCCGGCGGCCGTGGCTCGGAAGGCCCCGCCATGAGGTTCTACCCGAACTA
>CAYFUB010000831.1:0-6201 GCA_964346195.1 uncultured Pirellulales bacterium
GCCCTCACGGGTACACTACGAAAAACAAGCTGACGCTCGCCATTGCTCCTTGGCCGCGCCCGTAGCATGGGCATCCTGCCCATGGGTCGCAGGGCCATCCTGGCCCTGCAGGTACCTGACTTTCCACGGGCGAGACGCCCATGAGACTCACGGGCAAGATGCTCGTGCTACTTCACACTCTCCAAAGTTGATGTCATACGGATTAGGAAAAATTCTTGCGCGGTGGGCTCTGTCATCCTGAGGCGAAGCCGAAGGATCTGGCCTGCGGATGAGACGTTTCTCCCGTTCGGAGGCCAGATCCTTCACTGCGCTGCGCTCCGTTCAGAGCCTGCCCTGAGCGGAGTCGAATGGATGACAGACCGCGCACGAACCAATCATACACCGTATCACTCATCCCTACCCACGGGCAGGATGCTCGCGCTACTGCATACGTACCGTCCGAGACTGATATCAGGTCTCGTAGAAGCCGTATTTGTAGGCGGCGTCGAGGAGGGCCACGATGTTCGCCGGAGGCACGCCGGCCTGGATGTTGTGGACGCTGTTGAAGACGTAGCCGCCGCCGGGTTTGAGAGCCTCGACATTGCGGCGCACGTGCTGCTCGACCTCCTGCGGAGTGGCAAAGGCCAGGACGTGTTGCGTGTCGATGCCGCCGCCCCAGAAAACCAGCTTATCACCGAAGTCGCGTTTCAGGTCCTTCGGGTCCATGTCGGCGGCGCTGATCTGCACCGGGTTGAGAATGTCGATGCCGTTGTCGAGCAGGTCCGGGACCAGTTGCCGAACGGAGCCGCAGGTGTGATACCAGATTTTCGCCGGCGTCAGACTCTTGATATGCTGCACGAGCCGCCTTTGTCTGGGCTTGACGACGCTGCGGTAAAACGCCGGAGAAAACAGCGGTCCCGACTGACCGCCGATGTCATCGCCGATCATCACCACGTCGATGAGGTCGCCCACCTCCGCCATGAACCGGTCGTAATAGCCAAGCCAGAACTCCAGCGTCCGGTCGAGCAGGGCGGCGCAGAACGCCGGGTTCTCGATCATGTCCATAAACCACCGCTCCAGGCCCCGCATGTACCAGCAGATTTCATAAACGACGCCGCCGATGCCGGTCGAGAGGGCGTAGGGTGTCTCGCGGCGCAGTATTTGTGCCTGTTCGCGGAGGCCGGTGAAGCGCGTCGGGTCGTCGCCCTTCGGAAACGGGTAGTCGGCGACGTCTGCGAGCGTCGCGTCAGCCAGCGGGTGGTGTGATATGTCCATGTAGAGCGGTCGGTCGTCGGGCATCGACCAGACGACACCGAACTCGTCCCTGAGATCGTGCCAGAGCCGCTCGTCACGCGTGCTGCGCTCGATGCCGCCCTTGAAACTCTCCGGCCCGTGGGCGACCACGTAGCGGATATCGACATGGAACCGTTCCAACAACTTCTCGCAGGGCCGGGCCAGTTGCTGCACCGGATCCATGATCGTCACTTCGTCCCGCAGGCTGAGATGATCGAGGAGCGACACGTAGGCATCTCTGTGAATCCCCGTCTGAAAGCCGCCCAGGTCGATAGGGACCCGGTCCGGGACCTCATGGTTGAGGGCCTTCAGGACGCGCTGCCTCGATGTCATCGACTCTTTGCGTGCCATGGTGTCACCTTCCCTGCGCGGCGAGATAGTTCCCCACGCCGACGAGGACCGTGGATAGCAGGACCACGACAATACCGGCGGTGATAAGGGTCAGCGTCCGGCGGCTCGAGCCTTTCCATTCGCGGAACCACAGGGCCCAGATGTTGCTGAAGACGATAATGAACGCCATGTGCAGCGTCCAGCTCGAGAAGTCGTAGCGGCCCATCTTGGTCGTGCCCATCCCGTAGAACATGAATTGCAGATACCACGTGATTCCCGCCAGGGCCGAAAAGAGGTAGTTGTTCGCGAGCGGGGCCTTGTCGGCCGCGATGTAGTCGCGTCCCGAGCGGTTCTTCATGTTGAGCAAGGCACACCAGAAAAAATTCGTCGTGAAACCACCTGCCAGAACGACCACGAGGACCGGGATATTCTGCCACAGCGGCGAAATTCCGCGTTCGGTCACCAGCGAGGCAATTGGCTTGCCGGCCTCGATGCCAAAGGCCATGCAACTACTCATCACGCCGGCAAAGACGGCCACCAGCAGGCCTTTGGCAAAGTCGAACTCCTTGATCGAGGCGCGTTTCTGCTCGGACGACGACTCCTTTTCCTTGGAGACGCCGGCCCAGCCGCAAATAGCGATCCCGGCGAGACAGACGGCAACGCCTGCCAGGATGGTCAAGCCCGACGCCTGCGTGAGAAGCTCGCCAAAGGTGCCGCGAAAGATCGGCGGAATGATGGTGCCGAACGCCGCACAGAAGCCCAGCGCGATCGCGTAGCCGAGAGACATGCCCAGGTAGCGCATCGACAGACCGAAGGTCAGGCCGCCGACACCCCAGAGCACGCCGAATAAGTACGGCCAGAGGAGGGCGCGGGCCGGTGCCCGGTTCAGCAGTGAGACCGGTTCACGGATGGCGACGAACGCGAGCAGCCAGGGCGTCAGAACCCAGGAGAAGACGCCACCCACCAGCCAATAGCTCTCCCAGGCCCAGTTGCGGACGCGCTTGAACGGGATATAGAAACTCCCGGCCGCATAACCGCCGAGGGCGTGTAGAAAGACACCGAGTGCAACCATGATGGGCCTCGCTACTCTTCGACAACCTGCCCGAGGAGGAACGGTTCGAAAAGCCCGTAATCCACCGTGTGATAGCTGCTGCCCGGGGGCGGACCCGTCTCGGGGGCCTTCTGGAACGACCCCGGCCAGGCGCTGCCCAGAGAAGGGTTGCCGTGATGCGGGCCCAGCGTGTTCTTCAGCGTGCCAATGACACGCACTTCCACCGTGTTTTCTCCCGGCTGAATGAACTCCGTCACGTCGCACTGCCAGGGCCGGCACACGATATGCCCCGCCGATTGACCGTTGACGATTACTTCCGCGACGCTGCCGTACCATTTGCCCAGATACACGACGCAACGTCCCTCGAGCTTCAGGAGGTGGAACCTATCGGCGTAGGAAAAGCCGGCGGCGTACATCGGATATCCCTGGGCCGCCCAGCTGCCCAGAACCAGCCTCGGCCTGGAGTCGCCAACGATGACAAACCCGGACTCGGTCGGCTTGAGGATGAATGTCCCGAGCAGATAGGCCGGCTCTAGCTCATGATAGATCGTGAACGGCGACGCTTTGATCGTCACGGCGTTCTCACCGACTTTGACGGCCTTGCTGATATCGAGTCTGCCGAAGGATTTGTCCATCCACCAGGTCCCTGTCTCTGGCGCGACCGCTTGACCGTTGCAGGTGATGGTATACAGGTTCGGCCGCTCGATGACAATGGAGAGCCGCTCGGGCACTTGCTGCTCGATGACGAACCGATACACAGCCTCGAATCCGCTGTCGGCGGTGAAGGTCTTCTTGATCAGCTCGTCGCGGAACTGCACGGAACTATCCCAGGGGTTGCGAGGCATGCCGTTCTTCGCGAATGCGAACTGCGCGGCTTTGTAGAAGTACGCGTTCTTCTTCGTTTCGCCCCCGGCCGTGACATCGACATAGTCCAGAGTCAACACGTTGTCTTCCAGTGGAGCGATCTCCAGGCCATCGTCTGGCACGCCCGCTGCGACCGTCCGCACAGGCCGCTTGGCGGGGGACAAGGAGCGCTTGGACAGGAACAGCAGCAGGCTGCCACAGGGCGGTAGACTGAACCGGGCCTTCACGCTCGTGTCGGTCCTCTGGAAGGAATAGGCGGAGATCTGTGCGGTTGTCGGGTCCCATCGCTCGATGCCGCGGGCCGACGATGTAATCCACCCATGCGAGTCGCTGTCGATGCTCGTGTTGACGAGCAGGAGGAACTCACCGTCGTCGATCACGCGCCTGTGATGAAAAAGATTTCCTTTGGTCTCATAAGGCTGCTCATAGGACTGTTCGATGGCGAACTCACTCTTGGTGCGGGCCAGGAGCATGTTCGGAACCTCGGAAGCCTCCACCCGCTTCCAGGCGGAGGCTTTGGCCGCCGCCTCGGCGCGGTCGGAGGTGGCCCCATCCACGCGGGACGGGGCTTCGCCGCAGCAGAGCACTTTGCCGCCCGCGAGCAGATATGCGTCCAGAAGTTCCATCGTCCGCTGGTTGAGATTCTCGGTCAGCGGTGGCAGGACCACGGTGTCGTAGAGGCATTGTCCCACTTTGAAACGCGGGCCTTCGGTCGAGCCGTGGCGGGCGATGATATCCTCGCAGCCGATGTCGTATTCCACCTGGGCCTGTTCCAGGGCCATGAGCATTTGCTGAAAGCGGCCCCCGACTTGATTCAGTTGCCCCGCGTCGCCCTGGTACATCCAGGCCGTCGTCGTCGGCTCGATGACGAGGATGCGATTGATTTGTTGGCCTTGCGACATGATGAGCGAGAGCCTCGTGAAGTACTCGGCCATGACGTGGTAGGCCGGCCACCAGGGCTCGTGGTAGGAGAACGATTGCGGGTGGTCGCGCTTGCGGGCCCCGCGAATCGTGATATAGGACAGGTGCTCGTCGAGCGTGTTGACGCCGAGGACGTAGAGCCAGTCGCCGATGCGCTTCATGTCCTCGAAGCGCAGGTCCCAGCCGCCCGCCCCGTAGGCCTCGCACAGCGTTCGGGCGCGCCCAAGCTGATTGGCCACGCTCGACAGCTCCTTGACGGCCCGGACGTTGCCGAACTGGGCGTGCGTGCCCTCGTCATACTGGTTCATCAGCGTGTCGATCGCGGGCCGCTGGTGCCAGGCGTACATGGCCATATTGTCGGGCGACCGGAGACAGTCGGGCCACTCGTGCTCCCAGTAGTGGCCGGTGAATTCGAGCCCGTGCTTTCCGCAGTACTCATAGTACGGCTTGGCCCAGCGCTCGATGAACAGATCGAGCAGGACCTGCACGTAGTTGTGCCTCACCCGCCGCCAATCGCCGACCGGCCGGACCAGGCTCGGCAGATGCTCCATCAGGTCGTAGCCCCAGCGCTTCCGGAACACGGCTGGCAGGTCCTCCGCCCAGGGCAATCCGCCCGCCGGCGCCAGGTGCGGCTCGTCCGTGAAGACGCCCGGCACGCGCTTGCCGTACTGCCCGCCGATGTTGCGTGTATAGGCGTCCATAGTGACCTCCAGGAATTTCTCCGTGACGCCCGGGTCGAGCAGATTGACGTAGAACTTGCCCCCGTACCACGGCGAGGTCCCCGCCCGGCGCAGGGAGGCGACCAGGTAGGGCGAGCGTCCTCGCTCGCCACGCTCTTCTTTCTCCGTACTCTGACCTCCGCCCTCGGTCTTCACCTGCTTCGTGACGTTTTCGTATCCGTCCTGAACGGGCCGGAACACGGCCACGCAATTCTCATCGAGCTTGAGGGGCGCTTGCTGCTCGCTGATAGACAACCCTTGGCCGCGCGACTGGGGCATGACTTCCGGCACGAACCCGCCCGCGAAACCCGACGGGTACGAGTTCTCGTCGTAAATCCACACGTTCATGTCGAGTCGCTCGGCTTCTTTCAGGGCCAGTTTCCACAGCCGGAACCAATCGTCCGACAGATACGGCGTCATCAATCCCGGGCGCGGATGCACGAACACCTGCCGGACCCTCTGACCCGCCAGGTCGCGCAGCGTGCCGACGATCTGCTCCTCGGTCAGCATGTCATTCCACACCCATAGTGGCGCGGAGCTGTATTCGCGCGGCGGTTCGGCAAACAGGTCTCTGAGCTTCGTCGAATCCGCCGCCCGCCCCGGGATTACCGGAGCCGCACAGCAGAGCGCCACAAGCCCAAGGAGCCGGAAAGCGGTGACAGGAGTGTGGAGGGTATGTCGGATCATGGCAGGATACCTCAATTCAGTCTTGAGTCAACAGCCGGCAACCACTGTCCATGGTTGTCAGGCGTCTGTTTCGATGACGATAAGGGAATGATAAACCAGCCCGTTCGCGCAGTATAGGACTAATACGGATTATGGAAAATTCTTGCGCGGCACAGACTCAGTCATCCTGAGGCGAAGCCGAAGGATCCGGCCCCCGGATGAGACGTTTCTCCCGTTCGTAGGCCAGATCGTTGGGCCCCCAAACGCAATCATTCGCGTTTGGGGAACCCCTTCACTGCGCTGCGCTTCGTTCAGGGCCTGCCCTGAGCGTAGCCGAAGGGATGACACACGGGGCGCAAGAATTATTCATAATCCGTA
>CAYFUB010000832.1:0-2157 GCA_964346195.1 uncultured Pirellulales bacterium
TCCATGGTCCTACTCGACTATAACCTCGTTCCTTCCGTCGGATTCAATGAGGTTGACTTGAACCGACTGTTGCGGCCCCACGTCGGCCCGGTAGCCGGTGTAGTCCGCCTGAATGGGGAGTTCCCTTCCCGCTCGTTCGACGAGGACGGCGAGTCTGATGGCCTTCGGCCGGCCGAGATCGATCAGGGCATCCATGGCGGCCCGGGCGGAGCGACCGGTGTAGAGCACGTCATCGACCAGGACAATCGTCTTGTCGTCGATGTTGAAGCCGATTTCGGTGGTGCGGACCTGCGGCTGGCTGCGACCGTGCGGCGCGTTCAGGTCGTCGCGGTAGAGCGTGATGTCGAGCGTGCCGCAGGGGATGGATTTGCCGAGTCTTTGCGACAGGCGGTCGGCGAGTCTCTGCGCCAGGATTTCGCCCCGGCTGCGAATGCCGATGATAGCGAGATCGTTATCGGGCGCTGCCCGGCCGGCGATCTGCTCGGCCAGGCTGTGAACGGTGCGCTCGATCTGTTCCGCGTTCAAGATGGTTTTCATGGCGCAAATAGTATACGGCAAGCATCAAATCGTCAATCTGCAATCCGCGTGGAACAGAATTTCGCCGGCAGGACGAGCGTCCTCGCTCGCCTGAAAAGTGTCGTGCGGGACGCACGACCTGCGAGGACCGTAAATCCTGGTCGCCGCAAAGGCGCGCCAGGCGGAATTTGCTTGAAAAGAGGGCAGGTATCTGGTATCATAAAGCCAGTTGTTTCGGACGGAGCTCGTCAACCAGGGAGGTTGGTCGTTGGGGGAACAGCGGTGTGCCGACGGGTACACTTTGCTGCCTCTTGGGTCTATGATGCTGAAGAAGGTCGAAAAAACAACTATCCGGACCGCAAGATTATGGGTCGTAGCCCTGCTGGCGACCGCGGTTGCCGGCACGGCGCTGGGCCAAGAGAGTTCTGCCCGTCAGCCGCAAGCCCTCGACTGGGTCGGCATTTACGCCCTGCGGCAGGCCGACCCGAATCTGACCGGGGCTGGCGTGCGTATGGGTGTCATTTGCCGCAGTCTCACCTATGACCAGAACGGCAAGCCACAGAACGATTACCAGCCGAACCTGGGGCACAACTGCTTCCAAAACGCCCAGTTGCAGTTCCACGACGACGCAACCGATGCCCCCGGCGTATCGGCTCATACGACCGCGATCTGCTCCATCCTGTTCGGCGACGACCCCCGGGCGACGACATCCTACCTGGACCCGTTCCTGTACCAGGGGGCCGTGCCGGCTGCCGAGGGTCAAATCTACGAGTTCTGGCACTTTGTGGTGCAGCATGTCAACGATCAGAAGATGCCGCCGGTAGACGTAGCCACGGCGAGTTTCGGCTGGCCGCTCGAGGACTGGTGGACGCGAGGCATCGAGGCTTTGATCGAGCATGAAGGGCTGGTCTTCGTGGCCAGCATCGGCAATGGGACCAATGCCTCGGACCCGCTATTCTACCCCGGCGCGGGGGCGAATGCGATCGGCGTGGGTGTCGTCAGTTCCGTCAATGCCCAGGACCCCGCCACGAAACTCGCGCACTTTGCCCTGGCTTACCCGGAAGAGTCGAGCGTGGGCCCGACGGAGGACGGCCGCTGCAAGCCTGACCTGGTCGCTCCCGGCAACTGCCTCGTAGCCGAGGCCGATGCTGACGAGGGATATACGATGGGGGGTAACTGGTCGAGCTTCTCGACGCCGGTGGCTGCCGGCGTGGTGGGGCTGCTGGTCCAGGCGGCCCGGCAGGATGCGAGCCTGAGCCCGGTCCTGTCGGCTGGGGGGGGCAACCTCGTGTTGAAGGCGATCCTGATGACTTCGGCCACGAAGCTGCCGCACTGGCACAAGGGCCGGCTCGGCACCGGGGACGACCATGAGGTGCCGCTCGATTACGCTCAGGGCGCCGGCATGGTCAATGCGGTCCGCGCGCACCAGCTTCTGAAGGCCGGACAGGGCAGCCCCGGCGCGGTGTCGACGGCGGGATGGGACCTCAATCAGCTTGACGCGGTGCAGACCCCTCAGCAGGTATATCGTATCATCGTGGATGAGCCGGCCGGCAAGGTGCTCACGGCTACCCTGGCCTGGAACCGTCATTATCGCAAGGAGTATCCTTTCCAGTGGATGCCGGACAGCGACAGCGATCTGCG
>CAYFUB010000833.1:0-7707 GCA_964346195.1 uncultured Pirellulales bacterium
GGACCAAAGCAGGCGGCGTCCAGCACGATGACTGGCCCCTGTGGATGAGGGCTTTCAAAGACTACTGATCCCCGGTGAAGTTGTCGCCGGGAAATGCCATACATGATAGCGAAAGGAGACCGAGATGAGCGGTAAAAACATGAGCAGGCGGGAGTTTCTCTCGACGGTATCGGCGGGCACGGTGGCGGCCGTCGCGTCGACGCAAATGCCCGTCCGGGCGCGGGCGGCCGCGGGGGCGGGCAAGCCGGCCCTTCTCGGCGGCCGGCCCGTGCGCGCCAAGCCGTTCCCGGCGTGGCCGGTCTGGGACCCGAAGGCCGAAGAACGCGTGCTCGGCGTCCTGCGCAGCGGCAAGTGGTTCCGCGGCAGCGGGACCGTGGTCTCGCAATTCGAGGAGAAGTACGCGGCCTTGCTGGGAGCGAAGCGGTGCGTCGCCACGATGAACGGCACGAACGCCCTTCTCACGGCCTTGCACGTGCTCGATATCGGGGTCGGGGATGAGGTGATCGTCTCCCCCTACACGTTCATCGCCACGTATAACGTGGTCCTTAATTCGGCGGCCCTGCCGGTCTTCGCCGACACAGACCCCGAGACCTTCCAGATCGACCCGGACAAGATCGAAGAGAGGATCACCGAGAACACGCGGGCGATCCTGCCCGTCCACATCCTGGGCCTGCCGGCCAATATGGACAAGATCAACGCCATCGCGCGCAAGCACAACCTCAAGGTCATCGAGGACGCCTGCCAGGCGTGGCTGGCAGAGTGGCGGGGCAAGAAATGCGGCACAATAGGCGACCTCGGCTGCTTCAGCTTCCAGGAGTCGAAGCACCTGCCTTGCGGTGAGGGCGGCGCGGTCGTCGGGAATGACGAGGCGCTGATGGACCGTGTCTGGTCCTATCACAACTGCGGCCGCCCCTATGGCTGCATCAAGGGCAAGAACGGCTACCCCATCATCGGCAACAATCGCCGGATGACGGAGTACCAGGCGGCCATCCTGCTCAACCAGATGGAGCGGCTCGAAGCCCAGACCGCGAAGCGCATCGAGAATGCCAACTACCTGACCTCGCGCATCAAGGACGTCCCCGGCATCGTGTCCCACAAGCTGTACGAGGGTGCCAAGGCGGTGTACCATCTCTATCCGTTCCGCTATAAGAAGGAGCAGTTCAACAACGTGCCAAGAAACCGGTTCCTCGCCGCCCTGCGGGCCGAGGGCATCCCCTGCTCCGGCGGCTATGGGCCGCAGTACCGCGACGACCTCATCGAAGCGGCCCTGACCTCCAAAAACTTCCAGAGGAGCTTCTCGAAGCAGAGGCTCGACCGCTACCGCCAGGAGCTGCGCTACCCCGCCAACGACCAGCTCTGCCAGGAGGCGGTGTGGCTCACGCAGAACATGCTCCTGGGCCCGAAGGGCGACATCGACGACATCGCCAACGCGATCCAGAAGCTCTACGAGAACCGCGACGCGCTGGCCAAGGCATAGGCGTCGCAGCGGCCCTTACACGGATCGTGACTGCTTCTTGCGCAACAGGCCGCTGTCATCCTGAGCCGAAGGCGAAGGATCTGGCCTGCGAACGGGAGGTTTCTTCCCCACGCAGCCCAGATCCTTCACTGCGCTTCGCTCCGTTCAGGATGACAGGCCGCGCACGGATTAATCACAATCCATTCACTTGAGACGGCTGGTGGCGTAGAGGAGCGGCTCGAACGTGGGCAGGTCCTTGATGGGGACGGCGCCCCAGGTAGTGTTGAGGTGGCCGAGCATGCGCGGGTTCTTCTGCGCCAGGGAGTAATCGACCAGGGCCTTGCTCGCCTCGGGCTTCTTCCAACTGGCGGGCCAGACGCGAAAGCCCTTCTCCAGGAACATGGGCACCGACTCGTAGGCGGGCCGGAGCTCGTAGTGCCAGTCGCAGATGATGATGTCCTTCGCAATCCGGTCAATGGCCGGCGCGGTGCCGTTGGCGCTGGCCTCCCATTTGCCGTACTTGATCTTGCTCGCGTCGATCAGGCGGTCGCCCCACATCAGCATCTCGATCTTCCTGGTCTCGACCAGGTGCTTGTGATAGTCGTTGACGGCCTGGGCGAAGAGCTCGGCCTTGTCCTTGCCCTTGCAGCGCGGGCAGGCCTCTTCGCCGATGAGAAACACCTCGTCCATTCCCACGTGCAGGGCGTCGGCCTCGAAGGCGTCGATCAGCTCGTCCATGAGGCTGAAGATGATGGGATTGACCTCGGGATGCAGGGGACACCAGCTTCGACAGTAGATCCCCTCGTTGTTCGGGTACTGGCCGGGCGTCTCATCGAACTCCGGGTATTTGGTCAACAAGGGGGCGGTGCGCTTGCTCCATGACTGGTGACCCAGGCACTGGAACTGCGGGATCAGCCGGATGTGGTGCTTCCGGCACTCGGCGACGAGCTTGCCGATTTGCTCTTTGTTGCTGGGATTGCCCGACCGCAACTCGGGATGCGACTGGTACTCGAATCCATAGTTGATTTCGGTGACGATGACATTGATGCCGAGGTCCGCCAGCTTGCCGACGACCTCGGTCAAGGCCTTGGTCTGGTTCCGGTTGTTCGTGCCGACGTGCACGCCGCACCAGGGCCGGGACTCCCCTGCCGGACAAACCCGTGATGCAAACGGAATCAGGACCGCTAGACTGAACGTTGCGTGGAACAGCAGCTTCTTCATCGTGTGACCTCCTAACACGGATTTTGATCTATTTATGCGCTCGCCGCGTCATCCTGAACGGAGTGCAGCGCAGTGAAGGATCTGGCCCACGAACGGAAAGACCTCTCATGCGAGGGCCAGATCCTTCGCTGTCGCTCAGGATGACAAAGTCGATATCGCGCACAGGTTTTTCCGAATTTGCATGACCACGTAATTGCAGGTTCTCACAGACCCTCCGGCGGGTCAGATCGCACGGCCCAGCCGGACAACGGCACCGACCATTCGACAGATTTCTTCGAGGTTGACTCTGTCAATTTCATCAAAGGCGCTGAGCCGGTCCGAATCGACATCGAGCACGGCTACGAGGTCCGGCCCCGGCGTAAGCACCGGCACGACGATTTCCGACTTCGTCGAGGCGGAGCACGCAATGTAGCCGGGGAATTGCCTGACATCAGGCACGGTCAGCGTCTTTCGCAGGCGGGCCGCCGCCCCGCAGACTCCCTTATCGAACGAAATCGTCAGGCACCCGTGGCTGCCCTGGTACGGGCCGATCTTGAGCAGACCGGGCTCGACCACGCGATAGAAACCGGTCCAATCAAAATCAAAACTGTGGTGCAGTTCGCATGCAACCGCGGCCATGACCGCGATTAAATCCGTCCCGCCCGCAATCAGTTCCCGGATGCGCGCTCGTACGAGGTCATACAGTTCCTGCTTGTCCTTCATATCAGGTATGCCATCCAATTTTCGGCCAACCATCCCCAAGGCCTTCGGCCCATTCGACTTCGCTCAGGCCAGGCTCTTGAGGCCGCCACCCGGAGCCCCGAAACGGATGCGCTGAGCACTCGAGGCTCAATTGTCACCAACCTGTGTCCCTTTGGCCTCATGCTCCAGCGCCGCGTATTTCTGAGCCAGTTCGGTTACCGCGTCGTCGCTCTTGTCCACGTACAATTCGAGCCAGTGGCCTTCGACGCCCTTCTTCGCGACCCGTATGCCAGCGGCAAGCCGGCCCCGATGGTCCCCTCCGGCACGGTCGCCGGCGACCAGGGCCGCCATCAGGCGGTCGGCCAGGCTGCCCTGCGTCTGCTCATACGCTTTCGCCATGGCGAATACGACGTCCTGCCCGGTCAGGGTATTTCCCTGACAGGCGTAGTATCTGCCCGCCGCCGAACCCCACCACGCGCCCGCAGAGTCGGCGTTGGCACAATTGCGGTTCGCGGCCCGGCCCGACATGTCGATGATGGCCAACTGCCGCTTGTCCCGTTGGGGGTCGTCCCGCAACAGCTCTGCCAGGACGTGCTCGGGTAGATGCCCCTCTTCGAGCAGGTCCAGGGCACGGGCGCCCCATTGAGGATTGTGCCAATGCTGCGTGCAGAAGGCCCCTACCCCCGCGCGCACATAGGAGACGATTTTCCCCACGGCCGGATACTTGCTCGCCACGGCGGCCCCGCAGACGCCGGCATTTGGGTCGACGGCCACGATGGAGAACGTGCCGGATACCTCGGCCGGTGGTCCCTCACCTTCGCCGGCGCCCGCTACGTTGGCCTCACGGTTCGTGTCACTGCATCCATACGCGCTCAGAGCAACCAGAAACGACAGAAAGACAGGACTTCGCAGTCTCGACAGGCACGTGCACATCGGCATCTCCGGCTCAACAAAGGTATTATGGCTGCACGCCGTATATAGAGACATCGATTATGAGCTTGTCAAGCCTGTGACCGGTGTGTTATCAACGGGACGTACTCACGGAATCCAACAGAAGGGCCACTCTGGACCAGATAGGTGCTTGTGAATATGAGCTTTGATTTCGATAGTGTGGTGGACCGACGCGACACGGACAGCTTGAAATGGAGCCGGTACCGAGGCACGGACGTCATCTCCATGTGGCTGGCGGACATGGATTTCCGCGCGCCCGAGCCCGTTCTGGAGGCCCTGCGCAGACGGGTCGAGCATGGGGTCTTCGGCTATGCCAGGCCGCCGGAAGAGTTGACGCACGTCGTCATCGAAAGAATGACGCAGAAGTATCAATGGAGGGTCAAACCGTCGTGGATTGTCTGGCTGCCGGGGCTGGTGCCGGCGTTGCACGCGGCGTGCCGGGCATTCGCGGAGGACGGAGATGAAGTAGTGACCTTCACGCCGATCTACCCGCCCTTTTTGTCCGCGCCACTGCTGTCGAGGAAGCGATTGAGAACGATTCCACTGCGCCGGCAGCAGAACCTGTACACCTTCGACGCCGAGAGATTGGAGAGCGAAATCTCTTCGCGCTCCAGGGTCCTGCTTCTGTGCAACCCCCACAACCCGGTCGGCCGGCGCTATGAGCGCGACGAGCTCCGGCGCGTCGCCGAGACATGCATCGCACACGACATGGTCCTGTGCTCCGACGAGATCCACTGCGACCTCATCCTCGACGGCGGGCCGCACGTGCCGACGGCAACTCTCAGCGAGGAGATAGCGGCCCGTACCATCACTCTCATGGCGCCCAGCAAGACGTTCAACATCCCCGGGCTCAACTGTGCCTTCGCCATCATTCAAAATGAAGGATTGCGGCGAAGGTTCAAGAGGGTCCGCGAAGGAATCGTCCCGGGTGTCAATGCTCTGGGATTTGCCGCCGCGCTGGCCGCCTACCGAGATTGCGAACCGTGGCGGCTGGCGCTGATCGAATATCTGCGCGGCAACAAGGACATCGTCTACAGATTCATCAACGAGCAAGTCCCGCGCCTGTCGATGGACGACGTTCAGGCCACCTACCTCGCCTGGATCGACGCCACCGGCCTGGGGCTGTCCAATCCGAGGGAATTCTTCGAGGCCGCCGGCGTCAGTCTCTGCGGTGGCGCGCATTTCGGGGCTGAGGGCTATGTACGACTGAATTTCGCCTGTCCCCGAGCTATCCTCACGGAGGCCCTCGACCGGCTGAAACATGCCGTGACGACACTGGCCGACTCACCTTGAGAACATTATAATGGAACATCCATCGGGTAGGTGTGCTGTGCACCGATTCGAGGGCGTCCCGCCCTCGAATCGCGGGCAGGATGCCCGCGACGCAGACATCAGTGAAATGGGTTTCATTCGGAGATTCTTGACAATGACTAAGGCTATCACCCGGCGCAAGTTTCTCGGCGGTGCGGCGGCTGCCGCCGGCATGCTGGCGGCCCACAGACTGGCACAGGTGCAAGCCGCGGCGGACCCTGAAGAGCGAAAGAAAGTCGAGGCGGCGCTGCCGGCCAAGGCCTTCGCGGCGCCGCGCAAGCGCCGCAGGCTTCTCATTTTTGACCTGAACGTCGGCTACGGCGGGCATCGCTCCATCCCCACCGCGAATCTGGCTTTCACGCTGACGGGCGAGAGAACGGGCGCTTTCGAGACGGTCGTCAGCAGAGACCCCGCCGTCTTCAAACCCGAGAGCCTCAGGCAATTCGATGCGGTCTTCTTCAACAACACGGTGGGCAACTGCTTCGAAGACCCCGCCTTGAGACAGAGCCTGCTGGAATTCGTGTACGGCGGCGGCGGGCTGATGGGCGTGCATGGTACGTCCGTGGCTTTCACCAAGTGGCCGGGCGCGATCGAGGACTGGCCCGAGTTCGGCATCATGCTTGGCGCCCGCGGCGCCAATCACAAGGCCAACAACGAGCATGTCTTCATCAAGCTCGACGACCCGACTCACCCCGTAAACCAGGCCTTCGACGGGCAGGATTTCGACTATCGCGACGAGTTCTTCCGCGTGCATGGGCCCTACTCGCGGGACCGCGTCCGGGTGCTCCTGAGCATCGACACGGAAAAGACCGACATGCAGCAGACCCCGTCCTACGGCCAAGTCGAACGAGCCGACAACGACTACGCGCTGGCCTGGGTGCGGCAGTGCGGGCGGGGACGCGTATTCTATTGCGGGTTCGCCCATCATCCTTCCGTCTTCTGGGACCCGAAGATGCTCCAGTTCTACCTTGCGGCCGCCCAGTTCGCCCTGGGCGACCTGCCCGCTCCGACAACGCCGAGCGCCAAATTGACCCCGCCCGTCCGGGCACAAGAGCGACTCGGCTGGCGTTTGGGGCTCGTGCCGGCCCCCTCGGACGAATCGACGCTCTTCGAGACTATCGACAAGGCAGCGGGGCTCGGCCTGCTCTATCTCGGCGGCGGCAACCGGCAAAAGGTGGGCGGCGGTATTTCCAGGAATTTCGACGAGCGGCTTGACGATGATGAAATGAGACAAATCCGCCTGAAGCTTGATGCGGCGGGTGTTCGCCTCTTGACCTATCGCGTGGAGGGCATGCCGTCCGATGAAGCAGGCTGTCGGCGCGTCTTCGAGTTCAGCCGGAAAATGGGAATCGAGGCCATAATCACCGGACCGCCGGCAGAGGCGTCGGACGTCATCGGGAGACTGTGCGAGGAATACGACATCGAGCACTCACTGCCCACGGCCCAAACGCTGCGCGATCGGCCGGCCATCCTCCGGATTCCTGGTGTCAGCGGGCCGGACGGGGATCGGAGCATCGCCTCACTGCTGCGGGAGGCTCACGACCTCGGCCTGAAACCCGTCATGTTCGCTATCGAATGTGGCCGTGACGAGGCATTGCCGAGAATCCGTCAAAGCATCGACTCCTTCAACGAAGCAAGCGTGCAACTGGCAAAATGAGGTGCCTTGGAATGAAGAGAATCAGCAGGACAGACGCGCGCAAGACTACGCGCCGTGCCTTCTTGGGACAGACGGCTTGCCTTTCCGGAGCCATCGCGTTGCCGTGGCTCGTTCCGGCATCAGCACGGGGCGAGGATGGAAGCACGGCACCGAGTGAACGGATCACGGTGGGCTTGATCGGACATGGTTTGATGGGACGCGGCCATTTGCGCCGCCTCGCGGGCGACCGCGACGTCCAGGTACTGGCGGTGTGTGACGTGGACCGGGTCCGCCGAGATGACGGCAAACAGCACGTGGAGCAGACCTACGCGGCGCGTAATCCGAGCGGCGCGTACCGTGGCTGTGCGTCTTACAACGACTATCGCGAGTTGCTGACCCGGCCGGATATCGACGCCGTGGTCATTGTCACGCCGGACCATTGGCATGCCCT
>CAYFUB010000834.1:0-2835 GCA_964346195.1 uncultured Pirellulales bacterium
AAGCGCCCACAATTCTGTCCCGTTTGCAACAAACCGTATAATGGGCACAACCACATGCACTGGTAATCGGCAAGCAAAGTGGACCCACATCGGCGCGTAAATGGGACCCACCTGGGTCATTAGAGTACCCCCTCGGAGAGGGGGGGCAAGTCCCCCTGTTCCTGGTATATAAACTCGTCGTCGTCGTGCATTTTCTCTTTCTTTTTTGCTTCTTTTTTCTTTCTCTTTTGTGATATCCGTCAAATCCGTGCGATTCGTCATGGAGGCCGTCGCCGCCCATTGTGTGCCAGCCCGGGTCACTTCGTCCTCGTTCCATTCTTGTTCTTTGCCGATCCTTTCTGGCCCTTCATGGACTCCCGGAACCGGTAGCTCTCGCCGTTCATTTCGAAGATATGGCAGCGATGCGTCAGGCGGTCCAACAACGCCGCCGTCATGCGTTCGCCCTGGAAGACCTGGCCCCAATCACTGAAGGCCAAGTTGCTGGTGATCAGCAGGCTGGCCCGCTCATAGCGATCGGCGAAGACTTGGAAGAGCAACTCGGCGCCGGCCCGGCTGAACGACAGATAACCCAGCTCATCGCAAATCAACAGGTCCGTCTTGTCCAGCTGGGTGAGGAAGCGATCAAGCTGGTACTGCTTCTGAGCTTCCTCGAGGCGGTTGACCAGGTTCGCGGCGGTGAAAAAACGCACCCGCCGTCCCTGACGACAGGCAGCCAGCCCCAAGGCAATCGCGACGTGGGTCTTGCCCGTGCCGACATTGCCGATCAGGCAGCAGTTGGCATGCGCGTCGATCCACTCGCCCCGGGCCAACTCCAGGACCTTCTGCTTGTTGAGCCCGGGGATGACTGTGAAGTCGTAGGTGTCGAAGTCTTTGTGGACCGGGAAGGCTGCCGCCTTGATTCGGGCTCGCAGGGCATTGGTCGATCGCGTGGCCACCTCCAATTCCGTCAAGCGCAGCAGGTATTGCTCGTATCCCTCTTCAGCCTCGGCGGCTTCGCGGGCCAGCTTCTCGAACTCGGCCGCGACGGTCGGAAGCCGCAACTGTTTCAGGTTGGCCTTGAGCAACAGACGGTGATTCTCAGGCATAAGCACATTCTCCTTCTCGTGAAAGATACTGATCGAAATGGTTCAGCCCGCGGAGCGGGACCTGAACCCTGGACCAGGCCTCATCGAGGTCTGACGGCGCCGATGAAGCCCACGATTGCGATTCCGCTTCCTGGGCCTCTTGGGTGGCCAGGCGGCGGGTGTGTCGAATGATTCGGTCGGCATCCAAGTCCTCGGGACCGCGGCAACCCTCGATGGCCCTCTGAACGCGTCGCACCGGATGCTCGGCCAAGAGCTGCAGGACCCGGACATACTGCCGGGCACCGGCGGTGGGCCCGTGGCGTTGCTCCAGCCTCGCCCGCAAATCCGCGAACGCGGCCGGCAGCCGCCAATGACGATAAATCTTGCTGTGGTCAAGGGCGGCCGGACGCCGTCCCAAGGTAACGAGGTAATGAACCGGGTCGAGGATTTGTTCTCCACGACCGTAACAACGGTCATGGCGAGCGACGACCCGTCCCTCGGCCACCACCTCGAGGTGGTTGATGTAGCCTTTGATCGTCACGGACCGGAAGGCGCAGTTCCGTGGCGTGCTGTAGCGGTTGCTATCGAAACGGACCGTCTGGTACTTGTCCACCCTCGCTTCCTGGGGAACACAGGCATCAAACGCCCGGGCCGGAAGGCGCTCCGCGGCAGCTCGGTCCCGTTCGAACCGCTGACCGATGGTCTCGGTTTGCCCGGCGACCGTGCGTTCGCGATCCTTCAGGCAGCAAGTCCGCAGGTAGGCGTTCAGCTCTTTGAAGTCCTTGACCTTCGGCACGGGGGTAGCCCAGCGTCGCTGCAGGTCGTACACCCGGTTCTCAGTGTGGGGCTTCTCGTTGCCGCGAGCCGGCATACAGAAGAGCGGCTCAAAGGCGTAGTGGCTGGCCAGGGCGGCATAACGCTGGTTCAACGTGCGCCGGCGGCCCTTGAGAATGGCCGTGGCCACCGTTTTGGGATTGTCCCACCAGACTTCGCGCGGGACGCCGTCGAAGAACTCGAAGGCCGCGACCATTCCCGCCAGGATGGCCTCCGTACGCTCGGTCGGCAGAGCGATAGCGAAGGGGCAGTACGAGTACGCCCAGGTGGGAAGCAGGACCGATACCCGTCGGCGCCCCTCGGGAAAGTCGACGTAGATGTGCCCGAAGTCGCACTCGAGCCGTTGCCCCGGCTCGTGCCCCAAGGGAATAAACGTCTCTCGTTGGCCCCGACGGTGCCGACCGACATACCGGCGGACCTGGTCGTAGCCGCCGGCGTAGCCGTGTTCGTCACGCAGCCGCCGGAAGAGCTGGGCGGCGGTGTGGCGTTGCTTGCGTGGGGCCTTCTCGTCCGCCTTCAGAACCTCGTCGATGATCGGCTTCAACGGCCCCAGTTTCGGCGCCGAGGGGCCTTTCGTACGGGTGTAGGGCCGGGGCTCAGGAGAGCCCAGAACCTCCCGAATCTTCCGCCGAGAATGATGCAGCGTTCGAGCGATCGCCCGAATACTCATCCCCTCCCGATGAGCCCGGCGTATCCGTCCGTAGTCGTCCACCGTAAGCATCCTTCGCCTCCGGATTGGCTGGTCCTCGAAGAAAAGAACCAGCATCCAGAGGCCGGGGCGGCCTGAAAACCGCCTTCGTTCGGCGTTGTTACGGTGGGCCCATTTTGCGCGCCGATATCACAGGGAATCTCACAGCCCTGGGTGGGTCCAGATTGCGCGCCGATTACCACGCCGCGCCGCGGCCCTTCGGGCCGCGGGGGGCAAGGGGTAAGGGGG
>CAYFUB010000835.1:0-4230 GCA_964346195.1 uncultured Pirellulales bacterium
TCGAGCATGCCAGGTGATGCGGGTGAATCCCATGGCGCCATGCGAATGCGCGGGAAGGGCGGGATATATGGGCACTCTGTGGCAGGACATTCGCTACGGGCTGCGGATGATCGGGAGAAACCCGGGCTTTGCGGTGACGGTGATTCTGATTCTGGCGGTCGGCATTGGTGCCAATACGGCGGTTTTCAGCGTGGTCAACACCGTGTTGCTGAAGGCCCTGCCCTATGATGACCCGGGCGGGATTGTCGACCTCGAGGAGGGGAGAGAGAATCCGCGGCCCCAGCACAGGCAAGCATCATTCCGGACTCTGACCTACTGGCGGGAGCACAATCAGGTGTTCGACCACCTCGCCGGCAGAGTAGGTCGTGAAATGCACGTGAGCGGATTGGGCGAACCGTTCCGTGTCGAAGCCACCGCGGTGTCGTCCTGCTTCTTCTCCCTCGTAGGAGTGCCGCCCCGGCTCGGCCGGGGGTTCCTGCCCGAGGAAGAACAGCGTGGCCGGGATCGCGTGATGATCGTGAGTCACGCATTCTGGCGCGAGCGTTTGGGTGGCGATCCGAAGGTGATTGGCAGGAGCATCATTGCCGATGGGGAGAGTTATACGGTCGTCGGCATCATGCCGGCCGGCTACCGCGATTTTCCTTGGCAGGATGACATTACCCTCTGGGTGCCTCTTGTCCTTGATCCGACGGCGGTGCAGGGAGATCGCACCGTATGGGCATGGGCCCGCCTCAAACGCGGCGTGAGCGTGGAACGGGCGCGGGCCGACATGGCCGTCCTGGAGCAACAACTGGCGCAGGCGGACCCGCAGGCTTACGCCGGGTACAACGTCTCGGTCGAGCGTCTGCTGGATCGCTATCTGGGGTCCGAGCAGAAGCTGCTGTATCCTTTGTGGGGCGCCGTGGTCCTGGTGCTCCTGATTGCCTGCATGAACGTGGCGGGCCTGTTCCTGGTGCACGGGAACGCGCGGCGGCAGGAAATGGCCGTGCGCGTGTCGCTCGGCGCCTCGCGGGGGCGCATCGTGGCTCAATTGCTGACAGAAAGTCTGCTGCTGAGCCTGGCGGCCGGTCTGTTGGGCGTTCTGGCGGCATTCTGGATGACCAAGGGAATCATTGCGGTCTGTCCCGCGGATGTCTTTCAGATCGATAGAACGCGTATCGACGGGACCGTACTGTTCTTCACGCTGGGACTATCCGTACTCGTGGGGTTGGCGTTCGGTCTGCTGCCGGGCTGGAAAGCCGGGGGCGTGGGTCCGGTCAGGACTTTGAGACAGGAGTCGTCGGGCCCGGTCACGGATCGTAGCTGGCGGCGCTTGTGCCACGGCCTCGTGGTCTCGCAGATTGCCATCGCGCTGACCCTGCTGGTGGGCGTCGGGATGTTGGTGCAAAGCCTGATCCTGTTGCAGAAGGAAGACTTGGGCTTTCGGCCAAAGAATGTCGCTGTCATACATCTCGATGTTCCTATAACGAAATACCCCGCCGGGGACCGGGCGGCGGTATTTCTCAAGCAGCTTCTGCAACAGGTGCAAGCCCTGCCGGGGGTCCGCTCCGCGGCGGTGATTTCGCCCCACCTGTGTCTCGGGCCGTGGGGAGGCGTATTTGGGTCTCTCTCCATTGAGGGGCGTTCCCCGGATAGTGAGAACCCGACGTTGACCAGGGTCCAGATCGTCAGCCGCGATTTCTTTGCGACGATGGGTATGCGGGTCCTCCAGGGCCGGGGCTTCACGGCGCAGGATATGCAGGGTGCCAAAAGAGGAGTCATCATCGATGAGCGTCTGGCCCGCAGGTATTTTCCCCAGGGGGATCCCGTTGGGCAGCAGGTTGGGGCGGGGAACGCCGAGATGCTGCCTGTCGTAGGAGTGGTAAGTTCCCTCAGGAATTATGAGGCATTGAACCCCGGCATCATAGCCATCTACTGGCCGCTGTCGGAATACTGCTTCGGGTCGCCGGTCGTCGACGTCGTTGTCAAGGCCGACGAGACCCCGTTACGGTTGGCCAGTGCGCTGCGGGCACAGGTGGCGGCCTTGGACGAGGACCTGAAGGTCTTTTCCATAGAGACTCTGGAGTCGAGCCTGGCCAAGATGCTGGCCCCCCGGCGCTTCGTCGCGCTTCTGCTGGGAGTCTTCGCCCAGGTTGCCCTGGCTCTGGCGGCGCTGGGTCTCTACGGCCTGCTCCAGTACAGCGTGGCGCGGCGCACGCATGAGATCGGCATCCGCATGGCGCTGGGCGCCACACGAGGCCGTGTCCTGCAGACGGTCCTGCGTCAGGGAGGGCTGCTGATCCTGGTGGGCACTGGCTTGGGTCTGGTGGGTGGTTATGCGATGAGTCAGATTGTTGCGAGTCTGCTCTATGAGTCGAAGCCGACCGATCCCGCCATGCTGATCGCCACGCTGACCACGCTGTTTGGCGTGGCCCTGCTGGCCTGCTATCTCCCCGCCCGGCGGGCGGCGCGGATCGATCCCATGGTGGCCCTGCGGTACGAGTAGCGGGGCGCCAGAGAATCGGCAAGCACACGCAGGTTGCGACCAGGATAGTGCGTCACCAGGCAGCCGCGTCAGCGGTTTTCGACGCTCTTGCGTAGCTCGCGGCTGGAGCTGAGGAATTCTTCGGGCGACATGTCGCGGAGGAAGACCAGGCCGCGGGTGGCGCGAATCAGGGCGTTCGGATGATTGTAGAACCACTCGCGGCCCAGGCAGGTCTTGATCTTCTGGTATTGTTGGACCTGGATGCGCTGGGCCAACTGTGAGAACGGGGAGTCGTACTCCGTACTGGTGAACGACGCGGCCTTCTGCGTGATGAAGGAGTTCATGAAGGCATCGTGCATGACGGAGAACATCGCCAGCGTCACGGGCACGAAGACGTTGGCCTCCGAGGGATCGAACCGGAACCACACGTTGCGATAGCCCCAGACGCGCAGGTTGGGCTTGTCACAGGTCTTGAGATGGACGCGCAGGGCCTCGGAGATCGCCTGCATGACCTTGTAATGCGTGTCCGGCCCGCTGGCCTCCGGATCGAAGGCGACGGTAATCACGTCGGGATCGATGCGCCGCAGTTCCGCGACGATGGGCGGGACGTCCTCGGCCATCGTGGGCTCCTCGGTGAAGATGTCGCCGGTGTAGAAGCCCAGCCGCGGGTGCTGGACGTTCTGGCATTGCCAGCCGTAATAGCCCCAGAGGCATTCCGCCTCCCACTCCCGGCACATCCCTTTGAGTCTCTGGATGTGGTCGGGGTCCTTCTTGCCGGGATAGGTTTCGGCGAAGTATTTCTCCAGGTCGGCGACCCAGCGATCCATGTTCTGCAGGAAATCATCGCCCAGCAGTTCGATGAGGTTGCGCAGCATGCGGCGGGCGCAGCCCTCGGCCTTGTCGTCCTCGTCCTGGGCGGCCACGCCATCGAGGTACTGCCACACGTCGCGATTGCGCTCGACGATGTTGCCCTGGGCGAAGTAGCCCTGCTCCAACAGCGCCTTGAACGGGGCGGTGCCGAGAAAGCGGCGCAGGCACGCCATCTGGGCCTGCATGAATAGGTTCGTGACCGCGGTGAAGCCGCTGGTGAGCGTGAGGAAATGGTGCTCGTTGCTTGCCTGACGGAAGTGGCGCACAACCTCGGAGAAGTAGCCGAGCATGATGTCGTCGTGGTGCGGCTCGGTGTGCAGGAAGCGCTTGTTTCGCCAGACGTGCAGGCCGCTCTCGATCTTGGCGACGAGCCGCTCGTGCACCATGTTGGTCAGCTCGGACAGCGGTTCGGACCGTCGCTGTAGGATGACGGTGGCCAACGGGCTGGTCCGGCAGTCAGCCTCGGTCAGATCGAGCAGTCGCCGGCGCCGCTGGACGGCCAGCTCGACCAGTGTCTTCTCCACGTCGGCGTTGCCGACGGTCTGGGCGCTTTGGAGGATTCTGACCTGCCGTTCGATGAGATTCGCGGCGGCCCCGCGCGTGATATAGAAGCGCGCGTTGGCCAATTGTTGCAGGCAGCTCGCGGGCACCTCGATATTCTGCTCGGCCTGGACGGCCTGGGCGACCAGGGCGGCTTTCGCCTGGCCGGCGGCGACGACAATCGCGGTGCAATCCGGGTTGTGCGTGATGGTCTGCAGGCCGATGGTAATCACCAGTCGCCGGCGGGCGATCTCGACGCCGCCCAGGTCGGTGGCCGCGGCGGCCTGGGTCTCGTAGTTCGTCGGGCACAGGCGGGTCGTCGAATAGTGGTCGGAGCCGCGGATGTTGAAGCCGAT
>CAYFUB010000836.1:0-4219 GCA_964346195.1 uncultured Pirellulales bacterium
CATCCGCTGCTGCACCTCTCGTGGAGGTCCCTTCCCTTGCTCTCGGCTGAAGACCGAACCGGACAGCACGCCCAACAGAGCCAGGCCGGAAGAACCCATAGCCACACGCCTGGATATGACCGTTTCGGCGGTTCTGTGAGAATCGTTAAGTCTGCTCACGTTTTGCTGCTTCATCGGCTCGACTCCTATCGCCCGCGGTACGATCAATAGTCCTTGAAGCCTCTCATCCATCGGGGCCAGTCCGTTGGCTGCACGCCGCCGGCTTTCGTCCATTCGTTGGCCGTGTTGAAGTCCTGGTGCCATTTGAGCGTCCAGAGCTCCTTGAGGCCCACCTTGCGCACCGACCAATCGAGGAACAGTCCGTTGATGTTTCCGCTGTGCCGATTGATACAGAAGGGTGTCATGATGCCGCTCCTTATCGCCTCTTCCATGTCGGGCGGATTGGTGTCATCAGTAGGCGAGGCGGAATCCGTCATGCAGTCGAGCAGCAGGGGAACGCCGCCGGTACGTTTCAGCGAAAAGACGTCGGTATAAGGACGAGGCGGATCAGACGATGGTGTCAAGGCAGCAAGGGGATCTCGTGGGAGGTCGAACATCCAGCCGTTGAGGCCATAGCTACCGTAGCTGACACGCGGCTCCGGTGTAAGTTCAGTGAGGACCCAAGCGCGAAACGTGCTGCCGGTCATGGTTTTGAAGCTGTATTCTACGCCGTCGCCCCCACCGCCACCACCCCCTCCGGTTCCCCCCATACTTCCGTCCGCGGGCTTGGTGGCCATGGGACACAGCATGCCTTTCGTGCGGACGGGATGGGATTGTCCGGACGGCTGAAGGATGCCCGTCCGACGGTCTCCAAAAGAGCGGCCGGTCAAAAGCCATAAGGCGCTCAGGCGGTCGCGCGGAAGGCGACCCTCGTGGTCCTCCACGAACGAGGCCAGTGTTGTGGCCCATTGCCTGAGGTTCACCTGGCAGGCCGGCGCCTTCGCCTGCTTTCTGACGCGCGACAACGCCGGCAGCAGGATCGCCATCAGCAGGGCGATGACGGCGATAACGACCAGTAATTCAATCAAAGTGAAGCCGCAGGGATCGATGGTCAGGTTAGAACCCCGCCGTCGCGAATCCGGCTTGCGATCTCCGCCTTGTCTCCCTTTGCACCTCATCGCTTTGGCTCCGTGGCGAGGCCATCCTGGCCTTGTCCTACCTTTCCAAGGGCGGGACGCCCTCGCCACAACTCTCCCGTTCACTGGCCTGCGAAACACACCTGCCGCTACAGGATCGAGACCGGCTCGTCAGAGGTGTCATCATCAATGTCGCTCAGGTCTCCGTAATACAATATTTTGTGCTCGCGCCGCCCACTTGTCAAGAGAGGAATTCAAGAAAGCAAAGGGCAAAGGGTTTTCCTCGCCGACGGCGCGGGAGCGTGATACGAAGCCGGGTTTCCACCGACGGGATCCCTGCGCCGGACAATCTCCACGCCGAGACGTCCGGGAGAAAACGCTGGTATTTCGCGGCGGTTTCACCTATCGTGGTCATTCGGTCTGGCGGGAAGACTCGCTGGGGCGGCCGTAGGGGCGAATGATGATTCGCCCGTATTGTTCTCAGGAAAGGGAATCGACCGGTTCGTTATGGATTGGTACTACCTCATCGCCTGGGCGGCCATCCTGGCGCAGTTGCTCTTCATCTACTACGCGGTTCGCAACTATCGTTACGTAGCAGCCAAGTCGGCCCGGAACACGCGCAGCCTCTACCAGCCCCGCGCCGCCCTGATCATCCCGTGCCGGGGCCTCGACGCCCGCTTCCACGCCAATATGCAGTCGTTCTTCAAACAGGACTATGATGATTACCGGCTGTTCTTCGTCGTCGGTGAGGAGTCGGACCCCGCGTATGGAGAGCTGCGCGCGTTGCAGAAAGGGCTGGGCCCCGACGCGCGCGCTCTCGACGTGCGGATCCTGGTCGCCGGCCCTTCGCGCTCGTGCAGCCAGAAGATTCACAATCTTCTCTACGGCGTGCGCCACGTCCCGGACGATACCGAGGTTCTGGCCTTTGCCGATTCGGATGTCTGCGTTCACGGCGACTGGCTCAGCCGTTTGGTCTGGCCGTTGCGGCGTGCCAAGTGCGGGGTCGCCACCGGGTATCGGTGGTTCGTCCCCACGCGGAACAACCCGGCGAGCCTGGCCCTGTCGGCCATGAACGCCGCCGTGGCGCAATTCCTAGGCAACAGTCCCTTCAATCAGGCCTGGGGCGGCTCGATGGCCGTCCGCATGGAGGACTTTCAGCGGCTGGGGATTGCGGAAACCTGGTCGAACACGCTGAGCGACGACTTGTCTTTGAGCCGGGCCGCGAAACGTGTCGGGATGAAGGTCATCTTCGTCCCCGAGTGTCTCGTTCCATCCTTCGAATCCTCCACGTGGCCGAGGCTGTGCGAGTTCGCCCGCCGGCAGTTCCTCATCACGCGCATCTATACGCCGGGGACGTGGTGGCTGGGGTCCCTCAGCAGCTTCGGGTCGGTCGCCGGCCTCTGGGGCGGCGGCACCTTGGCGCTGTACGCGGTTGCCGCCCATGCCGAGCACGTCCTGCTCTATGCCGCCGTGCCCGTCCTCTTCTTCGCCGGCCAACTTATCCGCGCGGTGCTGCGTCAACTCACGGCGGCGCGGGTCCTGAAGGAGTATCTCCCGCAGTTGATGCCCGCCGCGGTCGCGGATATCCTCGGCTGCTGGCTTTGGTCGCTCGTGCTGTTCGCCTGCCTGCTCTCCTCCGCCTTCGGCCGAACGATTCGCTGGCGCGGCATCCGCTACAGACTGCTGGGACCCACCAAAACGGTGGTCTTGGATGCCGCGACCAATGTGTCATCCGGATCATGATTGATTCGTGCGCGGCATGTCATCCCTTCGAAGCTCAGGGCAGACTCTGAACGGAGCGCAGCGCAGTGAAGGAGGTTCCCCAAACGCGAAAATAGGCGTTTGGGGGCCCCAACGATCTGGGCAACGCAGGGGGAAACCCTTCTTCGCAGGCCAGATCCTTCGCCTTCGGCTCAGGATGACAAGGTCCTGTCGCGCAAGAAGCATTGCCAACCCGTATTATACCGATTCCGATTGAATCTTCCGTAGTGCGGCACGCGCACTGGGTGGCAGCGTCAAGACCGGAGGTCTTGGCGATGGCTTTCTCTGTGTCCGTGGCAGATCATCGCCAAGCTGCGCATGGGGCTCCCCAACGCGATACATCGCGTTGGGGACCCCTCGACGCTGTCACCTAGAGATACGAAATTCTCAATCGTAATCGGTACTAGGCCGGCGCTATCGGTTGCTGAAGTCGAAAAGAAGGGTGACCCGAAACGTGCCGTCGGGCTGGACATGAATCTGCCTGCGGATTTTCACTCCCTCTCCCAATCGTTCCGCGCAATACGCCGTCAGCTCCTCGCTCAAGGCCCGCACGGATTCCAGTTGCTGCAAGGACTCATCGGTCACCTCGAATCCGCGGGCCGGCACGCGGGTGGCGTCGGCCGGCTGCGAGATACCGGGCGAGACGATCTTCAACGACACATTGTCGAACCGGATCGTTCCCGATTGTGACAATCCGCAACGTACGATGATCGTGCTGGTCCGCAGCGGCACGGTGATCTCCAGGACAACGGTCGTCCAGTCCTGCGTTCCGCTCAGGGGCTGCTCGCTTTGCGACGTCGCAGCCGCGAGCAATCGGCCTGCCTCATCCCAGCACTGCACCATGACGAAGCCGGTATTCTCCGGCAGGTTCTCGGTCTTCACGTCGGCTGTGAGCTGCAGCCGTGCTCCGATCGGGACCACGTCCAGCCGCTGGGCCCAGTTGTTGGCGATCTGGGCTTTGACGCCCTCCTGTCGAATGAACGCGACGTTTCCGTGCCCGGGGACGCTCTCAATGCCGGCGCTGTGGTTGATCGCCCGGTCCGGCATCATGGCCCTGAACCAGCCGACGGGGGCATCCAGGACCACAGCTCCCTCGAAGTCGCCATTGACGAGAAGCTCAAGACCCGCCTGTCCCTCCTGAGCGTCCGCGCTAAAGACCGTATCAGCCGGCGGGGCCTGCTCACCACCCACCAGGTACAGCCGGGCATAACGCACCATCACCTCACCGGACGCGGGGCTCAATCCCAGCCGGACGATCGCGAGGTCGCTGCCCGCCGGAACGGTGGTCTCCAGCCGTACCGGCGTGAAACCCTTCGTGCCCGTCAGGTCGTACCGCCCCTCGG
>CAYFUB010000837.1:0-5533 GCA_964346195.1 uncultured Pirellulales bacterium
AGGGGGTTCCCCAAACGCGAATGATCGCGTTTGGGGGCCCCAACGATCTGGCCTGCGAGCGAGAGAAGCCTCCCGTTCGGTGGCCAGATCCTTCGGCTTCGCCTCAGGATGACAGAGCCCACCGCACGAGAATTTTTCCTGATCCGTATGACAGGACTCTGTCAGCCTGAGCGCGGGCTGCGTACCACGCGCTGCTCGATCATCGCCTGCGGCCGGAAGATGGTGCGTGATAGGCGCCCCGGCGCTATATGCTGCGTCAGTCCCGTCACTACGAACCCAATTCTGACAAGAACTGCTCAACGTCGATCAGGCCCTGCTCGCCGGTGGCCATATTTTTGACCGCCACCTGCCTGTTTTGGCTGTACTCCTGGCCGATAATGATACACTTTTTTACGTTCTGGCCGGCCGCTTCCTTGAGCTGCTTCGACAGGCCGCCCTGCTTATAGCTGAAGTTCGCTGAATGTCCCCGCGCGCGGATCTGAGCCGTGAGCTGATACACGGTCGGCTGGAGCCGCTCATCGGTGAAAGCGACGAAATATTCGAGTTCCCGCTTGGGTACCTGCTCATCGAGCAGCGCCCGTTCCCGCAACAGAATCTCCAGCACGGTGTCACCCATTCCCATCCCCGTGGCGGGAATAGGCGGGCCGCCGAAATCACGCAGCAGGTTGTCGTAGCGTCCGCCACCGCAGATGGCCCGCAGCTCGCCGGCGATGTCGTGCACCTCGAACACGACGCCCGTATAGTACGCCAGGCCGCGGACGATGCTCGGGTCGAAGACACAGTAGTCACCCACCCCCATCCAGTTCAGCGTCGTGAAGACGGTATTGAGCTCGTCGATGGCTCGGAGAAGTGCCTCGTTCGGCTCCGTCACCTCGGCGATCCGCTCAATCGAGTCAAGTGACATGAATCTGAGTATCTTCCCGGCCTGCTCTTTGTTGGGCACCTGCTCGGCCAGCACCGCCCCGAATGTCTCAGCCGGCAGTTTGGGCTTCTTGTCGAGCACCACGTAAAGGGAGTCCAGTCTCTCTCCGGAAATTCCGATGCTCGTAAGGACCGTGGCGAGCAGTCGGCGGCTCGATACCTTGGCCCGTATGTCCCGGGCTGTCAGGCCGACCATGCGCAGGTAGTCCAGGGTCGTGAAGATGATCTCGGCGTCCGCCTCGCTCCTGTCCGCGCCGATGATGTCGATATTCCACTGGAAGAACTCGCGGAGCCGGCCCTTCTGGGGCCGTTCGGCGCGACACAGACGCGGGACTGAAAACCACTTGATCGGACGCGGCAGCGAATTGATCTGCTGATTCACCATGCGGGCCAGCGTGGGCGTGATTTCCGGGCGAATCGCCAGCTCCCGTCCGCCCCGGTCCTGCAGCGAAAAGAGCTGCTCGACGATTTCCTGGCCGCTCTTGATCTGGTACATCATCAGGTGCTCGAAGATCGGGCCGTCGTACTCCTCGAACCCGTTGCGCAGCGAGACCTTTTTCCAACCATCGATAATCCAGTTGCGCCGGGCCATCTCCGGCGGGTAGAAATCTCTGGTTCCCTTGACCGGCGGTATTTTCATGCTTTCTTTCTCTTGGCGCTCCTGACCTTACGCCCCTCGGCGGCGTCGTTGTCGAATTTGATCCTGATGTACTCATCCATGTCTTTCTCGCTCGTGAAATGCAACTCGTACTTGTACTCCCCATCGACGAAGTCACAATCCGAGTGCTTGTACGTGCGGCAGATCCGCGGCCGCCTGTCGTAGATGAGACAGGTATGATCCCCTTCAGACAGGTACCGGCACTTGTTCTTCACGTTGAGATACCAGTCACCGTCTTCGACGAACACGGTGATATCCTCATGGCAAAGGTACCATCGGATATCGTCATAGTCCGCCCGGGTCTCCGGCGTCTCAATCGGCAGCGCGAAGTACCGACAGCACAGTCCCGTGCATCTCTCACACTGCCCCTTCGCGGTCATCCGTTACCCCTTGTGCGATATCCTTAGAACCCATTTTTCGCAAAAAATCTACTATACGCCACCCCCGCCGGAGCGTCAAGAATGACACCGAAAAGCGCCCGCCGGCATATCCTACCGGAGTGCAACTCCAGTCGGCAGCGGGTTTTATCCTGCTTTTGCGCGCCGAACGGCGTCGCCCGCCCCCGGCATCCGGTCCCGCGTCCGAGCCACCGGGATCATTCCGCCCGATTGGCCTTCACCGGCATGGGAATTGCAGCACAACCCCCGGATTGTGCCGCCCAGATTTTTTTGAAAAATTTCCGTGAATCCTGTTGACTTGTCTCCCAGCCGCCGGTAGGATGAATTTCAATTGATTTGTCCACAGGCCCCCGCATAGTCTCGCTTCCTCTCCCTCATCAATAGCGGGGGCTTCTTTTTTATGATTTTCAGGCCCGGCGTGGGACCGCCTCGCGCGCGGGGCCGGGCGTCTTTCTCCGATGTCTCGCGTGACAAGTGCCGGTGTACTAAGTCCCTCGTCGTGGGTAAGTCCCGCAGGGATCGCGCGCGCTGCGACGGAGTCGCCCGCCGGCGCTGCTCGAACACAGCAAAGCATTACGCGCGCCACGGCCGGGAGCGCTTGACCTCCCGGGAAAGGATATCCCGCGCGATGATTACGTCTTCGCGGACCTGGAAGTCGAACATGCCGACACAGATGAAATCGGCGCCGCCCTCGAAGGCGAAGCGAAAACCGTCCCTGGGTCGAATCGCTCCGGCGGCCAGGACCTTGAACCCAATCCACGGCTCCTCCAGGCCCGCCATGTATTCGATCGTCTCCTGCGGGTTGCGGCACCACATGTTGTCGTGGGGCTGGTCGTGGTCGTTGCTGGACGGGCCGACCGCGTCGAAGATTTTGCGGTTTTCTTTCGGCGTCGCCGACCAGTAGTTGTCCGGATGGACCGTCTTGACCCAAAAGTCCGGCTTGAAACCGGCCTTCACGCACGCCTTGACCGTCTCGAGGTCATGCGCGCCAAGCCCGCCGGCCACTTTGAACTGCCTGATGTAGTCCAGTGCCTCGCCGATCGCGGCCACCTTCCCGGCGCGTATGGCCTGGTCGGCGAGCCCCCCCTGCACGTACACGCCGTGGGCGCCGTTATCGACCGAGCGCTTGATGCCTTCCTTGATGTCCTTGCCCGAGGCGCAGTCGGAGAACCACTGGATCTTGCCGCCCCGCTCGTTCCAGTACCGGTTGATCACCCGGTCGGATACGGGATTGGTCAGGACGGTGTTGATGCCCATCTCCTCGGCCAGTTCGAAGGTCTCGAATATCTTCTCATCGGTGTGATAGGCCTTCACGAGGTCGGAGACGTAAACGAGGTCGCGGCTGTGGGCCCAGCCGCCGATCAGATTGCCGCCGCAGAAGATCCGGCTCACCTTGAGGTCCTTGATTTGGCCGTAAGCCATTTTTCCACCGCTGGCCGGGGACCGCCTGTCCTTTGGCTGGGCGCCGGCCGCGGCCATTTGCGCCAGGAGATTTCGCTCCTCGAAGCTGTGCAGGCCCAAGGCCACGCCGGCCGATGTCGCCACGGTTCCCTTGATGAACCCACGCCGATTCACTTTCCTTCCCGCCATAGCACTAATCCCCTTTACATCAGATTCGCCGTTGGTACAGGTATCTATGCTCTCCAGGGCCGTCGCCTTTGCACCGCGCCGGACAGGATAGTCTTCGCGATAATGACGTCCTCCCTGACCTGGAAGTCGAACATTCCTACGCATAGAAAGTCGGCCCCGTTCTGGAAGGCGTGCCGGAATCCGTCGCGCGGGTGAATCGCCCCGGCGGCGAGGACCTTGTAGGCAATCCAGGGCTTCTCCACTTTTCGCATGAACTCGGCCGTCTTGTCCGGCTCTTTGTCCCAGTAGTTATCGACGGCGTAGTTGTCGATCACGTCCAGGTTCTGGTCGGGCCGGCGCGTGGACCAGTATTTCGTGCTGTGATGGGTTTTCATGTAGAAATCGGCCGGCAGCTTGTGCTCTTCGCAGAACATCGGCGTGCCGAGGTTATGCCCGCCCACGCCGGTAATGAGCCCCTGGCTCCTGACGAAATCGAGGAACCTGCCGATCAGCTCGACTTTCCCGGCCCGGGACCACTCGTCGCCGACGTTGCCGATCAGGAACGCCCCGGCCGCCCCGCCGTCGATGGCCTTCTTGACGTCGGTTTCCAGGTCATCCGCCTGGGGCACGCACTGGGCCAGCCACTGAATCTTGCCCCCCCGCTCGTCCCGGTACTTCCTCAGCACCCCGGCGGAGCTGGTGCCCGCGATGATGGTATTGATGCCGTTTTCCTCGCAGATTTCGAGGGTCTCGATGATTTTTTCATCGGTGAAATAGTGCTTCAGCAGAGGTGAGACATAGATCAGGTCCCGGCTGTGGGCGAAGCCGCCGATGAGGTTGCCGCCGCAAATTAACCGGCTGATGGTTACATTGCCGATCCTGCCCGCCGGCAGACCCTGCACGCCCGTCTCCCGGGCCACCTTGGACGCGTCCTGCGCCGCCAGAAGGGCCCGTTCCTCGAAACTGAGGGCCGACAGAGCCGCCGCGGAGCCCACCAGCGAGCCTTTCAGAAATTCACGTCGATCCAGATTGCCTGACATGCCTGTTCCCAGCTCCACGTAACCCATAGCCCACGGGGACCGCCCCGGCGACACGCCATGTTACCACAGAACGCCCATCCTGTCAAAGAACAGTCCAGTGCCGTCGGTACGGGTGACCACATTTTGTGGCCGAGCCGCCTGGATTCGTCATGCTGAGCGAAGCGAAGCATCTGGCCCACGAATAGAGCCAACGCTGGTTACCGTTCTCAACCCAGATCCTTCGCTGATGCTCAGGATGACAGGATGCACGCCCCCCACGAAAACAAGTCGAGCACCGGCACGGCCCACCAAAACCTGGCGAATACTCGTGCCTCTCGTGCGTCTTTAGGGATAATGGCAGGCGTGCGGCTTCGTTGTCTCAGCCTTTCAAGACGGGCGGTCGCGGCCGGAAAGCCTCAGAGAGACACAAGGAGCAGGAAAATGTCGGATGGCAAGCACCACGACCTCAAAATCGGCCAATCGGTCCGGATCAAGCGCGGATTCATGACGAGTATCTCGCTCGTCTATGCCGGCATGCCGAGCGACGGCACGTTCTCCCTGGCCGTCACGATAACCTCAGGCCACGTCGGCATGGGCTACAACCTGTACTTCCCCGTCCATCACCGGCTTTTCGAGCTGGCCGGCGCGTCCATCACGGTCCAGGCCGTCTCCTCCGCCGCGGTACAACTGACCGTACACTTGGCGTAAGCCCGGTCGCATGAATGGAACGATGGAACACGCGAACGACCGAGCACGGCGTGCGGCCGCAGCCAAACCAGTCCTCTCGCCAAGCCCCGCCCTGAGCGCAGTTGAACGGGCACGAATCCAAGCCTTTTCATCCGCAGATGACACCGATTTTCGCAGATTCTCAACTGAGAACTGAGAACCAGGAACCGACAACTACTTGTCAACCACGGATGAACACGGATGAAAGATTCCGGCTTCACACTTCAAACTTGACACTTGCC